>NZ_JASNRB020000034.1:0-44095 GCF_030411975.2 Massilia orientalis | reverse complement strand
CGGATGAAATCGGCGTCTGCCCCCTTTTCGGCGAGCTCGGATAATGCGATAGTGGCGTTGGTCATTGTGCTTTCCTTTGGTTGAGTTGAGTCTTCGCAAACCCAAATTTACCTCAAGAATCACAATGGCCGCCCTTCAGGCTGCCTTCCTAAACGCCGATTCCGGCGAACTCTTCATACACCACGCTCTGGGGCACCATCCGGGGTTCAAACGCCAGGCATAAAAACCGCTGGGATGCACACCGAGCACCTTGCACAATCGCCGTACCGGGAATTGGTCCTGTAATTCGACAATGAAGGTGTACCTTACCCGGACGTCTTGGCAAAGTACACCGCGGCCTTTTTCAAGATGTCGCGCTCCTCCGTGACGCGCTTCAACTCGGCCTTCAGGCGCCGCATTTCCTCGGCCTGGGAATCTACGGTCTTGCGCTCTTCTTCAGGCACGCCGTAGCGCTTTGTCCAGGTGTACAGGCTATGGATACTCACCCCAAGGCGCGCAGCTACTTCGCTCGCCGGGTGGCCACGCTCCGCCACTTGCTTGACCGCCGCGATCTTGAATTCCTCTGTGTACCGCTTTCCGCTCATACCTTCTCCTTGTGCCCAACATTATGGCTCAGAAGTGTCTACGATAGTCGTGGCGATTCACATGGCGTCGAAGCGGCCGTTCTAGACAGGGCCGTTCGCGTCGATCTCGGGATGCCGAGAGGACTGTCTACGCGGCATCCAAGAGCGCCATGACGCGTTTTGCCTGGACCTGGGCGCTCGAACCGGCGCATACGGGAATGACCGCGAACGGCGCGGCGCCTGGCCCGCCCGAAACGGAATCGTTCCGCGAAAATACCCCGGCCGGCAACATCGATGTCTCGCCATTCACCGGCTCCGGCGGCCCGGATCGTCCGCCGGGTTGTCATGCACGGTGTCGGTCGGGCCGGTTGCGGTAGTCAAAACGATCACCGGTTCATTGCCGGTCATCGCAAAGTGGCCTTGCCTGGACGCGACGGCGGCGCGGCGGGCGAGCGTCATCCCCAGCCCCACGCCGGCGCCGAGGCAGAGGGCGATGCACAGGGCGGCGAGGACGAAGGCGTGGGCGATCGCCGCCGGGTCGTCCCGTCCGCCGAGGACCGTGTAGAAGATCCCGCCGACCAGGGCCACGCTGAGCGCGGTGCTCACCTGCAGGGTCGAGCTGGCGATGCCGGCGATCATGCCGGCATGGGCGGGCGCTACGCGGCCCGTGATCATCGTCATCAGCGTCGGCAAGCCGAGCCCCTGTCCGAAGCCGATCAAGAACAGCAGGACGGCAAGCTGCCTGGATGCCGGCGCCATGCCGTCCGGTGTCGCCGAGATCAGCCATGCCAGGCCGAGGAAGCCGGCGGTTTCCAGTCCCATGCCGAGCGGATTGACCCATTCGCCCAGGTGCCGGCGGAAACAGGGCGTGGCCAGGGGCCCCAGCAGGAATCCGAGACGGGTGGCCACTGGTACCCCGGCTTTTCGGCGCAGGAGTCCAAGGCCTTCTTCGATCGATTCAAGTAATCCCGGAAAAAACGAAAGGTCGTTGATGAGGCGGATGCGCTCATCAACGACCTTTTGGTCGGGGGCTACCGCGTGCGATCAGCCTTCCATCTGCTCCAGTTCCTTGCCGCGCGTTTCATGCACGTAGCGCAGCACGAAGTAGACCGAGATCACGGCGGCCACGGTGTACAGGCCGTAGGCGCCCGCCAGGCCGATGCTCGCGAGCAGCATCGGGAAGGTCACCGTGATCAGGAAGTTGGACGTCCATTGGGCCGCGCCGGCGACCGCCAGGCCCGAGCCGCGGATCTGGTTCGGGAACATCTCGCCCAGCATGACCCACATCACCGGACCCCAGGAAATGTTGAAGAAGATCACGTAGATGTTCGCAGCGGCCAGGGCGACCACGCCCATCGTGCCGGACAGGGCCAGTTTGCCGGTCGCGTCGAGCGAGGCGCTGGCAAAGGCGAACGTCACGATGCCGAGCGTCACCGCCATGCCGGCCGAGCCGATCCACAGCAGGGGCTTGCGGCCGATGCGGTCGATCAGGAACACCGTGACGATGCAGGCGCCGATGCTCAGGCCACCCGACAGGACGTTGATCAGCAGGGCATCGCTTTCGGAGAAGCCCACGGCCTGCCACAGCACCGCGCCGTAATAGAACACCACGTTGATGCCGACCAGCTGCTGGAACGTCGCCAGGCCGATGCCGACCCACACGATGGGGCGCAGCTTGCCGGTCGTCTTGTTGACCAGGTCCGACAGGCGCGGACGGTGGTGGTCTTCGGCCAGCGACACGTCGATCGCGGCGAACTTCGCGCGGGCCGAGGCTGCGCCGTACAGGCGTTGCAGCACGGCCAGCGCTTCGTCCTTGCGCTTCTTGGCGACGAGGAAGCGCGGGCTTTCCGGGATGGTCAGCAGCAGCAGCAGGAACAGCACGGACGGAATCGCCATCATCCAGAACATCCAGCGCCATGCTTCCTGTCCCAGCCACAGCACGCCGGTCGACGCGCCGGCCGCGTGCGCCAAGAAATAGTTGCTCAGGAAGGCGCAGAACAGGCCGCTGATGATGGCGATCTGCTGGACCGTCGCCAGCCGGCCGCGGTAGCGGGCCGATGCCACTTCGGCGATGTAGGCCGGCGACATCACGCTGGCCGCGCCGACCGCGAAGCCGCCCAGCACGCGCGCGGCGACGAAGACGACGGAGCTCGTTGCAAAGCCTGCGCCCAGTGCCGACACCAGGAACATCACGGACGAGATGAGCAGCACGGTACGGCGGCCCCAGAGGTCGCCGAGCCGGCCGGCGGTGAACGCGCCGAGCGCGCAGCCCAGCAGCATCGACGCGACTTCGAAGCCGAGTTCGGCGTCGGTCGAATGGAAGGCCTGCTTCAGGCCGTCGACGGTGCCGTTGATGACGCCGCTGTCAAAACCGAACAGGAAGCCGCCGATGGTGGCGACGCAGCTGATCAGGACGATGAGGCGGGTGTTTTCCGCCTCCTGGATGGTACTCGTGCTCTCGACGGCACTGGTGTTCATACAAGTCTCCTTGGATAGTCTTGGTGTGTCGTCGCCGTCAGTGTAGGTCTATAACATCCTGTACCATCAAACCAATAGCGCTAACATCTTGTCGAGTCTGTACGATTTCCGCCCTCGTGTCAATGCATTCCGAGCCGTTGCATTCGCCCGCGGGCAATGGATCGGGTAAGATGCTTGCCTTACCCTGCAAAGCCCTGTATTCACGGGGCTTTGTGTTTTGAAATACTAGGAATCTCCGATGGAAATCAAGGTCAACTTTCTCGACAAGCTGCGTCTGGAAGCCAAGTTCGATGACTTCACGGTCATCGCGGATCAACCGATCCGTTACAAGGGCGATGGCTCGGCGCCGGGCCCGTTCGATTATTTTCTGGCCTCGTCGGCCCTGTGCGCGGCGTACTTCGTGAAGTTGTACTGCAACACCCGCGATATCCCCACCGACAATATTCGCCTGTCGCAGAATAATATCGTCGACCCGGAGAACCGTTACAAGCAGATCTTCAAGATCCAGGTCGAGCTGCCGCCTGACATTTCGGAGAAGGACCGCCAGGGGATCCTGCGTTCGATCGATCGCTGTACCGTGAAAAAAGTGGTGCAGACCGGGCCCGAGTTCGTGATCGAAGAAGTCGAGAACCTGGATGCCGACGCGCAGGCGTTGCTGACGTTGCAGCCTGCCGCCGACGCCGCTACCTATATTCCCGGCAAGGACCTGCCGCTGGAACAGACCATCGCCAATATGTCCGCGCTGCTGGCCGGCCTCGGCATCAAGATCGAAATCGCGTCATGGCGCAACATCGTGCCAAACGTGTGGTCGCTGCATATCCGCGATGCGCATTCGCCGATGTGTTTTACCAACGGGAAGGGCGCGACCAAGGAAAGCGCACTGGCGTCCGCGCTGGGCGAGTATATCGAGCGCATCAGCAATAACCATTTCTATGCCGGCAGCTACTGGGGCGAGGAGATCGCCAACGCGGCCTTCGTCCATTATCCGGACGAGCGCTGGTTCCAGCCCGGCCCCGACGATGCATTGCCGGACGAGATCCTCGATCCGTACTGCCGCGCCATCTACGACCCGGAGGGCGAATTGCGCGGCTCGCATCTGGTCGACACCAATTCCGGCAACGTCGCGCGCGGGATCGTGTCGCTGCCTTACGTGCGGCAGTCGGACGGCGAGACGGTCTATTTCCCGTCCAACCTGATCGAGAACCTCTATGCCAGCAATGGCATGAGCGCCGGTAACACGCTGGCCGAAGCGCAGGTGCAATGCCTGTCCGAGATTTTCGAGCGTGCGGTAAAACGCGAGATCCTGGAAGGCGAGATCGCGCTGCCGGACGTGCCGCAAGAGGTGCTGGCGAAATACCCGGGCATCGTGGCCGGGATCCAGGAACTGGAAGCGCAGGGCTTTCCGGTGCTGGTCAAGGATGCGTCGCTGGGCGGCGCCTATCCCGTCATGTGCGTGACCCTGATGAATCCGCGGACGGGCGGCGTATTCGCCTCGTTCGGCGCGCATCCGAGCTTCGAGGTGGCGCTGGAGCGGAGCCTGACGGAACTGCTGCAGGGCCGCAGTTTCGAGGGCCTGAACGATCTGCCGCAGCCGACCTTCGCCAGCGAAGCCGTGACCGAGCCCTACAATTTTGTCGAGCACTTCATCGATTCCAGCGGCGTGGTGTCATGGCGCTTTTTCAGTGCCAAAGCGGACCACGATTTCGTCGAATGGGATTTCACCGCGCAGGGCGACAATGCCAATGCCGAGGAAGCCGCGACGCTGCTCGGGATTCTCGAGGACATGGGGAAGGAAGTGTACATGGCGGTGTACGACGGGCTGGGCGCCACGGCGTGCCGGATCCTCGTGCCCGGTTTTTCGGAAGTGTATCCGGTCGAGGACCTGGTCTGGGACAACACCAACAAGGCGCTGCTGTTCCGCGCAGACATCCTGAACCTGCATCGCCTGGACGACGACGCGCTGGCTGCGCTGCTGGATCGCCTGGAGAACAATGAGCTGGACGAGTATTCCGACATCGCCACCCTGATCGGCATCGAGTTCGACGAGAACACGGAATGGGGCCAGTTGACGGTCCTCGAGCTGAAATTGCTGATCCATCTCGCGCTGCGGCAGTTCGAGGAGGCACACGAACTGGTGGGCGCGTTCCTGCAATACAACGACAACACCGTCGAGCGGCGCCTGTTCTACCAGGCGCTGAACGTGGTGCTGGAGGTGGTGCTGGACGACGAGCTGGAGCTGGACGACTACGTGGCCAATTTCCGCCGGATGTATGGCAATCCGCGCATGGACGCGGTGCTGGGTTCGGTCGACGGCAGCGTGCGTTTCCACGGCTTGAGCCCGACGAGCATGAAGCTGGAAGGGCTCGACCGGCATCATCGCCTGATGGACAGCTACCGCAAGCTGCATGCGGCGCGGGCCAGGTCGAGGTAAATGCGTCGAGAAGCGCCCCTGATTGCAGGGGCTTTTTCTTTGGACGCATGCTGTTGTTATCCGATCACACGCAAGTATTGACATTCCGAGCTGATCAACGGCCCATCAACAACTATTACTTCCTGAAGAATAACCACGCGCCGGTGTCGGTGTCGCCGGACCTGGTCAAGCCGTCCACGTCGCTCTCCTTTGCCGGCATCCCGGCCGTGCTCATGTACGACACGCTGGGCGTGCTGGCCAGGTGCTACGACCAGCAGGCCGCGCGCAGCGCCGACCTCGCGATCCAGAACTGGAGCGGGGAAGAGAAGGTCACCACCGGCTACGCCAAGCTGAGCATCGACACCGACCTCGGTCCCGTCCCCGTGCGCGGCAACCTGGGCGTGCAGGTGATCGGCGTGAAGCAGAGCTCGGACGGCCTCGCGGTAGACGGCGACAAGATCACGCCGCTGCACGGCGGCAGCGACTACCGGGACGCTGGCGGCGGCGCGGCCGTGCCATCGGCTACATCGACGCCGGCGGCTGGATGAGCTATTCCGTCAATCCTTCCTCGTCCGGCTGGTACACGGTGTCGTACCGCATCGCCACGACGGGTGCGACCGGCCAGGTCGTGCTCAGCCAGAACGGCCAGGACATGGGTCCGACCATCGCGCTGCCGAACACGGGCGGCTGGCAGAACTGGACGACAGTCAGCGCGACCGAGACCCTGACGATCTTTTCCAATGTCGGCGGGTAGAACATGAACTGGTGGCAGCTCACCAGGCTGTCATGCCCGGGTGGGCGGCGGGCTGCCCACCTCAGGCGTCGGTCACCGCATCCGGCGTGGCTGCGGAGGCGCCCGTTCTCCTGGTCGCGGTCTCGAGCAGGTTCAGTACGGCGTCGACCATATTGTCGACCGTGAAGCGTTTGGCGATGGCCCTGGTATTGCCCGCAAGGCGGCGGTGCAACGGGCGGTCCAGCAGCAGGCGTTCGAGCTGGGTGGCGAGATCGCCGCTGTCCCACGCCTTGAACAGGAGGCCACCCATTTTCTCGCCGTCGCGGATGACTTCGCCGATGCCCCCATAGTCGGGTACCAGTACGGGGGCACCATGGCTCATTGCTTCGGCAACGACGAGACCGAACGGCTCGCGATTGACCGACGGACAGACCACGCAATGGCTGTGCGCGTACAACGCGTCGCGTGTTTCGATTGAAATCGAACCCGCGTGAAAGACCTTCAGGTCGAGATGGGTGGCCAGATCGTCCAGCACCTTGCGGTAGGTGCCGCCTTTCGCCGTCGAGCCGCAGATGACGAGTTGCATCGCCGTGTTCCGCCTGGCCAGCAGCCGGGCTGCGTAGAGCAGCAGATCGATGCCTTTCTCGGCGTCCTGGCGTCCGACATAGGCGACGATCGGATAATGCGGCGACAAGCCCGGAAAGGCCGACTTCAGGCTCGCGAACGAATGTTTGACCTTGCGCTCGGATTGCACGATGCCGTTGTACACGACCGCGAGCGAGTCTCGCGGCACGTCCATCTCCGCAACGATCCGGTCCGCGTAGTCGGCACTGACGACGACGGATGGCCAGGCGGAAGCACGGATGGCCTCGTTGAGCAGGCGGTGGAACTCGTCGAGCAGCCCCAACTGTTTAGCGTGTGCAGCGAACTGCTCGTCCCCCTGGAACGTCAGCAGGTAGTCGAACTCGTGCGTGCTCATCCGTTGCGCCTCCAGGGCCAGGGGGCCGAGCGCCGCGAAACTCATCAACACATGGCTGGCCCCATCGCGTGCGAGAAGGCGTTGCAGGCGCCGCGCAAGGCCCCGGTCTCCTTCGGGGCGGCCGTAGAGCGCATGGATCAGGTTGCGCAGCAGGCGGTCGACATAACCGCTGCGCGCCTGAATCGTGCGTACGCGCAGGCGTCGCGGCAACAGGAACAACAGACGGCCCACGCACTGGTCGAGGAATCCGGACGGCGTCGCGAAATGGTAGCGCGTGCCATGACACAGCATGCGGTGCGCGATGCCGGGGTCGGCGAGTTCGGCGTTCACTTCCATCATCCAGTAGATCACGACTTTATGGCCGCGCCGCCATAGCGCGTTGGCCAGTGCCAGGTCCCGTACGGTCGAGCCGAGGTAATCTCCGCTGCCCATCGTGACGATGGCAAACGTGCGTGTCGATTCCATCATGGTCTCCATATGCTTCTGCAAGACGCTAATAGGTGTAGGACGCGCCCACGAATACCGATCTGTGCAGCAGGCTGCCGAATTCGCTGTTCGCCGTCCCGCGGTAATGCGCCGGCACGATCAATAGCTGCAAATGGTCGCCCAGTTCGTATTCCGCGTTGACGATGAAGTGGGATGAAACGTCATCGAGATTGCGGATGTAGCGCGCCGTCAGATTGAGTTTGCCGGCGATTTTCGTGTCGAGGAATTGCAGCATCGCGTAGCGTCGCCGCGCCAGCGGAAGGACGGGATCGAGCAATGCCCCCCTGCGTTGCAGGCAGGTCTGGATCGGCGCGTCGGGGCAGCCATCCTTGTTGAAGAAATACTCGGCTGTCAGCGTCGGGCCGCTTTCCAGGGTGTACGACGCGCCGGTAAGCAACTGCCGGTTGCGCGGCGCGACCCCTGGGCTGCCCGACTTGCGCCCGACACTGCCTTCCGCATGCAGCAACAGCGCGTCCGACACGTTCCATCCGGCGAAGCCGCCAATGCGACTCCCTTCGCCGGTCGCTTTCGATCCGATCAGCGAAAAGTAGGTCGTGTCGCCAGTGAAGTCCAGTTTGACGGCGCGTGCCTTGCGATAGCGATTGAGCGGATCGAGACGGCCCCTGCCGGTGTTGTCGATGAGCGAAACGGTAACGGCGGAACTCGCGACGTAGACGGCGCGGGCATAGTCCAGCCCCGGCTGTTCGAGGTTCGGGTTGTTCTTGCCGTTGTTGGCATTGAAGGGATTCGATGGCGACACGAGCGAGGAGGGCCCCCACTGCAGGTTTTCCCGGCCATAGCTCAGCGTCAACCGGTCGTGCGGACGGAAGCGGATCGATCCCTCGTTCAGGAACACCTTGTGCTCGATCTTCCGGTCAGGGGGCATGCCGGGAGAGTCGATACGCGAGCGCGTCCAGTAAAAGCGGGGCCGCAGGTCGAATTCGAATGCGCGCAGCTTCAGGTTGAAATCGGGGCGGAACTGGAACGCGGCCTGGTTGCTTGCGATGCCCAGGCTGTTGTTCGGGTTCAGCGGCGAGGAGAGCGTATCCTGATAGAGCCCGTAAGCTAGGCCATTGATGCGCGAATAAAATCCATCACTGATTTCCTGGGCCAGAGTCGAAGACTCCGGCGCGGCATATGCCGACCAGGACAAACCCAGACCCACTACACATAGGGAAAGCCGTTTTCGCATCGTTAGCCTCATCGCATGAAGAGATTCAGGTTGAAGACGTAGTCAGGTATTGCTTCGATGTGTGGATTGGCGAGTTTCAGGTAAGTCACCTCCGTGTTCATCAATTCTCCCCGCAAGGCGATCCGGGACAGGAACGGACGGGTGTTGCCGTTGACCTTGACGGTATTGGCGTAATCCATCCAGGCGGATTTGAATTTCTTGCCCGATACGGTGAAGTATTCGGCCTTGATCCCGAGCAGGCGTTTTTTCGAAACCCAATAGGTGATGCGGTCGTACGTCACCTTGTCGATATTGGCTTTCAGGTCGAATACGTAGCACTCCTCGCCGTTGACGAGCTCGTCGGGGAGCCGCGTGGCCGCGTAGTTGTCGGCATAGTTGGTGGCCGCGATATCGCCATACGCCGCGTCGCCCATCAGTTTCTGGCGCTGCGAGATCGGTACGGGCCTGCTGAGGCCCGGTTTGTAGAACCACATGTTGGTGTTGAGCATGAGGATCTTGTTGCCCCTGTACTTGGGCGGCTCCAGGCTTACACCGGCGAAATCGAAGGCACGCACCTTGATGTCGTAGACCAGCCGGTCAGTGACCCTGTCGTTCTCGGACGACTCGATGGCGACCCGCCAGGCGAGGCCATCGACATTGCCGCGCGCTTCGTCCGCCGCCCTCAGGATGTCGGTGGAAGAGGGCTCGGCGCGACCCGGATGCGGCAGCGACAGGAAGATCGCCAGTGCCATGGCCGGTCGAGTCCATCGGGTCAGGTACGGTGCAGTCATCGCAATCTCCTCGTTCTTCAGGCATAGCCCAGCGCATTCGGGATGGGCATGCGCGCGGCCTTGCGGGCCGGCAGGATCGCAGCAACGGTGGACAGCAGCATCAGCATGAGCGTGCTGAATACCCAGTACGGGGGGACCAGGTAGATTTGCAGCGGCACGCGGCGCGCCATCTGGGGCGGTATCCACGTAGGCTCCAGCCAGCTCACCGACGTGACGACGAGCAGCGTCAGCGCGATGCCCAGCAGCGATCCGAAGCCGCCCAGCACGACGCTTTCCATCGAGAACAGCCCGACGATGCGGTGGCGCTTGACGCCCAGTGCGCGTAGCGTGCCGATCTCGCGGGTGCGCTCCATGACCGCCATGGTGAACGTGTTCACCACGCTCATCACGACGATCATGAAGACGATGACGAAGCTGACGACGAAGATCACGTCGAACATCTTTTTCGTCTTGGTGTAGAAGGGCGACAGCTCGGCCCACGTCCGGATGTCGACGTCGAGGCCGGATTGGCGCAATTCCTGCGCCAGGATCGTCCGGAACGCTTCGACATCGGTGTCCCGGTCGAGCAGCAGCGTGACCCGATCGACGCTGTGCGTGTCGTACAGGCTCTGGGCGAACCCGAGCGGCACGATGGTGAGCTTGTCATCGAGCACCTCGACAGGCGAATCGATGAGTTGCACCAGCCTGGCGTCGAGGGCATTGATCTGGCCGCTCACAGTCGGCGACATCGCCACCGCGGTGGCGCCGAGCGGCAGATTCAAGGCCTTGGCAAGGCCATGGCTGACACCGATGCCATTGACGTCATCGTCCGCCAGCGGCTGGCCGTCGTACTGCCGGATGCGCTTCTGGGTCGTGTTGGCGTACCGCCTGATTTTCTCGACATCGGACGGTACGCGGCCCGTGCCGATGAAGATCGTCGAGACTTCGCCGTTGCTCAACAGGCCGGACACGCCCAGTTGCGCCGTGTTGACGAGTACTTCAGGGTGGCGGGCGGTCACGCCCTTGACGATCCTGAGCTGGTCCGCGGTGAGCAGGTAGCGCGTCGGGTCCAGCTTCCCCTTGTCGAGAAATCCGGTCTTGAAGATCGTGAGGTGCCCGTTTGCCTCGCCGTAGATGTAATTTTCCTGCAGGTTGTTGAAGATGTAGACCATGAATCCGCCCAGCACGTTCACGGCCACGAAGCCGAGTGCGATCGCCAGGATCGTGAAGAGGGAGCGGCGCGCGTTGCGGAAGAGGTTACGGACAGCCAGTTTGATCCAGGTGAGCATGATTAACCTCGGTTGGCAAAGGAGGCGATGTGGTTCCTGCGGTCGTCCTGCACCATGCCGTCATGCAGGACGATCTGCCGGTCGACCCGCTCCAGCAGGCGCTGGTCGTGGGTCGAGAACACGAACGCCGTTCCCTCGGTATGGCTGATCGAGCGCATCAATGCGATGACCTTGAGCGCGTTCTCGGAGTCGAGGTTGGCGGTCGGCTCGTCGGCAACCACGAGCATCGGCGCGCCGACCAGTGCGCGGGCGATGGCGACGCGTTGCTGCTGGCCGCCGGAGAGCTTGGCCGGACGGTGGGCCAGATGGTGCTCCAGGCCCATGTCGGTGAGCCGTTTCAGCGCGGTATTCCGGGCTTCGCGTGCCGTCGCCTGTCCGACCTGAAGCGGCAGCATGACGTTCTCCAGGGCGGAGAGCACCGGGATCAGATTGAAGCTCTGGAACACGAAGCCGATGGCGCGGTTGCGCAACGCGCTGCGATGATCGTCCGACAATGCTGCCGCGTCCTCGCCCTGGAACAGCACGCTCCCCGAGCTGGGTGTATCCAGCAGGCCGCACAGATTGCAGAACGTGGATTTTCCCGACCCGGAGGGGCCCCAGACGGCCACGAATTCCCCGGGAACGATCGAGACGTTGATCGCCTTGAGTGCGTCGATGCGGTTCTCTCCAAGCTCGTACTGCTTGTGTACATTGCGCATCTCGATGAGTGCCGGAACAGCGCTGACGGTCATGATTGCTCCTTGTTGTCGTGCGTGTGCATGGGACTGTCGATCGCCACGATGAAGTCGCCGTCACGCAGCGTCCTGACATCGGCGCACGCGCCGTCCGGTATGTGGCGCATGCGCAGGCCGTGGTCGTCCGCCCATGCGCACGCTTCGACATCCCGGGCCGGACGATGGAGGCCGAGGCCCAGGCGCTTGCCGAACGCTTCCTTGGCACACCACAGGCGGGTGATCCAGGCGGCTCGCTCCGGGGCACCGTATGCCGCTAGTTGTCGCCGCTCGCCTTCGGTCGTGAAACTCGCCAGCCAGTGCGCATCGTGCTCGGCGACGGACTCGATATCGATGCCGACCGGGGCGCCGGCCGCGATGGCAACCGCGACCCCATGGCTGTGCGCGATACTGATGCGCGGGACGGGCACCGGGGCCGGCCAGGAGGCGACGACGGGCTGGCCATGCGGATCGTTGCGGATGGCGAACGCCGCGGGATGGAGGTCCAGATCCGTGTTGGCAGTGCGTGCGCTCCAGGCGCGCGCCGCATCCTTGGCCGCGACGCGCCCGAGGAGCCATTCGAGCTGTCGCTGCGGGTAGTGGGCCTTCGCGTCGAACTCGATCATTTCCTCGGCCCGCAGGTAGTGACGTGCCAGCAGGGCGAGGTCGAAACCGGCGATGGTCTGCGCCGCCAGCCATTGGTAACCGATGTCGCGATCGGGTCCGGCCAACGTCCGGGTCTCGCTGAGCAGGCGCCGGCTCGGGTGGCGTTGCAGGGCCACGAGTTCCGGCGCCCATTTGAATTGCCAGGACCGCCAGCCGGCGACGCGGAGCCAGACGCCACCCGCGCCGTCGCCGATGTCGACGTCCGCGCTGATCATCTTCAGCTGGCGTCCCGTGATCCTGATCGTGACGGGCAGGATGCTGCCTGCGGCCGGTGTCGGGCCATGGAAGTCGAGCCGCCCAAGACCGACAGGGAAGGCGGAGCTGCCGTCCTGCATGCTCCAGACGGCAATGAGCTGGCCGATGGTGTCCAGCAGTCCCGGGTCGCACAGCAGTTGCGGATGGTCCGAGAAGGCGAACCAGTCCTGCGTGGGCCTGACCCGCAATTGCCCATGCAACCCGTCGGGGCCGACGTGCAGCGGTCCGTGCAGGCACTGGAACCGCGGTCCATGGAACAGGTGGCGGTCCGCATACAGTTGACCGGCATCGACCGTGGTGCCGGCCGGCGGGAGGACTGGTTGCGCCGGCGGCGGGGCCGCATAACGCGTGCCGAGCAGTACGGTGGAAGCGATCATGCTCTCGTGCGCGGGCCCGGCCAGCACTTCGACCGCAATGCGCCTGTGATCGACCTGCTCGTGCCCCTGCTCGACCTGGCCCTTGACCGTCAACGCGAGCTCGCCGTTGTCCGACACCGCGATCCAGCGCCGGGCCGTGACGTTTTCGAAGCCGAGCAGGCCATAGCCGGGCGTGAGACATGCCGCCGCCTCGGCCATCAGTTCCAGGCTGCCCGTCATGGGTACCACGGGATAGCATTCGCGAAGTGGCTTGATCCCCGGGGCATGGACGAAGTTGTGGTCCGCCAGGAACAGGTCCGTGTCGAGCGCCAGACGGCGCGCTACCGTGATGCTGGCGCCGGCCTGGTAGTCGAGGATCCGGTCGACGAACGGCAGGACAGGTGCCGGCTGCCGGGGCGCCGCTGTCCCGGTATCGTCGGCGGGCGCCTGGTGTGCCGCTGCCTCGAACGCCCGGCCCACGATCGGCGCGCTGCCCGAGACCAGATAATGATTGGTGGGTGCCATCAGATCTTCTCCAGTACCAGTCCGGCGAGGGTAAGTCCCGGGCCGTAACCGAGGCAGACGACGCGCGTGCCGGGCGCGATGCCGGGTTCGTCGAGGATGCCTTTCAGGACGTGGGGAATCGTGGCCGACGACATGTTTCCGTTCTCGCGCAGGACCGCCTGCCCGACGGCGACCTGGTCGTCCAGTAGCCCGAGTTCATCCTCGATGCGTTCGATGATCGTCGGCCCGCCCGGGTGGATCGCGAATATCAGGCCAGGCCTGGCCTGCTCGAAATCGATGCCGATCCGGCCCAGCAGGTCGTCGACGAACGCGTACACATGGCGCCTGATGACGACCTCTACCATGTCCGACGTCGTGGTCCGGAACCGGTACGGGCCCGGCACCAGGGTCATGGCGTCCGCCGAATCGGGCAGCAGGCGTTCGTTGAACGCAAGGACGCGCAGCCCCGGCGATGCGTAATCGCGAGCATGTGCTGGGGTGCACAGCGAATAGTTGATGAAACCGTCGGCGTACAGCGACATCGCGGCAATGTTCGCGGCGCTGACATCCTCGATGTCGTGGTGGCCGGACAGCAGTTCGGTATGCACGATATCCACGCGCTGCCTGGGCGACGCCGTGCCGTTCTGCCCTGATGCGAGGAATCCATGCGCCATCTTTATCGCGGAGAAAGCGCCATGGCTGTCCGCGTGATAGCAATGCGATACGCACGTGGAAAACCATTTCTTTTCCACGACCAGGCGCTCCAGCGGGCTCGGCGCCAGATAGCCCGTGGAGGTCACGTGGATCAGGTCATCCGGCGCTACCGCGGCGTCGCCATACATCTCGCCGAGGCAGTCGCCGACGATCTTCCCGTAATACTGGTGCCGGGTTTTCAGGTCCGCGCCTTTGGTATCCTCCGGGCCGGCGAAGATACGCAGGTGGGCGTGCTCGGGATCGGCCAGGAACATGTCGCCATCCATGACGCGGATGTCGGCCGGCTTCGGGAAAAAGACGAGTTGCCGCTGCCTGATCACGGCAGGTGGCACCGCATACTCTTCGAATTTGCCCTGTATGTCGGCCACGGCCTGTTGCTTGCCCTGCCGGGTGGTGATGCCATGCAGCTTGCAATAGCTGCGTGCCATGGCATATGCGGACACCTCCAGGGCAAGCCGTTGAGGCACCGGCGTGGCGACGTTGACCGGGGTGAAATTGACCAGAACTGGATAGTCGTAGTTGTCCATTGCATGCTCCGCTAGTTCGTCAGCCGCAGGGTCGCGATCTGGCCGATGCTGGACGTAATCACGATTTCGGGCTGGCGACGGGGGCCGTGCTCGAGCTCATCCAGGAAATGGCGCTGCCCGGTTGCGGGCGCGATCGGCTGGATCGAACGCGATGCATACAACCGGCGCAGATCGTCGTTGACCATGCCTGCATCCCACGGCCCCCAGTTGATGGAAAGCGCGTGCAGGTGGGGCCAGGCATGGCTGAGCTGGTCCGCCAGCTTGTTCAACACCTCGTTCGCGGCACTGTAGTCGGCCTGGCCGATGTTGCCGAACCGACCGGCGACCGAGGACAGGAAGACGATGAAACGCAGGGCGGCAAGGTCTAGCCGTGCCGCAAGCGTCAGCGCGGGCAGGACTTTCGTGTCGAACACCGAGTCGAAGGTGTCCACGGACTTGTTGAGTATCAGTTTGTCGCTGATCACACCCGCACCGTGGATGACGCCGTCGATCCTGCCCAGGCGCCGGTAGATCTCGTCGAGCAACGCGTTGAACGCCTCGGTGTCCCGCACATCCAGGCAGTGGTATTCCACCGTGCAGCCGCTGTTGCGAAAGGCCGCGAGGTTGGCCGCCATCTCGCGCTCCTTCAGGAGCTGCTTGAGTTCGGCTTCGACCGCCGCCGGCCGGACCTTCTGATGCCGTGACTGGAACCGTGCCGTCAGCAGGCGCCGCAACGCCTGCGGATCCGTCACGTCGCGTGTCAGCGCGTCCTCGTCGCCCGGCAAGGGACTGCGGCCCACGAGGACGAGGTGCGGGTGATATTTGTCCGCCAGCATGCGCGCAAGGTTCGCGGTAATCCCGTAGGCGCCGCCGGTCACGAGGACCACGGAACCGGGTTCGAGGGCGAATTCCCCGAGTTTGTCAGGCTCGCGTGCGCGGGGAACGAGATCGATGCGGTAGCGCCCGTCCTCGTCGAAACCCACCTCGATGTCGGGATTCGAACTGAACATCTCGCGCGTGATCTGGGCGGCGAGCTCCGCCGGATCGAGCGCCGGCGCGGCATCGATGCATTTCACCCGGACGTTGGCCCATTCCCGGGCGGCCGACTTCACGACGCCCAGCGTGCCGGCACTGCCGACCGCGATATGCGCGCCGCCGGCGAGGCCGAAGCGGCCATCGAATGACGTCACGTTGATCAATCGGCCGGCGCCGGCGTCGGCACTGCGCCGCAGGGCGGGGCCCAGCACTTTGAGGAGCATGAACAGTGCCCGCGCATCGTTCCGGTGGTCCCACGTCGAGCCACCCTCGTCGGCGCCCATCAGGTTGATCAGGGCCCCGGGCGGCGTCTCGTCCACCCGCAACAGCTCGGCAAGGGGCATCACGGCGTCGAGCGAGGAAAGGTCGACCTCGAGACGCGACGCGTCGACGGCCCGCGTGAATGCGCCGGGCACGACGTGACGGACCTGGCAGCCTTGTTCCTCCAGGCGCTCGCGCAACGCGATCGCGAGGGGCGAGACCTTGCTGACTAGCACAATGGGGACGCCGGCTGGCCAGGCGATCGTCGTGTCCGCGTCCAGCGGTGCGTCGCATGCCTGGACGACATAGCTGAGCACGGGGTCGGACTCTGCCGGTACATCATTCGACTCCACTTCCTCATCCGGCGACGAAAGTGGAGCCGGCGCTTTTTTTGCCGGGCTCTCCGCTACGGTGGGTTCCGCTTCGGGCGCAAGCAGGCGCTCGTACCACGCCACGACTTCACGCAAGGTCTTGAAGCCCGACAGCTCCTCGATCAGCATTTCTTCGTCGCGATCGCCGACGAGGCTGTGGCGTTGCGAGAGATTGCTGAAGATCTCGATGCGTTTGATCGAATCGATGCCGAGGTCCGCCTCCATGTGCGCGTCCATGTCGAGCATGTCGACGGGGTAGCCGGTCCGTTCCGACACCGCTTTCAACAGCTCCGCCGAGAATTCGGCGGTCGATGCCGGGCTGGCCTCGCCGAGGCTGCCGTCGGCCGCCGCCGACAGCGCTGCCATGGGAGCGGAGGAAACGGCCAGCGGGGCCGCGGCTGGCAGTTCGGGCAGGACGGGCGCCTGCGCGGGCTTGCCGATATGAATGGGGGACGGTGCGGCGCTCGCCGGCGCTGTCGCAAGGCCAGGGCCGGTGGTCCGGGGGCGCGGTTCAGGCACGGGATTGACTGGCCGCGTCGACCCGACCGGCAGCACCAGCGGCGGCGCCAGGTGGCGCGGACCGATGCCGGCCAGCTGTGCCTGCAGGTCGAGGAACTGGCGGAGGACGTGTTGCTGCTCGGTCTGGAATGCGAGCAGATATTTCAACGTGTCGTGAAAGTCACCCATGTCCGTTGAGGACCCGGGAAATGCTGGCACTGGCATGGCTGCGTCGCCCGATAAATCGGCGGGCAGGGGTTCTCTGCTGGTCATTGTCGTTCTCCGATGAGTAGTTGTAGCGGTGTCTTGCGATACCTGCACCGGGCGCATGCCCGCCTGCATGTGGGCGGCGGGTACGGACGCAGGCGGTGCCGCGGGCGATGGCCGCGCAGGGGGCGTGCCGGGACGCGGCGGCGAGGACCAGGGGACGGCCCTGCCGCCGTTCACGCGCCAGACCAACGGGCCGTGCTCGGTGCGCCGGCGCGCTTGCGCCAATGTCTCGTCGAGCCCCTGCTCGGCCAGTCCCCGTCCTGAGAACCATTGCCCGAGGTTGATGGGCAGCCCCTTGGCTTCCGCCTGCGCCAGCAGCTGTGCGAGTTGTTCCCAACCGTTCCGTCCCGGGGCATCGAGCGCGAGTACGCAATGCGGACGCCGGCCGAGGATGCGTCCGACCAAGCCAGTGAGCGTCAGGCCGGGCCCGCACTCGACGAACACGCGCGCGCCTGCCGCGTACACTGCCTCGATCTGATCCGTGAAGCGGACCGGTTCGGAGATATGTCGCGCCAGAAGCGCGCGCATCTGGTCAGGCTCGGGCGGATAGGGGGCCGCGGTCAGGTTGGCATACACGGGCACGCGGGGCGGCGCGAAAGCGACCGAGGTCAACTCATCGGCCAGAGCTGCGCCGGCCACCGACATCTGCGGGCAATGGAATGCCGTGCTCACGGCGATCCGCCTGGCGCGCATGCCCTGCTGGACCAGGACCGGCAGCGCGGCCTCGATCGACTCCGGCGTACCGGCAATGATGGTCTGGTCGGGCGCATTCAGGTTGGCCACCGTGACTTGCAGGCTGTGGCGTGCGATGGCCTCGTTCGCCCGGTCGCCATCGACGTCGAGGGCCGCCATGGCGCCGGCCGGGGCACTCGTCGCGAGGCGACCGCGGGCGAGCGACAGGTGCAGCAAGGCCTCACGCGTGATCACGCCGGCCGCGCAGAGCGCGACATATTCGCCATAGCTGTGTCCGGCAAGGAAATCGGGGCGCAAGCCATAACTGGTAAGGACGTCGAACGCGGCCATGTTGACCATGCCGAGCGCCGGCTGCGCGACGTCGGTGGCGTTCAGGGCTTGTTGCTGGGCATTGCGGTCGGCGTCGTTGAACGCCGGTCGCGGATAGACATAGTCGGCGATGACGGGCTGGCCGGGATCGTTCGTTGCCGGCTGGGCGAAGCAGGCGTGCAGCTCGGGCAAGTCCGTGACGAGGTCGCGCAACATGTTGATGCGCTGCGCCCCCTGGCCTGGAAACAGGAAGCAAACGCCGCCGGGTGCCTCGGTGCTCTCGCGGTAATGCAGGCCGCTCGCCGGATGGATCGGTGTCCGTGAATCGAACTGCGCCAGCGCGTGCGCCAGCCTGCGGCGCAGGTCATCGACGGAGCTGGCGACGACGACCAGGCGGCACGGCTGGCCGCCGTTCGCGCGGCGCAGCACGTGCTGCTCGCGGTACAGAGAGTAGGCCAGTTGCGCCAGGTCGACTTGAGGTGCGAGCTGCAGTTGCTCGAGCAGGTCCTTGATCGCCCGTTCGACGTCGTCGCGGCCGGCACCGGTAAAGGCGAACAGCTCGACGTTGCGGGGCTGCAGGCTGGTCCTGTCGGCCGGCCGGTACGCATTGGCGTACTCGGACAACACCGCGTGGAAATTCGTGCCGCCAAACCCGAAGGCGCTGACGCCGCAGTAGCGCGGATGGGCACGGCCGGCATGGAGCCAGGGGCGCGGTTCGCTGTTGACATAAAGGAAGGAGCCGGGTGCAGCGAGTGCAGCCACTGGCCGCTCCACGCCGAGCGTGGGCGGCAGGACGCGGTGGTGGAGCGCGAGGGACGCCTTGATCAGGCCCGCGATGCCGGCCGTGACCTTGGTGTGTCCGATCATGGACTTGACGGAGCCGATCGCACACGCGGGCGCCGGCGCCGAACCCATCACGGTCGTGAGCGCGGCGACTTCCGACTTGTCGCCGAGCGCGGTACCCGTGCCGTGCGCTTCGATCAGCGTAACGAGGTGCGGGTCGACGCCGGCGTCCCGGTAGGCGCGCTCGAGTGCGGCAACCTGGCCGGGCGGATGCGGGGCAGTCAGGCTGCGGTGGCGGCCGTCGCTCGCGCTGCCGACGCCGTTGATGAGCGCATAGATGCGGTCGCCGTCACGCTCGGCATCGCTGAGGCGCTTGAGTACGATCGCCCCCACGCCTTCGCTGATCGCGATCCCGTCGGCGCTTTCGTCGAACGGGCGCGAACGTCCGCGCGGCGACAATGCGTGCGTCTGGGCGAAACACATGAACCCCAGTGCGCTGTTCGTGCAATCGACGCCGGCCACGAGCGCCACGTCGGCCTGGCCGTCGCGCAGCTGCCTGAAACCGACTTCGAGCGCGGCGAGCGAGGATGCGCAGGCCGCGTCGACCGTGAAGTTGCTGCCGCCGAGATCGAGCCGGTTGGCCACCCGTCCTGCGATGACGTTGCCGAGAATGCCGGGAAAACTGTCTTCGGTCCACTTTGGTAACTCCTTGTCGAACAGCGTATCGACGATGTGATCGCGGGTTTCCTGGGACAGCGACTCCACCCGCGCGAGATACAGCGGCAGTACGGTACGCAGGTTGTAGAGCGTGCCCAAGTCGTTCATGCCGCCGACGGCCACGATGCATGCCGTGCGGTCGCGTGCGAAGGGCCGCTGGTCCAGGTGCGCGTCCTCGAGCGCCTGGCGGGCGATTTCGAGCGTAAGCAGCTGGGCCGGCTCGATCGAACCGAGCGTGGCCGGTGCGATGCCGTAGCGCTGGGGGTCGAATGGTATGTCGTCCAGGAATCCCCCCCATTTCGAATACACTTTGTCGGCGACGCCGCGGCGCGCCTCGAACAACTGGGCGGCCGGCCAGCGGTCGTCGCTCACTTCCCGGATGGCGTCGAACGCGCGCATGATGTTGTGCCAGTAGGCCTGCAGCCCCTGTGCCTTGGGAAAATGCGCCGCCATGCCGATGATGGCGATCGGTTCACTGGCTGCCGCGGGCCCGGCGTCTTCACTGCGCGGCAGGCGTTCCTGCAGGAGCCGCATGCTCGCACCGGATACGGCGTCGTGCAGCTCCGCCAGGCTGCAGGTCGCGTCACGCAGCCGCGCGACATCGCCCAGCATGTACAGTCCGTCGCGTCGTTGGGCGTCTTCGTCGAGGGTAATGTAGCGCTGGCTTGCAGGCACATCCGGATCGCCGTTGCGCGCGACGCCTTTCGAGGCGATGCGCAGCCGGCCGATATTCATGAGCTCGAGCGCCATCAGTGTTTCTTCGTCTGACTTGCTTTCCAGGACGAGCTGGCGCCGCAGCGCCTCGAACTCCTCGCAGAATGCGGTCCTGGCGCAGCGGGTGTAGATACCGACGCCCGACTGCAGCAACGCGGTCTCCTTGCACTGCATGGCCTGGCGCTGGAATTCCCCGACGATCGCACCGCTGGTAACGATCTCGTGGGTGAAAAGGTACGCGGTACCCATCAGCACACCGACCTTCATGCCTCGCGCGCTCAGCGGTGCGGCAATGAGCGCGACCATTGCCGCCGATAACGCATCATGGACACCGCCGGCAAACAGGACGTGCACGGCCTCCGGATCCTTGATGTCCGCGCTGGCCAGGATGCCGACCGCTTGTTCCCACAGCACGAAGCTGCTGCGGGGGCCCGTGTGCCCGCCGCATTCGCTGCCTTCGAACACGAAACGGCGCATGCCGCTCCCGAGAAAACTGCGCAACAGGCCGGGTGACGGGACGTGCAGATAGGTGACCGTGCCGAGTGCCTCGAGCTCGCGGGCCTGGCCCGGACGGCCGCCGGCGATGATCGCGAACGGCGGCCTGATCTCGCGCAGCACCGCCAGCTGTTCCTCGCGCAGCTCGCGCGGCACGAATCCCAGGATGCCCACGCCCCAGGGCTTCGTGCCCATCAGTTCGCGGGTCGTGCGCAGCAGCGCCGCGACTTCGGGACCGCGCAGCACCGCGAGCGCGACGAACGGCAACGCGCCCGCCGCGGCGACCTCCCTGGCGAACGGCGCCACGTCGCTCACGCGCGTCATCGGGCCCTGCGCGATCGGGAAGCGCGTGCCGTGGGATCGTGCGAGCGGGCCGTCGGCCTGCAGTGCCTGCAGGGTGTTCGCCTGCCGCAGCCGGTTCCCGATGGCGTCCCGGATCGCCGTGACGACGCGGCCGACCGTACCGAAGCGCGTGCCGAGGGGTTCCGCGAGACCGATGTCGGCCCCCGCCGGGATGATCGGGTCGCCGGCGTCGAGCAACCCGTTCAACAGGGCGTCCTGCCACTCCTCGCCCCGTGCGACCATGCGTTCGATCTCGCGCTGGCGGACGCGTCCACTCCGGCTGAAGCAGCGATAAGGCGTGTCTTCGCTGCCGACCAGCGCAGTCTCGCTGCCGTCGATCCCTGACCACGCGATGTTCGCGGGCGGGCAGGGTGCTTCGGCCGTCTGCCAGAGTTGTTCGCCGATGACGACACCGCGTGCGCCGGCCAGCATGACGGCCGCCGCCGTGTGCGGACCGATACCGCCCTGGATCCAGTAAGGAATCGCCAGCTTTCCCGCGCACTCCTGCGTCAGCATGAACGCCGAACGGCGGCACACGTGGCCTCCCGCCTCATTGCCTTTGAGGACCACCCCATCGAAGCCCGCATCCTGTGCCGCTTGGGCCTCGGCAACATCGCATGCTTCCAGCAGGACGGCGCGGGCGATCTTGCGCCCGATCCTGGCCGCGGCACGAAGGTCCCCGGAACGCACGCCGGCCAGTTGCAGCACGGGTGCGTGTCTTTCGAGGCCGACATCCCGCGCCAGGTGGTTGAGGACGTCGTGCCTGGCCTGGAGCAGGTCGAATCGGAGTCCCCAATTCGTCGCCCGACTCGAGCAGCGTTCGACTTCGGCGACGGCCTCCGCCATGTCGGCAGGTGGCGTCCTGATGCCGAGGTCGAGGATACCAAGCGCGCCCGCGCGGCTCGCTGCGATGGCAATCTGCGGCGCCAGCCGGTATTGCGGGCTGAGCGCGATAATCGATGGTAGTTCAGTCTTTACCGCGTTTGACGCATTCATGAGGATCTCCACGGTGTCTCTTCAAATAGGCGGTCGACCGCCCGTTCAGGCATGAGGGATGACCATCAACGCCCCTTTGGAAAATACCTGCCAAAAATTCGTTGGATCATGGCGGGTGCGTGGAGACCGGCCGCCCGTGGAACGGCGGGACCTGGCGGATACGCGTGCCGGAAATGCCAACGATTGATGGGTGCGCATCGATATGCAGACGCCGCCGCCGGGCTCGCGATACACCACCGCGCACGCCGGCGTGCGCGCGTCGACCCTGGCCTCGTTCGGCCAGCCATAGGGCAAATCCATCGGTGCGTCGTCGCAACCCACGACCTGCAGCCTGCCGGCCTCCGGGCGCAGGGCTTCGGTGACGGGCACGAACAGGAACGGCGGCTCGAGGACATCGAACACCGCTGCTTCGAGTTGTGGGCCGAGGCCGGTATCGAACTTCACGTAAGCCGCCCCGGCTTTCAGGATCGCCAGGATGACGCGCACCTCGGCAATCGACGGTTCGAGTCTGACGATACAGAAGCACCCCGCGTGCAGGCCACGACGCTGCAAATACAGCGCGAGTTCGTCGGCCTGGTGGTCGAGTTCACCATAGGTCAGCAGCTGGTTGCCCGCCTTGACCGCAGGCGCACCAGGGAATGTCTGGGCATTCACCTCGAATCGGCGCTGCAAGGGGAGTGAATGCAGATTATTTATCGTCACGCATCCGTAATCCGCTGGATGCAGCGTCCTGCATAATTTTCTGAGGGTGTCTAATTCGCTTTTATACTGCGGTGCAGTATACAAGGTGTCGTCATCGAGGAATAATGAAATATTACCCCGGGCCGGTATTCTTTCGAGTTCCAGTCCAACGTGCATTTCTCTCTCCCGGTCATTCCTAGGGCGCTCGGCTCATTACTCTGCAGTTTGGTTATTTCACTGCTTGATGGTATGTTCCGGCACGAGATGCCCTGATGCCACTTGCGCTGGCATGGGGGCCGCTAGCGGCAATTCTCCTGTTTGTTTTTTGTGCTTGACGCTGCGTTTCTTCAGGCTGTTGCTGAGCTCCGAAATCAGTTCCGTGGCTACGAAAATGATCTGATTGACACTGAGGCCGGTATGCAGCATCTCGCGATAGAAAGCGCGTGCAAGCATGCGCGCAAACTGGTTCGGATTTTGCATGATCCCATTCATTAACTGCTTGACTGCCGATTCATTGGATTGGGCGATCGCCAATTGGGCAAATCTCGAGTTGAGGATATTCTGCAGTTGGATCACCTGAATGGACTTCGTCACCAGCGGTGTGAGGACACTGAAAAGGTGCAGGTCTTCTTCTTTGAATCCGCCCGGCTGCAACGAGAGTGACGCATGGATGACGCCAACGATTTTTCCTTGCAAAACAATCGCGGATACCATGCTTTCGGTCGTGCCATGGACATCATAGGCGCGCTCCGGACCGGCGGCGGTCTCGCTGACGGTGGCTGCATAGATCACGGGTTTCTGATTCGCCAGCAGTTCAGGGAGCGGACCAAATTGAGGCCCGTTATCCAGGGGCGTCTGCGAAAGATCGCACTCGGCAAGGATCAGGATGCTGCAGCCTTTCGCGGAGAGTACTCGGGCAATGACCTCCGACAGGGCATCGAGACACTCCTTCATGCTCCCTTCGGGAGAGAACCGGGAGAATTCTTCCCTTAACCGGGAAGCGGTCTTATCACTCAACATCATGGCATCCTCATAAGGTTATTCAGCGTCCTACTTATTCATCCTGATGATTATTATGTTTTCGATGGTGAATGACTTGGGGGATTGCTGTCGTGAATTGAATTCGTGCCGGCTGGTAATAGTTATTCTGGTGATTTGCGCTCACTACAGTTATATGTCGTGCGTATGATTGTTGAATCCACTGCGTGCGCTTGTAATCATTTCCATAAACGGTAATTAGACATTATCACCTGTCGAGTCTAGCTGTTTGATTGCAGTCAAACTGGCGAATAAGCTCAGTCGCGGGCAAAGAGCCTACGGCACGGTATTCCACAGCATGTCGTGAACGCACACATTTGGCGCGTCGTCCGTCGCAACGATACGGAAGAATATATCTGTTTTTGCTGCGACGCACCATGGATTCGAGGATCACTTGATGGGGGAGGGCCGATCACTGGTTTCAGGTAATGCAGAGCTTGCCAAAAAGCGCAAATCCAGATATGCCATTGCGCCATCCAGGTCATTTAATGATTCGAGGAATCCAAGGTTAAAGAACTGAAATTATCCGAATGACCGGTCGACTTAGTGAATTGCGCTTTTCCTGGAAGCGAACGTGGAAGAGGATCGTGCCTTGATGCGCGATCGGTCTCGATCGGTCATGCCGGGGCAAGGCAATCAGCGGGCCGGAACGGGATAGTCCATGCCGACTGGTCAAAGATGCGCTGGTGGCGCCCGGTCGGCGAGGCACAATGGTGTGAAGCATCAGGCGGCGTAGCGTGGATTCTCGAGGCCTTCGACCACCGCGCGTAGCGGTTGAAGTGGCGCGGCAATCGCCGATACCGTGGAGGTTCGCTCCGCTTTTTTTTCGGAATAAGAAGACAGGAAAGGTGACGTCTCCTTATTCCTCCGGAATCAGACTTTCTCCAGTATCAGGCCGGATACCGTCAACCCGGGGCCAAAACCCAGGCACAGCACGCGTGTTCCCGGCCGGATGGCTTTTTCTTCCAGAATCGCTTTCATTATGTGCGGAATGGTCGCAGAGGACATGTTGCCGTTTTCATGAAAGACCGACTTGCTGAACGAGACCTGATCTTCGCGCAAGCGCAGTTCGTTCTGGACATGCTCGACGATTTTCGGCCCGCCGGGGTGGATCGCGAACATCATCGACTCCTTGTCGCGCTCGAAGTCCATGCCGATCCTGCGCATCAGGTCGGTGGCAAAAGCGTAGACATGCCGCTTGATCACAACCGGTACCATGACGGACAGGGTCACCTGGAACTGGTGGTCCGTCGGCATCATTGTGATCGCATCGGCGGCGTCGGGCAGGAGTTGCTCGTTCAAGGCGAGGATGCGCAAGCCCCGCAGGCCGTGCTCGCGCGCGTAATCCTCGGAGCACGCCGAATACCTGATGAAGCCGTCAGCAAACAATGTCATGGCGATGATGTTTTCGATACCGCTGTCTTCGATGTTGTGATGACCGGACAGGAGCTCCGTATGGACGATATCGATCCGCCGCTTCGGTGGAGTGGCGCCGGTAAGCGATGACGACAGGAAGCCGTGCGCCATTTTGATCGCGGGAAACGCTCCATAGCAGTGCTTGTGGTAGCAATGCGTTACAGCGGTATCGAACCATTCCTTGTGTGCGACCACCCGTTCCACCGGGCTGGGTGCCAGGTAGCCGGAGCTGGTCACATGGATCAGATCGTCCGGTCCGATCATCGTATCGCAGTACATGTCCGTAACGCAGTCGTTCACGATTCTTTCATAGCTGAGGTGGCGGGTGTTCAGGTCGGCTCCCTTTGTATCGTCGGGGCCGGCGAACAGCCGCAGATGCTCATGCCTGGGTTCTGCCAACACCACGTCGCCATCGGAAATGCGGATGTCGGTCACTTTCGGAAAGAAGACCAGCTGCCGCTGCCTGATCTGTTCGGACGAGACCGCATATTTCGCGAATCGACTTCTCATGTCCGCCAACGCCTGGCGCTTGCCTTCCTTGCTCTCGATGCCGTGCACCTTGCAATAGCCACGGGCAAGGCCGAATGCCGAAAGCTCCAGCGCGAAACGTTGCGACACCGGTTTGGAGACCTGTATGGGTTTGAAATCGACCAACACCGGATTGACATCTGTATTCATCATGGCCTCCTTCCGCTCTCGGGGATAACGCATTGATCAGTTCCAAGCTTCAGCTTATCGCCAAGTCCGCTGCACAAGGACGCGTATGCGATTTCGTTGATCCGACTCAAAGCTCAGCCATGGGATGTTTTGAAAAGAAATAACCCGGGATCAAAAAATGTTGCTTGCAAAAGTATCGGGTCATCCGACGCCCCGTCGGTTTTGTGTTGTGCGACGCAAAATGTGGGGCTTGAACAACGGTTTTTGGAACTCGGCGGAGATGCCGCGCTTCGGTTCATGCGCGTGCCGTTCAGAGGGAAAACGTGGGTGCCGGGCCGGGACGACGACGCGGTAGGCGTTGTACTGCGACCGCAGCAATCTCAGCCAATCATTGATCAAACCAAAACCTTGGCAAGATTGAACGTGCAAGAGTGAGCGTTGTAAATTTTTCTTTCGAAAATTCTCATTATCAACTTTTATTGGGGAAAAATAATGCGACGAATCAATCTTTCACTTGCGCTATGCGTCATGGCAGTCGTTTCCGGCTGCGGCGGCGGCGATTCCAGCACGACCACCACGGATGCCGGCCCGGTGGGCTCCACCCCGGTCGGAGGCGGCACCGCCAAACCGACATTCGCTGCCCAGGTGACGTTCGGCGACAGCCTGGTAGACGTCGGCAGCTACGCTGTCGGAGGCATTCAGGCATTGGGCGGCGGCAAATACACGATCAATGGAAACAATACGACAGTCAGCCCGGCCCTGGATGGAAAGACCTGGACGGAAGTGCTGGCGAGCCAGTTGAAACTGCCGGCGCCTTGCGCTGCACAGACCGGGCTGGAAGGCGACGCCGCCAAGGGCTTTTCCATACCGGTCACCAACCATGGCGGCTGTTTCGCCTATGCCCAGGGCGGCGCCCGCGTGAGCAACCCGGTGGGGCCCGGAAACAGGCAGACCGGCTCCACGCTGGGATTGCTGACGCTTCCCGTCGCGGCCCAGGTCGCGAACCATCTCGCTGCCAGCGGTGGGAAGTTCAAGGGCGATGAAATCGTCGTCGTCATGGCCGGGAGCGCGGATGCGCTTGCTGAACTGGATAAATTGAAGGCGGATGCGACTGCCGCCGGCGAAGCTGCCGGCAAGGAGGCGGGCGACAGGGTGGCGAGGAGCGTGTTTGCGCTCTCGCTCACCGGCCAGTTGCTCAAGGCCGGCCTGAATTCCGTGAATGCGCTGAGAGCGTCCGATGCATTGATTGCCGAGCTCGCGAAGCCGGACCACACGCCCGCCAGCCTGGCACTGGTCCTGGTGGCGGCCTCGCTGCCGCAACCCGGCGATCCCCAACCGCAACCGGGCGGTACGACGCCCGACTGGCCATTCCTCATACCCCAGATGATCGCCACGGCGACGGCTGACGCTACCGCCGCGGCGGCCCCGATCGCGGCCAATGCCGCGGCGAAGGCCGGCGCCGACTATGCCGATGCCAACGGTCCGCGTGTCGTGACCGCCATGACGACCGCCGCGGCCGACCTCGCTGCGCTGGTCAAGACGAGCATCGTCGGGAAGGGCGCGAAATATGTCGTGGTCAATAACCTTCCAGATCTTACGATCAGTCCATTCGCGCTAGCGCAGCCTGCGTCGTCCCAGGACCTGATCAAGCAGATGGTCACCGCCTTCAACGACAGGCTCAAGGCTGACCTGGCCGGTCAGGCCGGCGTCCTGTTGATCGACGTGGCGAGCGTCAGCCGTGCCCACGCGGCCGACTCGAAATCCTTCGGCCTGACCAGCGTCACCACGCCGGCTTGCGGCGCCAATGCGCTCGGCGCCGTCCTGAATTCGCTCGTGTGCAATGCCAGCAATACGATCGGTGGCGACGTCAGTCATTTCATGTTTGCCGATGGCATTTATCCGACGCCGTTCGAGCATTCGTTGATTGCCAAGTATGTAGCCGACCAGATGACCCTCAAAGGTTGGCTGTAGGGCCCGCTGCGGCGACGTCGGCTGCTTCGGCGGCCGCGTCGCGGCGTGACAGCTCGTGATGTTGTTCGCGCGTGACAAAATATAGTTCCTTAGAGAAACATGTCGTAAGCCGATGCTAATATAGGCATCTGCTCATCCGCGCGATCATGGATATCTTTAACTTCCTGTTGTTGGCCGGTGCCGTGACGGCGCTGTTCCTGGCCGCCGTCGCCTGGAACCGCCGGCACGCCCCCGGGGCGCCGGCGCTGCTGGCCATGCAACTGAGCGCGGCCTGGTGGCTGACCTGCTACGCGCTGCCGTTCGCGCGCTTGTGGCCGGACGACGGGATGTTCCTGCGGATGCGCGTCATCTTCCCGGCCGTCGTCGCGATCGCGCCGCTCACGCTGGTCTTCGTGCTGAGCTACACGCGCGGCACGAACAAATGGCCCCGGTCGCGGCTCCTGGCGCTGGCCATCGTGCCTGCCGTCGTGATCGCGGCCGCGCTGTCGCCACTGCACGACCTGTGCTTCGGCACCTGGCGCGGCGCGTCCACGGACAGCATTTTCCGGATGGGCCCCCTGTTCTGGGTCCATTCGTTGTACAGCTACGTAGTGGTCGCGAAGTCGGTGCTTGCGCTCGTAGCCGCGTACGACCGGGGATCGAGGCACGTGCGGCGGCAGGCGCGCATCCTGCTGGGCGCACTGCTCGTCCCGATCATCTGCAACGTGACGTTCATCGCGGGCGTGTCCCCGCCGGATCTCGATCCCACCCCGATCGGCCTGGTCGCGAGCGGCATCCTCGTGTCGCTGGCGATCTTCCGCCGCGGCCTGTTCGATCTCGTCGCCGTGGCGCGTGAAAAGATCGGCTCGGCCGTCACCGACGGCTTCATCGTCATCGATGCCCAGCGGCGTGTCGTCGAAAGCAATGCGGCGCTCCGGCGATTGTTCGACATCGGCCCGCCGGTCAAGCCGGGCCGCCCGCTCGGCGAACAGCTGGCCGAGCTGGATGAACACGTGGCCCGCCTCGGCAATGCCCCGACGACGACGGAATTCGTGCATGGCGGTGCGCGGCATCTCGAACTGCGCACGTTCGCCATCGGCGATGACGACGGCAACACGATCGGCGCCGTGCTGATCGTACGCGACGTCACCGAAGCGCGGACGACGTCGCTCGCCCTCGAGCAGGCGAACGCGCAGCTCAAGGCCCAGTTGGACACCATCCAGTCGATGCAGGCGCAGTTGCAGGAGCAGGTCATCCGCGATCCCTTGACGGGGCTGTACAACCGCCTCTACCTGACGGACGCCCTCGCGCGCGAATTGACGTGCAGCGCGCGTACCCGGGGCTCGTTCGCGGTCGTCATGATCGATGTCGATCACTTCAAGACGGTCAACGACGTGCACGGCCACGCGCTGGGCGATGCCATGCTGCGCGCGCTCGGGGGGCTGCTCAGGCAACAGGTCAGGCCGACCGATTCCCCGTGCCGCTACGGCGGCGAAGAGTTCGTCGTCATCATGCGCGACGTGACGCTCGGCCTGGCCATCGAACGCATCGACGAACTGCGGGTCGCGTTCTCCGCCCTGCGTTTCGCGTCCAATGGCGCCGACGTCGGCAGGACGTTCTCGGCGGGCGTCGCGCTGTTTCCGCAGCATGGCCGCGACGAGGCGACCCTGCTGGCCGCGGCCGATGCCGCGCTGTATGCGGCCAAGGCCGCGGGCAGGAACCAGGTGTGCGCGGCGGCCGTCACGCCTTGGCCAGAAAACTCGTCAGCGTAGCGAGCAGCGTCGTCCCATCCGTTCCATCCGGATCGGCCTCGTCGTCGGTCGCCGGAATCACATCCGGGTTATACCCCTCCCACAGCGGCTGGATCAGTCCCGCACCGCCTTCGCCCAGCAGATTGCGCACGATGCCGAACGCGGTGCGCGGCAGTTCCAGCGCGGCCCATTCCGCGGTCGCGTCGGCCGGCCCCGTCCCGACGGGCACGCCCAGCCGCGTGGCCATCAGCGCGCGCCGGAACTTGCGCAGCGTCTTCGAATAGCCGTCCTCGATCACGCGGTCGAACGAGACCAGGTCGGCGGCGCCGTCGAACGTCATGCCGCGGCGGCGGAAGTGGCTCGTGCCGACCAGGGAGTACACGTCGTCCACGATCACCACGGCACTGCGGATCGCAGTCGCGCGGCCGGGAAAGCCGAGCGGGTGGAACACGGCCAGCCGGTCGCTGATGATGTTCGGGAACGCCGATACGAGCGCCTTGCGCGCCCCGATCGCCTGCTGCACGAAGGTCTCGAAATTCATCGGCGGGCCGCTGTGCGCGAAATCGGTGTCCCAGGGCAGCGCCACCACCACGCGCAGGTCGCGGTGATCCGTCATGCGGTCGATGATGACCTGGGCCAGGTCGAGCATGTGGGCCGGCATGCCGCCGTTGTTGGCGGCCGTGGGCGCGAACTGCGCGCCCTCGATGTAGATGAGCTCACGCGCTTCGCCCAGCGCGCGCCGCAGCGACCACAGGGCGTCGCGCCGGCCATGCTTCGCCACCCAGTATTCGCGCCGGATCTCGCGCAGCAGCCGGTCGCCGTTGGGCGAGTTCACGGTCGGCGGCGTGCCGCCCGGATTGATGGCATTCGAGACCGCGTCGACGATGTCCTGTACCGTCGTCGTGTCCTCGAAAGCCGATTCCGGCGCCAGCGACAGCTCGGGCGTATCGCACACGGCGGCGATGGTCTGCAGCGCCGCGCCCATGCTCGTGCCGGCGCCCGGCGCCGCATCGTTCGGCGGCGTGGCCGGTTCGTTCATGTTGTCGCCGGCGCCGTACAGGATCCAGCCGTCCAGCAGGGTCGGCGCGCCGGGGAAGGGCAGCGGCGGCTTGGCGCGGCGCAGCGCGTGCCACGCGAAGTCGTAGGCCAGCGCGCCCGTCACGCGCGCGCCCGCCGCGTGGATGTCCGGACCGGCCGGGTTGCCGGGGTTGCCCTGCGTGTGCTGGGCGGAGCGCGACTCCGGCATCCAGCGCGCGCCCGTCACCATGGCCTGCCAGGACAGCGCGCCGTTGCCGGCGCCGGCATCCGGTATGCCCGCCGCGACGATCGTCTCGAAGCGGGCCATCAGCGGCAGGCGCGGGCCGACCCGCGGGATGCTTTCGGACGCGAGGCTGCGCGACAGCGCGGCCAGGGTGCCGCCGTTCGCGGCCGGCGTCGTGCGGGGGAGGCCGAACAGCGGGACCGGGCACCAGCCCTGCATCTCGGGCGGCACCAGCGGCAGGCGGTCGGTGCCGCCGAACGTGTTCACGGGCGGAGCGACGGGCGGGTCGACGGGCACGCGGATGCCGCTCCACAGCTTGCGCTGGCCGCCGCGCACCGTCACCACGATGTCCACGTCGACCTGGATGCCGGGGCTGTGCGGATCGCCCGGGCCCAGGCCGAACGGGTTGGCCAGCAGGATCCTGACGTCGTTGCTGCCGTCCGCCAGCGCCGCGCCGCCGTCGCCGCGCACGAACGACGGCTGCTTGCCGATGCTCGCGATCTCGGCGAAGCGGCGCGCATACACGCGGATGTGCGCATCCTTCGGCGCGGCCGCCGCCTTCACGGTGAAGACGACGTCGGGCGACGCGGGCCCGGCCCACGCGGCGCTCGCGCCCTGGCCCGGCGCCACGTTCGTGGCCGCACCGGGTCCGGGCGATGGCGGCGGGAACGCGGGCCACGCGACCGTCGTGCCGGGCGCCGGCGCGGGCGGCAGGCCGAACGCGGCGAACGCGGGCGAGCAGGCGTAGACGAGGCCCGTGCCCGCCGCCTGGAAGCGCGCCAGCACGCCGTCGGCGAGCGCCCACGTGTTGACGCCGTCGACCGCGTAGTCGATCGCGACGCGGTCGCGCACCTTCGGCACCAGGTCGGCCGGCGTCGTGCCGTCGTCGCCGGGGATGGTGTTGCGCGGGGCGGCGTCGCGGTTGCCCAGCAAATGCCACTCGGGGTCGACCACGACCACCCGCAGGAACTGGCGCGCCAGCGTCGGCCCTGTCGTGGCGGGGAACGGCGGCGAGGGCAATGTCGCGGGCAGCGCCGGCATGGACAGCGGCGTGCGGTCCAAGGTGCCGCGCGTGGCGAAGCCGAAGCGCAGCACGCCATTGTCGGCGCTGCCCGCGGCGATGGTCTGGCTGGCCGTCAGCGAGGCATAGCCCGTCGCATGGTCGACGGGGGTGGTCGACGGGCCGGGCGACACGACGTTCATCACGTTGCCGGGCCGCGTGGGCTGGTACAGGTTGCCGTGCAGGTCGGCGAATTGCACGAGGATCGCGCCGCTCGTGGGCAGCGCGGCGATGGCAGTGAGTCCGCCGGCGTCGCCGACCGTGCCCGGCGCCTTCGGATAGCGCAGTCCCGGCAGGCCCTGGATCAGGTCCGCGAACATGGCCGCCACGGCCACGGGGCAGATAATCAGGCCGCGCGCGTCGTGGAACGACACCACGAGCGACGCCGGCAGGCTGCCGTCCTTCGGCGGCGGCACGGGATCGCCGGCCTCGATGCGGCGCGGCGTCTCGTCCGGCGGCGACGTCAGCCGGAACAGCATCGCGACGGGCAGCGGGTGCGCGAGCGTGCCGCCGTTGGCATAGCGCGCGGCGGCCACGCGGAACAGGCGCTGCTGCGCGTGCGGATGCAGCCGGATCACGCCGCAGAACGCATCGATCGGCTGGCCCTGCGCATCGGTGAACTCGTTGCCATGGACGTGCCACGTGAGCATGCCGCCGAACGGACATTCCGCATTCGTCAGCGCCAGGGTCAGCGCGACCGGATCGAACGTGGGCGCCGACGTCGTCGACCAGCGCGGCGCCAGCTGCAGGCCGGTCAGGCCGAGCGTTTCGAGGCCGTCGGCCTGCAGGCGGTTCTGCGCCTGCGCAGTGGTGAACTGGGTGATGTCCATGGTAGCCCGTCCTGTCTATTTTGCGACCTGTTCGGCAAAGCGTCCGTCCGGCGCCGTGATGCGTACCGTGACGCTCGCCGCCGCGCCGTTGTACGTCAGGCCGTAGCTGGTCACGCCGTGCGCGCTGTTCAGGCGGACCAGTTGCCACGGCTGGCCGGGCAGCGGCGCCTTGCCGACGACCGGCACATCCGCGAGCGCCATCTCGATCACCGTGACCTGGCCGGGCAGCTTGATGATCGGGCCGCGCACGACGTCGAGAGTCTCCAGCGCCACCGCCTTCTTGGCGAGGAGGGCCGCCACGCCGTGCGGCTGCACGATCGGATGCGGCACCGGCGCCGGCGTCAGGATCGGTTTTTTCGGCGCGGCGACGGTGACCTTGATCGTGTACTTGCCGCCCGCGCGCGGCGGGATCGGCGCGCTGGAGCGCCACGTGGCGTTGACCACGTTCGGCTTCACGACGTGCATCTCCAGGTCCAGCACGTCCGGCGCGGGATCGACGGGGCCCGACGCCACGGTGAGCACGCGTTCCGTGGTGCGCCCGAGCGGATCCGTCATGCGCACCACGACGGCCACGCGGTCGTCGACGGAACCGCGCCTGAGCCGCAGCGCGTACTGCGTGGCGCTGGTGCGCCAGGTGCCGCTCAGCGGCGGCGCCGGCGGCGCGGCGGGGACGGCCTGCAGCTCGAACGCTTCCAGCAGCAGCGGGGCCGGGGCGGATTTCGACGGGCCGCTCAGCACCTGCGCATCGACCGCCAGCTTGTGCGGCCCCAGCGCCGTCTTCGCGACGGGCGCGGTGCTTGTGAAATGCACCAGCACGTCCTGCACCGGGCCGCCGGGCCACTCGGCCGTCAGCGGCGACAGATTCGGCGGCCCATCGGGCGGGATCACCACCGACATCGCGTTCGATGGCGGCGAGCGGCCCGGCAGCAGGGCGCGGTCGGGGTCCGGATGCGCCCACGCGACGGCGCGGTACCACACTTTTTTCCACGAGCCGTCCGGCTGGTCGGTGCCGGTGGCGTCGGCCAGCGCCGCGGCGTCGCCGTCGAGGCCGTGCACGGTCCAGCCGCCGCCCGTCGCTTCGATCGCGGCGACGGGCGGGCCCATCGTGTCCAATGCCATCGCGGCCGCTTCGACGCGCGTGCGGAACAGCTGGTAGCGCGCGACGCGGGCGCCGGGCTGGCTCGCGAGGTCGACGTGCACCGCGAACTTCGGCGTCGCGGCCGGCTGGTCGAGGCGGCGGATCTCCAGCCGCGGCGGGGCCGGCGTCGCGATGTCCGCCGCCGCGATGGCGACGACGCGCTGTTCGTTGTCGGCCGGCGCGGGCCAGTTCGATTCGACGTTGCCCGCGTTGACCGCGACCATCGTGAACAGATGGATCTCCTTCGTCCCGCGCGGCAGCACGAGGTCGGCCGACGTCTCCGGCTGCGCCTTCGTGTTCACGCGGGTGAACAGCGCGCGAAAATTGTCGGTGGACGCGGCGAGGCAGTCGCGCAGGAACGCCAGCCGTTCCGTGTACGTCTGGGTCGGATCGGGCGCCGGGCGATCCGGATCGCCGACCTTCGCGAGGATCGCGCTCTCGGTCGCCGTGTAGATGAAGTAACCGGTCGCGCCGGCGGCAGGCGCCCACGATACGCGCGCGTGGTGCTCGCCGCGCGCGTCCGCGAGGCTGGCGCGCTTGACGATTTCCGGCGGCTCGGGCGCGGGCGGGATCGGGTCGGACGCGTAGGCGATGTTCGGCCCCGGTTCCATCGCGGAGCCGGAGACGAGCGGCGCGAGCCAGGCGCTGTCGCGCAGGGGCTGGGCGCGTTCGCGCACGCGCGTCCACACGGCCACGCCGATGTGACCGTTGGCGTTGTAGTCGAGCTGGAGGCCGGAGACGGTGATGCGGTAGCGGCGTACGTCGTCCGCGCCGACGGGGCCGGGCGCGACGAGATTGCCGTCGATGTCGAAGTAGTCGACCGTGACGTTCGGCGGCAGCGGCGACACCTGGTCGCCGCTGAACGGCAGCACGAGCGGGGCGGCGGGCGGCACGGCGAGCGATGTCTGCAGCCCGGCCGGCAGGGTCGTGTCGGGCGGCGGCGTGTGGGAGCGCTGGGGGGCGCCGAACAGGCGGCTGCGCAGTTCGATCCGCAGCGGCCTGCGGACTTCCCAATCCCACGCCAGTTCCACCGTCAGTGTGCCGGCGCACACGCGGCCCGACGCGGGCACCGCGGCATCCAGGGCGCAGCGCAGCACGCGCGGGCGGTCCAGCGCCGGCTGCTGGTCCGCATGGTCGACCGTGCCCCACACGGACCACTGGCCCCAGATGTCCTGCAGCGCGATGCCGTAGCGCAGCGCCAGCCCGGCCGCCCTCAGCGGCAGCACCAGTGAGGAATCCACGGCCGAGTGGCGGGTCGTTTCCTTGTCCTTGGCGTTGCTGGCGAGCGTGATCGGGGCGAGGCCGCCGCTGGGGCGCGGGCGCATGATGGCGTCGGCGGCGACGGCGGGCGTGACCGGGTTGGCGCGCGCGAACGCGAAGCTGGACGTGGTCAGCAGCTTGAAGCGCGGCAGGCGGTCCCACGACACGCGCGCGGCCGCGCTCCACGGCTGGTCGGCCGCGTGCGGGCGGCTGTGCGATTGCGCCTGCGCCTGCAGGGCGTTCGGCGCCGGCGGGCGCACGGGCGGCGGCGCGCCGATCGCCAGCGCGGCCATCTCCAGCGGTCCGGACGTGCCGTCCATGCCTTTGTCCCACGTGGCCGTCACCATGAAATCCATCATGCGGCTCGGGATGGCGACGGCGCCCGGCGTCACCGAGCCGCCGGACGTGACTTGCGCAGCCGGGTAGGCGGTGCCGAAGCCCAGCGCCAGCGCGAGCAGCGGGTCGCTGCCGGCCGCGATGAAGGCCAGGCCCAGCGGCGGCAGGCTCGCCGTGGACGGATCGCCCAGCGTGCCGCCCGCGCCGCTCGGCCCGGGGATGTTGACGAGGTCGCGCTGGCGCGCCTGCAGCACCGGCGGCATCTTGAGGACGGGGTGCAGGCGCGGCAGCAGGTCCTGGCGCACTTCCTTGACCAGGCCGTCGAAGTCGGGCAGGGCCCACGCCGGCGCCGGATTCGGCCCGAGCGTGCCGGGCCAGCCGAAGGGCGCGGCGCCGCGGCGCAGGCGGTCGCGCGCCGCATCGCCCGGCGCCGTCAGTGCGCCGACCATGCCCTGCTTGTCGGCGTGCCGCCCCACGTCCGACCACGCGGATGGCTCGACCGGCAGGCCGACGATTTCCAATGGCCGCCACGCGTCGGAATTGGCGTAGTCGTGCGCCGTGATGCCGCGCACCGAAAGCACGCCGACGGGGCCGGGCGACGCGATCGCCACCGCGACGATGGACGTGCCCCACAGCAGGACCTGGCGCTGGCCGGTGCCCACGGTCTCGATGATTTCCAGCGCGTCGATCGCCACGGGGCCGTTGAGCGCGGCGAGATTCGCATTGGCGGCGGTGACGTCGATGCCGAGCGTGACGTACACGAGCGGGTCGCCCATCCACCACACGATGGTGGCGCCGTCCTGGTTCTGGTACGTGTGGAAGGGGATGTCGCGCATTTCCTTCACGGACGGCAGCCGCGCCCACACCGTGAACGGCCCGCCCGGCATGCCGTAGTCCTCGTCCGGCAGCTCGGGCGCGAGCTGCGGGTTGATCGACCAGCGCAGCTGGGCCATCGCATAGCCCTCGATGCCGCGCCGGCGCCATTCTTCCGCCCAGCGCTGGTCTTGCGGATCGCGGGCCCGGTTGATGTGCGCCCAGTTCGTCAGCGCGGCGCGGGCGTAGAAGCGATAGGGGTCGACGACGCGGCTCATGCTTGTTCCTCCCAGGGTGCGCTCAGCAACGAGACGTAGGTGATCTTGACCGGATCGGCCGGCCACGTGGCATCGAATAGGTAGGGCTTGTCGGCGAAGCGTTCGCGCTTGAGGCCCAGCGCCAGGCCGTCGGCCCCGCGGCTGCCCGGCTTGAGGATGACGATGGCGCGCTGGCCGCCCGGTGCCGGGATCACGCGCTGGATCACGTCCGGCGCGCCCGGCATCTGGGCCAGCTGCAACCACGTCACGGGCAGCATCTCGTAGCGTTCGGGCGCGCTGGGCACCGGATCGGTCACCTTGGTCGGCACGAGGCGCGTGCGGTGCAGCGGTTCGGGCGAGTCGACGATCACGGCCACCGGCTGCGGCGGCAGGGCGGGGTCGGGCTGCTCCCACAGTGCGACGACGCGCGGGGCGGCCGGCGTGCCCATCGGCCCCAGGCCAGCCGTGATCATCGCTTCATCGAGCTCGCTGCCCTGCGGCGCGTGGCTCGCGAAGGTGGACGACAGCGTCGCGATGCGGCCCGGCTCGACGTAGCGGTGCTCGGGGCGCGTGCCGAGGAAGGTGTTGGCGAATTCGCCCAGGGTGCCGTACGCGGACGTCGAGAACGAGCGGCGCAGCACCCGGTCGCCGACCGTGTTTTCGGGCGCGTCCTCGTCCACCGCTTCGATGTCGACCACGTAGTCCGTGTACGGATCGAGCGGGATCGGCACCGTGACCTTGCTGTGGCGGACCACTTCGGCCTCGAAGTCGACGCAGGGCTTCCCGCCATCTTCCAGTAGCACTTCGCGCACGCTTTCTTCCCACGGCGACAGCACGCCGCCCTTCACGTCGTGGAGCGTATCCGCGTTGATCGGGAACGGATGCGGCACGGCCGGCGTCGAGACCGGCCGGCGGAACGAGGCCGCCTTGATCCGCACCTGCAGCTTCTTGCCGTAGGCCGCGTACAGCTGGCTCACGTCGTTGGTCGCGAACACGAACGACAGCGGCTCCTGCCCGAACACGTGGCTCTCGCCTTCTTCCGGCAATGTCGTCAACACCCACGGATCAAGCGTCTTCGGTGCGTCGTCGTCGGTGCGGAAGTGATACACGCGGCTTTCCGTCGTCGCGTCGATGTCGTCCGTTTCGGCCGCCGTCGGACGGGTGTCCTGGTCGCTGGTCTGCACGGTCCACTCGACCTTGACCTGATAGGCCGTGTCCGGCGCCAGCAGCGCGTGGCCACAGGCGTCGTCCGACAGCGCCGCTTCCACTGCACCGTGATTGCGCGTGGTGGTCGTCTCGTCCCAGTCGTGGCGCGCGATCTCCTCGGCATGCATGAATTCCGCCACGGCCAGATAATAGGGGCGCATCAGCAGGCGCTGTTCTTCCGGCCGGATCGGGTCGCGCATGCTCTGGCCGATCTCGATCGTATGGACCTTGTCCGCGCCCTTGATCTCGACGACCACCGGCAGATAGGCCTTGTTGCCCTGCGTGGACGTGGTGCCGCCCAGCGCGGCCAGGTAGCCGGCCGCGAGCTGCACGTCGTCGCGCCATGGGCCGGCGCTGCTCATCCACTCGGCCGGCACGGGCTTGGTCGGCACCACGTCGGCCAGCGTGACGGCCTGCTCGGCGAGCAGGGTGCCGTCCTTGGCGCGCTGGCGCACCAGCACGTTTTCCTTGCGCACGAGGGTGGACAGCACGAACAGCAACAGCCGTCCGGCCGCGATCTCTCCGCTGTGCAGGACGATGCCGTTGAAGAGTTCCGGCGGGCGGAAGCCGAGCGCCTTCCACGCCTGCTTCACGGTCTTTTCGTCGGCCGGGTTGCCGAGCGCGATCACGCGGCCGTCGTCGTTCAGCGGGCTGGCCAGCACCTTCGCTTCGCAGCGTTGCGGCTCGGTCGGCGACGTGGCCGCGGCGGCCAGGTGCACGGCGGACGTTGCCAGTTCGGCGCGCGACAGCGGCTGCCCGGCCTGCAGCCTGGCGGCCGTCGCGGCCCACGTCAGGCGCGTCGCCGGCAGCGCATCGATGCGCTTGATGCCGGCGACCTGCGCAACCTGCGCGCGAACGGCCCGGCGTGGCGCGCCCGTGGTCGGATCGATCGTGCCCGGCACCGGTTGCGGCGTCGGCTTCGTGTCGCGCGGGCAGGGCGCCGGCGTGCCGGTCACGAAGGCAGGATCGATGCCGCGCCTGCGGTCGACGAGGTCGATGCCGCAGCGCCAGCACTCCGTCACTTCGAGCGTCGTGACGGGCGCGCGCGACCGCACCGTGTCCGGCGGATCGGGCCACGCTTCACCGTCGACGATCCAGCCGTCCTTCGAGGGGCCCAGCTGCTCGTAGCGGAAGGTCCACAGTACGGAGGTGGCCGGGGCGGCCTTGTGGCAGACGGTGCCCCAGCGCTCGCGGATCGTCTCTTCCTGGTACTCGCTACGCGTAAAGGCTTTCGGTGTGGCGTTCGGCGTCCACGCCAGCAGCGCGAGCTGCACTTCGAGCTGGGCGCTGGCCGGATCGATCGGGTTCTTGAGCGTCCACCAGACCGAGGGTTTGTCGCCGTCGCCGACCGGGCCTACCAGCTCGACCTTCGTGATCGCGTAGCGCACCCAGTTCTTGCCCTGTTGCTGCCAGCCGTTCTCCGCCGCGCCGGGGTGGTTCAGCGGCGCGCTGCCGAACACCGTGAGACCATCGTCGACCGGCGGCACCGACAGCATCAGCACGGGGATCGCGTCGATCGGCACCACCGGCGTCTGGTCGGTGGCGCCGCCTTCGGTCGCCGTGCCGATGGCGCCGTCGACGGGGCGGTCCGTGCCCGTGCCCATGACCAGTGCGGGCGAACGCGAGACGAGCTTCAGGTCGCGCACGAGCGGCGGCGCGGGCAGCTTGGGCACGTTCGTGGCGCCCAGGTGGAAGTCGACGCAGCCTTTGATGGTGAAGAAGAACAGGTCCACTTCTCCGCAGATCTCGCCGTCGATCTTCGAGATGCGTTCGCGCCGGCCGTCCGGCAGCACGTTCTCGCCGACGTCCACGTCCAGCTCCGCGTAGGCGCTGATGCTGAGGATGAACAGCACCAGTTCGCCGCGCACGTACAGCCGGCCCGCGAGGCGGAACGGGTCGAAGCCGAGCACCGCGTCGAAGCCGGCGCCGATGCGCAGGTACAGCCGCGCCGGCACGCTGCCCCAGGTGAAGGCGGCGCGCAGGCCTGTGCCGATGGCGAAGCCGTAGACCTGCGGCAGGCCGGCGTCGGGGTAGGCGGGCAGGCCGTTCCCGGACAACATCAGGTAGCCGGACGCGTCGATCACCGACAGGATCGTGCATTGCACCGGGTCGCTGCGCTGGCCCAGGTACAGATGCCAGTCCTCGCCCTTCTTGAGGTTGAAGAAGGCTTCGATCGGCACGCGGATCTTGATGAGCGGGTCGATCGTGTAGTCGGCCACGATGCCGATCGTGAGCGTGCCGCGGCCGGCGTCCAGGTCGATCACGGCCAGCAGGTTGCCTTCGGCATTCTTGTCCTTCAGTGCGGGCATCGGCTGCAGCAGGCGCGCCTTCATCATCAGCAGGATGCGCGGGCCGGGCAGTTCGAGCATGAACACGCCCTTCAGGTTGAACACGACGCTGCTGCCCATCGTGCCGATCGTCGCGCCCACGCCGAACGCCCAGTGGTCCGGATTGCCCTTCCACGCATCGGGATTGGTCGGGTTGCCGTCGGCCCGGTTCTTCAGCCAGTCGAGGGCGATCGTGGGGCCGGTCAGCCCGTCCTCGTCGCGCGCGTAATGCATCGCGAACATGCCGAGGAAGCCGTAGATGCCGAGGCCCGAGCCGCCCAGCGGGATCGCCACCGGCAGTTCCAGCTCCAGCGCGACGAACACGCCCGTGCGGCCTTCCACGTGCGTCACCTTGAGCACGGCGCGTACGCGGGTATCGATCGGCACCAGCTGCAGGTCGATGGCGCCGCCGACTTCCTCGCCCAGCTCGAAGCTGCCCTTGCCGACCAGGACGCCGGGGATGTTCACGCCGGCGCCGAACGCGGTCAGCTCCACGCCGGCCACGCCGCCTTCCTCGGCGAATTTCAGGCGCACGCGCGCACGGTCGAACGTGACGACGCCCAGGTCCGCATTCAGACCGAGGTCGAACTCGAACGACAGCGGATTGGTACGCGCCACGCGCGCGCCGAGGATCTTGATGAACTGGCCGAGCGGATCGGGCACCGTGATGCCGCCGCCGCTGGTCAGGTCGATCGAATAGCCGCGCGACGAATCGAACACGGGGCGGAACTGGAAATCGCGCTCGCCCGGCGTGTTCCCGAAGCGCATGCCGATGGCCTTGTAGCGCACGGACAGCGGCGACTTGCGCGGGATGGTCAGCAAGGTGATGCCGCCGATCTCCACGTTCGCCGACACGGCGGTCTCGATGTCGCCCAGGATCGCCACCTCGGTGCCGTTGGCGCGCTTGCGCACGGCAATCTCGCCGCCCCACAGCACGACGCGCTCCACGTTGAAATAGCCTGCCTGCGCGAGGCCCGTCGCCAGCGCCACGCCGCCGACCGCGAGCACCGCCGGCACCATGTCGCCGGACGCCGGGTTGGCGGGGGCGGCGGCGTCGAGCAGCGGCGCGAACAGGGCCGTCATGCCGAGCAGGTTGCGGCCGAAATTGCCCTCCGCGAGCAGGGGCTGGCCGGGCAGCTGGCCCGTCATCACGAGGCCGTCCTTGTCGGCCGGGTCCGCGCCCAGGTACGCGAGCGCGCTCCAGTCGCCGGTCGCGTTATCGATCTGGAAGACGATGCGCGCCTTGATCACGCCGTCCATCGGATTGCTGCCCATGCCGCGCAGGACGGGCTCGATGCCTGGATCGCCGCCGTTCTGCTGGATGAACTGTTCGGACGGCGTGTTGATGTCGAACTCGCCAAAGACCTCGACGGCCACGAACTCGTCGCGCACGATGCGCACCTTGGCGCCCAGCGCGCGGAACCAGCTGGGCGGCGTCGGTTGCGTCGGGGCCGGGTCGGGCGTGGTCACGGGGATCTGCGGGACCTTGGTTGCGCCGCGCGACACCGTGCCCTTCGTGACGGTGCCGGACAGCGGCGCGGCCGGCAGCTTGGCGTCGGCGCGCCAGTTCGTGCGGCGCGTGTCGAGGTCGGAACTGCCCACCGGGCCGCGGCCGAGGAGGGTGAAGTGGAAGTTCTTGCCCGGTGCCGCGGCGCGGACGATGTGCGCGAAGGCCTCCGCGCGCCGGCGCGACAGCAGGAAGTTGTAGTCGACGTCGTTCGGGTCGTCCTCGTTGCTGGCCCAGCCCGTGATCTCGATGGTGGACCCGGCCGGAACGCGGTCCAGGCGCGCGGCGTAGCTGCTGCCCACGGGGCTGCCCGTGAACGGGCTTTCCGGCGCATCCGTCGCGGCCGGGCCGGTGCTGGAATTGGCGGGCCTGGTGACATCGGCCGTGGGCGTGGGGCCCACGGTGCCGGGCAGGCCTGCCACGTAGTCGATGCCGGTGGTCGGGTCGTGCTCGGGCAGCTGGTTGTTGGTCGGGCGGTCGAAGCGGAAAAACGCGCTTACCGTCTCGGGCCCCGCGCCCACGGCCGGCGTGGTCGCCTCCACGTCGGCCGACTCGTTCTCGGCCAGTTCGATGGTGCACTCCTCGCCGGCCGGATAGTCCTGCGCCGGCGCCGCGGGCGGCTTGCGCACCTTCCACGTGGTGGCGGGGTTCGGCGGATCGAGGGTGATCGTGATGCTCGAATTGTTGCGCGCCTTGAGGCGGAACGGAGGCGCGCCGACCGGCGTGCCGTCGCGCGTGATGCTGTCGGTGTCGAACTGCGCCTCCGCGACGATGGGCGTGCCCGGCTTGGTGCTGCCGGTCTTCGGGCCGGCCGCGATGGTCAGCTGGGCCGGCGTGCCGCCGCCGCTGGCCGCACCGACGACGATGCTGCCCGCGCCGTCGCCGCCCAGGTCGACGTCGAACACGTTCGGCATCGATGGCGCGCTGGGTGCGAGCGGGCCGCCGTCCAGCGCGGCGGTGAAGGTGTACGGCGGGCGCTGGCCGGACGCGTCGACCACCATGCGCGTACGTTGCGGCAGCATGGCGGTGGCGGTATCTCCCGTGCGCGTGATGCCGATCGGCTGGTTGCCGGGGCCGTAGAAGCGCGCCGACACGCCGATCGGCGCGCCCTGGTTGATGACGGCGACGTCGAAGTCGCCCGTGATGCCGGGCGTGTTCCCGAGCCCGATCAGCAGATTGCTGGCGCCGGCCGACACGGCGATGTCGTTCATCCCGTGCGGCGCCACGAACAGGCGCACGATGGGGAGGTACAGGCCGGTCCAGTTCTCGTCGTAGCCGAACTGCGCCAGCACCTCCGGCGGCGTGTAGCCGTTCGACAGGTCCAGTACGGCGCTGCGGAACCCGAAGCCCACCACGTTCGAATCGCCGATGAACGCGTATGGCGGCGTCATCGTGATCAGTTCGGCCGTACCGAGGTCGCTGCCGTCGTCCAGGCTGGACGCGCCCAGGCTCAGGAGGTTGAAGGCGAGGACCCCGGCCGCATCCTGCGCCAGCTGCATGCGCAGCTTGGGTAGAGTGAACGACACGACCGTGTTGGCCGGGTCGCGTTCCAGCAGACCATCCGACTCGCGCAGCTTCGCGCCCTTCAGCATCGGCGGGCGCAGCACGACCGTCGTGAGCAGCATGTCGAGCGAGAACTGGGCGCCGGGGTAGTCGGACACGGGCATGTCGATCGGCAGCGTGTCGAGCACGTTGAACACGTCGGTCGTGGCGGCCGGCACGCCCGACGCGGCCGCGATGATCGGGGAGCCGGTGCGCGGGACGAACAGTTCGAAGGCGATCTGCGTATCCTGGATGTCGATCCACGGATCGCGCCGGGTCGGATCGTCCTGCGGATGCAGGCCGCCGGCGGTGGCGGTGACGGTCAGGCGCGCGTTCGGCAGGTCGAGCACGGGGCGCGCGGACACGGCGAACCTGGCCACCCCGCGGATCGTCGTGCCTTCGGCCGCGCCGGTTGCCTCGTAGTGGTCGACATAGATGGCACCCAGCGCCGCCTGCCAGTCGCCCAGCGTCGTGCCGAGCAGTTGGTAGGGCGAGACGAGGTCGAGCAGCGAAAGAGGGAAAGCAGGCATTGCGGTCTCCTTCAGACGTCGATGACCCGTACGGGCGGCACGCGGCCTCTCGCACGATGAGATTCGAAACGGCGGCGGTTGTTTTGGAGTTACGGCGCACTGGCCCCGGCCGCGCGAAAGTGGGCCGGGAAGAATGTGTTCTTGTTATTGAGGCGGAGTCGACTGGGGATAATTTAAACGCAATTTTGTTAAATCACAAGCGGTAGGTTGCAAAATATTCGTAAATATGTTTGTTGCGTATTCATGATGGATAACCGGGCCGATCCAACGACCAAATGTAAAAAGCCCGGAAGCCGCACATCGGCTTCCGGGCTGCGTTCAGGTCCTCAGGACCGATCAGAACCTGCGCACTCCTTGCCGACGCCACGCGCCCATCGCCAGCACGGCAACCAGCATCAGCGCCGCCGTCGACGGTTCCGGAATCTTCGTCAAGCTGCTGACGCGGGTCGAGGGCGCCGCCA
>NZ_JASNRB020000033.1:0-44332 GCF_030411975.2 Massilia orientalis | reverse complement strand
GAATTCGTAGATGGGCACCATCACGAGCGACGACTGCACGCTCATCATCGAGCGGTAGCCGGAATCGACGCGCTCGACTTCGCGCGCGATCAGGCCGTAGCTGACGTAGTTCAGGCCGGGGCCGCCGTATTGCTCGGGGATGGTCGGGCCCAGCAGGCCGAGCTCTCCCATCTCGCGGAAGATGGACGCGTCGGTGGTTTCGTGGCGGAAGGCTTCGAGGACGCGCGGCAGCAGCTTGTCCTGGCAATAGGCCGCGGCGGCGTCGCGCACCATGCGTTCTTCGTCGAGCAACTGCTCGTTCAGCAGCAACGGGTCATCCCAATGGAACTGGGCTTTGCGGGGCGTATCGGAACGGCTCATGGGGCTCCTGTCTCAATCTTTGTAAGAATGTGGCGGGCGAATGGATGGCCGCCCGGGTCGATCCATTATAGAAACCCAGCCCCGCCGCATCTTTTCAAACTGCGACAGGCATTTTCATTTTTCAAACAGGGATCAGGTGCTGCCGAAGCGCCCGCCATGGAACAGCAGGGCGGACTGCGGGTGCACGGCGCAGTCTTCCACTTCGCCCACGAAGATCACGTGGTCGCCTTCCGGGTAGCGGCTGCGGTTGTGGCATTCGAACCAGGCGGAGACGCCTTTCAGGATCGGCTGGCCGGTGCGCGACAATTCGTACTCGACGCCTTCGAACGGATCGTGGCCGCGTCGCGAGAACCGGCGCGCCAGCTCTTCCTGGCCGGCGGACAATACGTTGATGACGTAGTGCGAATTGCCGGTGAAGATGGGCAGGCTGTTGGCGACGTTCGACAGGCTCCACAGCACCAGCGGCGGCTCCAGCGATACGGAATTGAAAGAGGACGCGGTCAGGCCGCGGAATTTGCCGTCGCCCAGGCGGGTCGTGATGACGGTGACGCCGGTCGCGAATTGGGACAGGGCCTGGCGAAAATGGGCGGAATCGAAACCGCGCGTGGTGGCGCGAGGTGAGCTGGTGTTCATGCGCGCATTATGCCATCAATGGCCGCAGCCTCCCCGAGCCTGCACGACCGCGCACTTTCGTTTACAGTGAAACCATGGACAACTATTTATCCCTCGAGGAGTCAGCATGAGCCAGCAATCAGCAACCGAAGTGGCCATCCTGGGCGGCGGGTGTTTCTGGTGCCTGGAAGCCGTCTATCTGGAAGCGCGCGGTATTTTCCGCGTGGAATCGGGCTATATGGGCGGCGAGGCCCCTGCGCCGACCTACGAGCAGGTGTGCGCGGGCACGACGGGCCACGCGGAAGTCGTGCGTCTGGAATTCGATCCGAACGTGATCAGTTATCGCGACATCCTGGAAATCTTTTTCACCATCCACGACCCGACGACGCTGAACCGCCAGGGCAACGACGTCGGCACGCAATACCGCTCGGTGATCTTCTTCACGTCGCCGGAACAGGAAGCGACGGCGCGCAAGGTGATGGCCGAGATGGCCGCCGTGTGGGATGCGCCGATCGTCACGCAGGTGCTGCCGGCCGAGCCGTGGTACAAGGCCGAGGACTACCACCAGAATTATTTTGCGCAGCACCCGTTGCAGGGGTATTGCGCGTTCGTGGTGGCGCCCAAGGTGGCCAAGTTCCGCAAGATGTTCACGGACCGGGTGAAATAGCGCTAACGATACATGTACCGCCGCGACCACGGAATCAGGTCCGGTTCCTCGCCCGCCTTGCCGCACACGATCTGGTACAGGCTGATCCAGTCGTGTGCGAAGCCGTACGCGCAGCCGGCCAGGTAGACGTGCCAGATGCGGAACGTCTTCGGATCGCACGTCGCCCGGATGCGGTCGGCATTGTTCTCGAAATTCTCGGTCCACAGCGCACACGTGCGGGCATAGTGGCGGCGCAGGTTTTCCACGTCGCGGACTTCGAGTCCACCTTCCTGCATCGTGCGGATGACGGTGGACAGATGCGCCAGCTCGCCGTGCGGGAACACGTATTTGTCGATGAACTCGCCACTGCCGTGCGGGCTGTTGCGCTGCTCGACATCGGTCGTGGTGATGCCGTGGTTCATCACGACGCCACCCGGCGCCAGCAGCTTGCCGATGCGACGGAAGTATTCCGGTAAATTGTCCACGCCCACGTGCTCGAACATGCCGACGCTCGTGATGCGGTCAAAACTGCCGGCGACGTCGCGGTAGTCCTGCAAGCGGATCTCGACACGGTCCTGCAACCCGGCCTGAGCCACGCGCTCGCGCGCCAGCTCGTACTGGCGTTCGGACAGCGTGACGCCGACGCAGCGCGCCCCGAACCTGCTGGCCGCGCGGATCACGAGCGCGCCCCAGCCGCAGCCGATGTCGAGCAGCGTCTGGCCCGGCTGCACGCCGATCTTGGTGAGGATGTGGTCGATCTTCTTTTGCTGGGCGGTGGCCAGGTCCTCGTCGCCGTTCTCGAAATAGGCGCAGGAATAGACCATGGCCGGGTCGAGGAACAGGCTGTAGAACTCGTTGGAGACGTCGTAGTGGTAGCGGATTGCCTCGGCATCCTTCTCGCGCGTGTGCGGCGAGACGAGGCGCAGGGCAGCGCTGGCGACGCGGCTCGCGCGCGCCGGCTTGCCCGTCGTTTCCGCGAGGGCGGAACCCACCTGGATCATGTCGGCCGCGCGTCCTTCGATCTCGAGCGCGCCTTCGACATAGGCTTCCCCGAGGTTGCCCAGCGACGGCGCGAGGAGGTAGCGCAGGCCGCCCGGGTTCGGGACGCGGATTTTCACGCGTGGCTGCTCAGGGGACAAGTCCACCTGCGCGCCGTTCCATAATTCCACGCGCAGGGGCAGGTTGAATTTACTGCGTATGCCTGAGGTCCAGGCGGAAAGCTTCATTTGATCGAACACGCGTCTTCTCCGGCTGATCCTGAACCGGATGCACCGGGTCAGGGTTGCAAACGTTGCCGCGTCCAGCTGCCATCTTCCTGCCGCATATAGACGATGCGGTCGTGGAAGCGTGAACGCCGCCCCTGCCAGAACTCGATCCGTTCCGGCACCAGGCGAAAACCGCCCCAGTGTTGTGGCCGTGGCGGTGCTTCGCCATATTGACGCGCCACTTCCTCGTAGTGTTCTTCGAGGGCGGCACGGTTTGCGATCGGCTCGCTTTGTTCGGACGCGATCGCCGACAGCCGGCTTTTCAATGGTCGGCTGTTGAAATACTTATCGCTTTCCTCGGCACTCGTGCGCTCAACCCTGCCTTCGATCCGCACCTGCCGTTCAAGTTCACTCCAGAAGAATAGCAGAGCTGCGAAAGGCTTGCTTGCCAGCTGCTTGCCTTTCTGGCTGTCGTAATTCGTGTACCAGGTGAAGCCGCGCGCGTCGAATTGCTTGACGAGAACAATGCGCGACGTCGGCCGCCCGTCCTCGCCCACGGTGGCCACGCTCATCGCGTTCGGCTCGTTCACTTCGGCCTTCAGCGCTTCCTCGAACCAGCGCGTGAACTGGTCCATCGGGTCGTCGGCGACGTCGCTTTCGTCCAGGCGAGCCTGGCCGTAATCCTTGCGCAGGTCGGCGACTTTTTCGCCGATGGAAGGTGCCGGGGCCACCGCCTGTTCGAGGCCGCGGCGCTGGCGCATCGCGCCGCCCAGGCGCGCCATCTGATCCGGACCAAAGAGGCGCAGCGCCATCGGCGCGACGATGCCTTCTTCGCGTTCCATATGGCCGTGATAGCCCTGCACGAAGCGCCGCACGATCGAAGCCGACAGCTGCGTGCCGCCGCCGTCCGCGATGCCCGTCAGTTGCTCGTGCAGGTCTTGCCACATCGCATCCATGTCCTTGTGTTCCTGCAGGATCACGGGCACGAGCGCCTGCAGCGTGGCCGCATCCTCGCCCTTGGCGACGGCGAGCAGCATCGGCAGCAGGTCCTGCTCTTCGTCTTCGTGGTGCAGGTGGGCGGCCTTGTCGAAGTATTTCAGTACGGCCGTTGCCGCCTGGCGTGCCTGCTCGTCGGCGCCGTGTTCGGGCAGGTGGGCGAGCAGTTTTTCGATGGTCGCAAGCTGTTTGCGGATGCGGCCGTGGCAATGTTCGAGGACGGCGACGGGTTGGTCGAAATCGGGAGCGGGGTCGGCTAGAAGGTTGTTCATGATCGCTGTTGTGGACGTGCGGAATGCGGAAATTTTTTGATTGACTGAAAGTTATTTTAGAGCAATGAGCGCCATTCCGTCCGGTAAAATGAAGGGATCATGACTACGATTTCCACCTCCCTCTTCGATGACGTCGACTTCGAGCGGCGCTTCGGCGGCATTGCCCGCCTCTACGGCGAGCGTGCACTGGAACGGTTCCGTGCGGCGCACGTTTGCGTGGTCGGCGTCGGCGGCGTCGGCTCCTGGATCGTCGAGGCGCTGGCCCGCAGCGCCGTCGGCCGGCTCACGCTCATCGACCTCGACAACGTGGCCGAATCCAACATCAACCGGCAGATCCAGGCCCTGTCGACCACGGTCGGCATGCCCAAGATCGAGGCGCTGAAACAGCGCATTGCGCTCATCAATCCGTACTGCGAAGTCGAGCTCGTCGAAGACTTCATCGATCCGGACAACATCCCGCAGATGATCGGGACGAACAAGCCCGGCGCGGCCCGATTCGACTACGTCGTCGACGCGATCGACAGCGTCCAGGCCAAGGCCGCGCTGATCGCCTACTGCAGCCAGCATGTGATCCCGCTGATCGTCATCGGCGGCGCCGGCGGCCAGCTGGATCCGACCAGGATCGAAGTGCGCGACCTCGCCCGTACCGAGCAGGAGCCGCTGCTGAAAAAAGTGCGCAAGATCCTGCGTGCCCGCTACGGCTTCGCGCGCGGCGAGAAGAACAAGTACCACATCGACGCCGTGTTCTCGATGGAACCGCTGCGCTACCCGCAGTCCGGCGACGCCTGCGAAGTCGACGCGAACAGCATCACGGGCCTGAACTGCGCCGGCTTCGGCTCGAGCATGGTCGTCACCGCGACGTTCGGCATGGTCGCGGCCGGCCACATGCTGCGCAAGATGGCGGAGGAGGCGAATGCCGTGCCGGTACATGTAACCGAATCCGTCGACGCTGTCCAAGTGGAAGAGGCCTTGTTATCATAGGATCAGTTTTTTACTGATTCGTGAAAAGAGGCTCCATGATCCGTCGTATTGCCGTAGCCAGCCTGCTGCTGGCGGCCGTCGCCGCCAACGCGCAGGACGCATCCCAGCAGGCCGGCGACGGCCTGCAAGGTCCCAAGGACCCGGCCCAGGCCACCGCCAACGCGGCCCATCCCGGTAACCCGAACAATCCCGTCGACCCGACGCCCGCTGGCCAGGAACAGCAAGGGCCGAAGGTGCAGGTCATCGACCACGTGATCGGCAAGGGTGCCGAAGCCAGCGTCGGCAGCACGGTCGTCGTCAACTACACGGGTTGGTTCTACAAGCCGCTGGCCGCCAGGCAACGCGGCCGCAAATTCGACTCGTCGCTGGACGCGGGCCGCGAACCGCTCGAGTTCCAGCTCGGCGCGCGCCAGGTCATCAAGGGCTGGGAGCAGGGCGTGCAGGGCATGAAGGTGGGCGGCAAGCGCACGCTGATCATCCCGAGCGAACTCGCGTACGGCAAGCGCGGCGCCGGCGGCGGTTCGATTCCGCCGGATTCCGACCTGATCTTCGACGTGGAACTCCTGAAGGTCAAATAAGTCAAAACTCATCAACCAGGAGGACTGCATGCGCATCGCGAACGACGTGACGGAACTGATCGGCAATACCCCCTTGGTGCGGATCCGCCGCCTGGCGCAGGGCGCCGGCGCTGACCTCACCGCCAAGCTCGAGTTCTACAATCCGGCCCACAGCGTCAAGGACCGGATCGGCTGGGCCATGATCGAAGCGGCCGAGCAGGCCGGCAAGATCGGCCCGAACACCATCATCGTCGAGCCCACCAGCGGCAACACGGGCATCGCGCTGGCAATGGTGTGCGCGGCGCGCGGCTACCGCTGCCGCCTCGTCATGCCGGAAACGATGAGCAACGAACGGCGCATGCTGCTGCGCGCGTACGGCGCCGAACTGGTGCTCACGCCGGGGCCGGAAGGCATGCTGGGCGCCATCCGCCGCGCCGAGGAAATCGTCGCGGCCGACCCGAACTGCTTCATGCCGCAGCAGTTCAACAATCCCGCCAACCCGGAAGTCCACCGCCGCACGACGGCCGAGGAAATCTGGCGCGATACCGACGGCAAGGTCGACATCCTCGTGGCCGGCATCGGCACGGGCGGCACGATCACGGGCGTGGCCGAAGTGATCAAGGCGAGGAAGCCGTCGTTCCAGGCCATCGCCGTGGAACCGGAAGCGTCGCCGATCCTGTCGAAGGGCACGAAGGGCCCGCACCCGATCCAGGGCCTCGGCGCCGGCTTCATTCCGGACGTGCTGAACACGAAAGCCTACGACGAAGTCATCACCGTCAAGAACGAGGATGCTTTCGAGACGGCTCGTGCGGCCGCGCGCGAGGAGGGGCTGCTGGTCGGCATCTCGTCCGGCGCTGCCCTGTGGGCCGCGATCCAGGTCGCCAAACGGCCGGAAAATGCGGGCAAGCTGATCGTGACGATCATCCCGTCGTTCGGCGAGCGCTATCTCAGTACGGCGTTGTACGCGGACCTGGCCGGCTGATCAGGCTTCCCTCGACGACAAGGCCCGCTTGCATGCGGGTCTTTTTTAATGCGCGTGCGAGTGACCGTGGGGATGGTCGTGGTCGTGGTTGTGGTCGTGGTCATCGTGCGCATGCGCCTCCAGTCCATCGTGCAGGCTGCAAGTGCGGTGCTTGGTCGTTCCTTGTTCCACCTGCAGCGTGCAATGGTGGATGGAAAAATATTCGCGCAGGTGTTCCACGATGCTGTCGATGGCCGCGTCGCCCGGATAGCCGTCCGGCATCACGAGGTGGGCCGTGAGGGCCGTTTCCGTCGTGCTCATCGCCCAGATGTGCACGTCGTGCACTTCGGTCACGCCTGGTTGCGCGGCGAGGTAGGCAGTGACGCCGGTCGCGTCGACGCTGGCCGGCACGCCCGCCAGCACCATCTGGATCGATTCCCTGAGCAGCGACCACGTTCCCACGACGATCACGACGACGAGCACGAGGCTGACGACCGGGTCGAGCCACGACCAGCCCGTGTAGATGATCACGACGCCGGAGATGACGACGCCCAGCGACAGCAAGGCATCGGCCGCCATGTGCTGGTAGGCGCCGCGCACGTTGATGTCGTCCTTGCTGCCGGCCACGAACAGCCAGGCCGAGAAGCCGTTGATCAGCACGCCGACGAAGGCGACGATGGACACCGTCGTGCCGGCCACCGGTTCCGGATGGGCGAAGCGGTGCACGGCTTCCCACGCGATGGCGCCGCAGGCCACCATCAGCAGCAGGGCGTTGGCGAGGGCGGCCAGGATGGTCGTGCCGCGCATGCCGTACGTGAAACGGCGCGTGGGCGCGCTCTTCGTCAGCAGCGCGGCGCCCCAGGCGAGGCCCAGCCCCAGCACGTCGGACAGGTTGTGGCCGGCATCGGCCATCAGCGCCGTCGAGTTGGCGATGAAGCCGTAGATGAATTCGATGGCGACGAACGCGGTGTTCAGGCCGATGGCGATGCCGAACGCGCGACCGTTGTCGCCCGGCGTCGGGTGATGATGATGGCCATGTCCATGGCCGTGGGAATGGTGGTGACTCATGCGTCCAGTCCGGTGGTGGGTTCGGCGATGTGTTCGAACATATTGGAGAGCAGGCCGCTGATGTGGGCATCGGCGGCCGCATAGAACACCTGCTTGCCCTGGCGCTCCGCCTTGACGATGCGGGCCGCGCGCAACAGGCGCAGGTGGTGGCTGACCAGCGAACTGGACAGGTTCAACGCGCCGGCGATGTCGCCCACGGCCGTCGGCTGCGCCAGGCAGGCGAGCACGATCCGCAACCGCGTGGGGTCGCCCAGCAGGTGGAACAGGTCGGCGAGTTCGTCGACCGCGTTGTCGATGTCGGGTGGGATGCTCATGCTTAACGTTTGAAGAACTGTTCACATGTTAATCGCATAGACGTGGCGGACGCAAGCCATATCGTATGCAAGCGTGGTGAAGCGATGCGTTACGGAAGCTGGCCGTCCGTATCGCGCGTTTCGGGCTGCCCCAGCCCGAGCTTCTGCAACTGCGGCAAAATCGCCGCCCGATCCCCGACGGCGATGACTTTCAACTGCTCGGGTTTCAAGTATTTCTGCGCCGCCGCCTGCACCTGCGCCGCCGTCACGGCGCGATAGCGGTCGGGCAGGGTGCGCCAGTAATCCGCCGGCAGGTCGAACACAAAGGTCTCGGCCAGGCTCGCCCCGATGCCGCTGTTCGTTTCGAACTGTCCCGGCAGCGAATACACCTGCGAGTCGCGCGCGCCCCCGAGTTCGGGGCCCGGCAGCGGCTTGTCGCGCATGCCGTTCACTTCCTTGAAGATCTCGGCGACGGCAGGCCCCGTGACGTCCGTGCGCACGCTGCCCGCGATGGTGAATGGGCCCGGCGTGCGGTCGTAGCGGAATGCCGAGAACACGCCATAGCTGTAGCCCTTTTCTTCGCGCAGGTTGAGGTTGATGCGGCTCGAGAACAGGCCGCCCAGCGCCGCGTTCATCACCTGCATGGCCGGATAGTCCGGCGTCCTGCGCGCGGCCGCGATGGTCGTCACGCGCAGCGCCGTCTGCGGCGTGCCCGGCTTGTCGACGACGACGAGGCGCGCCCGGGTGCCGGATGGATCGCCGACCGACGTCACGGCCGCATCGGCGCGTTCCCAGCCGCCGAAGCGGGCCGCCGCCAGCGTGTGCAGCTCGTCCGCCGTGATGTCGCCGGAGACGACCAGGGCCGCATTGCCCGGCAGGTAGTGGCGGCGCCAGAAGCGCACGAGGTCTTCGCGCGTCGTCGCGCGGATCGCCTGTTCCGTGCCCAGCTGGCCGTAGCCGTATGGATGATCCGGGCCGTACAGGGCACCGGCCGCGGCGACGGCGGCGACGAGGGCGGGATCGTCGCGCTGCTGCGTCAGTTCGCCAATGCGGGAGGCGCGCTGCCGTTCGACTTCGGCGGTCGGGAAGGCCGGATGCAGCACGACGTCGGCCAGTACGTCCAGCGCCTGCGGGAACGTGGAGCGCAGCGCGAGCAGCGACACGGTCGACGCGTCCGCCGTACTCCCGCTGCCGAGGAAGGCGCCGAGCTGCGCGATCTCGTCGGCGATGCGCGGCGCGCTGCGGATGGCCGTGCCTTCGTCCAGCATCTGCGCCGTGAAGCCGGCGAGGCCCGGCTGGTCGGATGGATTGGCGTCGGAGCCGCTTTTCACGACCAGTTCCGCCGCCACGAGCGGCAGCGCGGGGTTCGGGTGGACGATGACGGTCAGCCCGTTCGGCAGCTTGAACGCGTCGCCTTGCGGCAGCGTGAAGCGCGGCACCGGGCCCGGCTTCGGCGGCGTGCGGCGCCACGCTTCGTCGTGGTTGATGCCGGCGGCGCGGTCGGTCCTGCCGGCCTTCGAGACTTGGGGCGGCGCCGGCACGTCTGGACCGAGGTCCGGCTTGCCCGGTATGCCGGCGACGATCACGCGCGCGTTCGGCTGCAGGTAGGCCTGCGCCACGCGGCGCACGTCGGCGGCGGTGACGCGGCGCAGGCGCTCGATGTCCTTCGGCAGGTAGCCCGGGTCGCCCGTGTACTGGTTGTACTGGTTGATCTGGTTCGCGAGGCCGGTGCCGCCCAGCTTTTCGATCGACGTCAGCATCGCCGTCTCGATCGTGTTGCGCGCGCGTTCGACTTCCTGTTCGGACGGTCCCGCGTCGCGCAGCGCCTTGAGTTCCGCATCGATCGCCGTCTCCAGCTCGGACGGTTCGTGGCCCGGGCGTGCGGTCGCGTCGACGATGAAGGTCGAGGTGAGCGCGTTCGAATTCTGCGCGGCCGCCGCTTCCTGCGCGATCTGGCGCTCGTACACGAGGGTTTTATACAGACGACTGGACTTGCCGCCGGCGAGGATCTGCGCCGTCACCGCCAGCTCGGCGTCGCCCGGCTGGAAGGCCGGCGGCGTGAGCCACGCCATGTACAGGCGCGGGAGCTCCACGCGGTCCGGTACCGTGATGCGGCGCTCGCGCGTGATGGCGGGCGTGGCCACCTTCGGATGCACGACCGGCGGGCTCTTTTTGAAGCTGCCGAAGTATTTCGCGACGAGGGCGCGCGTCTTGACCTTGTCGATGTCGCCGGCGATGACGATGCTGGCGTTGTTCGGGCCATAGTAGCGCTTGAAGAAGTCGCGCACGTCGGCCAGCTTCGCGTTCTGGATGTCGGCGTGCGAGCCGATGACGGCCGCGTAATACGGGTGCGTCTTCGGGAACAGCGCGTGGTTCAGCGCTTCCTCGACGACGCCGTACGGGCGGTTCTCGACGCTCTGGCGCCTCTCGTTGCGAACGACGTCCTGCTGGTTCGACAGCGCCGCCTGGTCCAGCACGTCGAGCAGGTAGCCCATGCGGTCGGCGTGGACCCACAGCGCGAGTTCGAGCTGGTTAGCCGGCACCGTGTCGTAGTAATTGGTGCGGTCGTAGTCGGTGCTGCCGTTGCTGTCGGTGGCGCCGGCGCCTTCCAGCAGGCGGTCGGCGAGGCCGCGCGGCAGGTGCCGCGTCCCGGCGAACATCATGTGCTCGAACAGGTGGGCGAAGCCGGTGAGTCCTGGCGCCTCGTTGGCGGGGCCGACGTGGTACCAGATGTTGACGGCCACGATGGGCAGGCGGTGGTCCTCGACGAGGATCACTTCCAGGCCGTTGGGGAGCGTCGTCTTGTCGTAGCGGACCTCAGGCACCTCGGCCGCTGCCGTCGGCCCTGCGAGGAGGAGGAGCAGGGAAAATCGGGACAGAAACAAGCAGGACAGGAGGCGTTTCATGCGGGCTCCGTTTTTTAATGACAGGCGGCGCTGCCGCGGTCGGGCGGGGCGATGCTGAAGGACGCGAGCCGCGTCGACTCGACGAATTCCCAGCCGTAGCCGCCCGCGTACAGGCGCAGGCGCAGCACGCCGGTGCGGTTGCTGTCGCGGACTTCGCTGTGCGCGACGGTGAACAGGAATGGCGTCGGATACGCGCCGCCGGTGCCGACGACGAACTGGCGGATGCCGTGCGTCGGGTCGAGCCGGCCATCCGCGTCCTGCGGGGCGAAGCGTTCGTAGTCGTGGTCATGGCCGGACAGCACCAGCTCGGCGCCGGCCGCGTACAGCAGTTGCCAGGCGTCGCGCATCTTCGGGATGCTGCCGTGGCCGCCCGAGCTGTACAGCGGATGGTGCCAGTAGGCGAGCGTGCAGCGCGCGGGGTGGGCGGCGAGGTCGGCGCGCAGCCAGTCCAGCTGGGCCGCGTGCTGGGCCGGGGCGAGGTTGCTGTCCAGCGAGACGATGTGCCAGGTGCCCAGCTCGAAGCTGTAGTAACCGCGGCCGGCGCGCGCGCCCCACCAGTCGAAATAGGGCTTCGCGCCCGGCGTGTAGTACTCGTGGTTGCCGGGTGCGGGCCACGTGCGGTCCTTGAAGCGGCCCCACGTCGGCGCGTAGCAGCCGGTGAATTCCTTCATGGCGCCGCGCGGATAGGTCAGGTCGCCCAGCGCCAGCACGACGGCCCGCGGGTCCTGCGCGAGTCCGGCGGCGACGGTGGCGGCCGTGTCGGCCGCGCCCGAATACGCCGGATCGCGGTACGCACAGCGCGCGATGTCGCCGGCCGCGTACACGGTGATGCCCTGGTCCGGACTTGCTGCGGCCGCGTTCAAGGAAGCGGCCGCCAGGAGCGCGGCCGCGGCCAGACGGCGCATCCTTACTCGAGCAGCCGCAAGAGGCCGGCCAGCGCGTGCGCCACCGTCTGCTCGCGTACCGCGTGGCGGTCGCCGGAGAACACGAGGCGTTCGGTGTACGTCGTGTCGCCCTTCGACCAGCCGAAGCACACCGTGCCCACGGGCTTGCCGGGTACGGCGCCGGTCGGGCCGGCGATGCCGGTCGTGGATACGGCCACGTCGGCGTTGCTGTTGGCGACCGCGCCCTCGGCCATCGCGCCCGCGACTTCCTCGCTGACGGAACCGAATTGCGCGATCAGCGCGGCCGGCACGTCCAGCATTTCCGTCTTGGAGGCGTTCGAATACGTCACGAAACCGCATTCGAACCAGCCGGTCGAGCCGGGGATTTCCGTGATGGCCTGGGAGACGCCGCCGCCGGTGCAGGATTCGGCGGTGGCCAGCAGCAGGTTCTTGGATTCGAGTGCCCGGCCCACACGGGTGGCCAGGTCGATGATGTCGTTCGTCACGTGTCGCTCCTCCTTGTAATGGCGGTAGCAGAGAACCGCCAGGTCTCCAGGATCCAACCGAGGCGCCGCCGTGTGCCGGTCGCGGAAACGTTCCGCTGCGCGCTCGCGTCCATTCTAGCGCGCCTTCCCGCCCTGCGGCGTCGGAATCTTAACGAAAAGCCATTCTTGCGGTTATGCCTTTGCCGTCCTTACAAACGCAAATGTCTTTACCGCTGTAAATGGCAGGCCCCGTTCCGTGCGACATCATCCCCGGTCGTGCTGCTATCCTCCTCGCCTTGCGGGCTGGCCCGCTTCTTGTTCATTGACCGAACCAGGACCTCGCATGCCGCTCGACCGTTTCGCGCATGACCATCCGGGGCCAGCGTACTCATGATGGTCTTTTCACGCGCAGCCGCGCGGCCTGTCCGCCGGGCGGCGCTGTGCCTGCTGATCTTCGCGGGTGCCGCCCAGGCCGGCACAGGCCCGCTTGGCGCGCCTGAGCACAAGCTCAAGGCGGCCTACCTGTACCGTGTGGCCACGTTCGTCGACTGGCCGGACGCCGCGTTCGCACGCGCCGGGAGCCCGTTGCTGGTCGGCGTCGCCGGCAACGACGCGCTGGCCATCGAAGCCGCACAGTTCATGACGGGTCGCCTCGTGCATGGCCGCCAGCTGGCGGTCCGCCGCGTCGACCCGCGCGCGCTGCCGCCCGGCCTGCACGTCCTGTACGTGGCCGCATCGCCCGCGCGCGGCCGGTTGCTCGCGGCCGTGCGCAGCCAGCCCGTATTGACGGTGTGCGACGGCGTCCCCGAACCGGGTTGCGTCGTCGGACTCGTGGCGGACGGGGATCGCCTGCGGCTGCGCATCGACCGGCTCGAAGCGATGGCCGCGCAACTGCGCATCAGCGCGCGCCTGCTGGCGCTGGCGACGTGGTGACGCCATGATCCGTCCGCGCCGCTCCATTCGGGAAAAACTCGTCACGATCGTGATGTCGACGACGCTCGCCGCGCTGGCCGTGTCCGTCGGCACCGTCGTCGTGTACGACCTGCGCAGCTATAAACATGCGCTGCTGAACGACCTCGCGACGCAGGCCGAACTGGTGGGGCACATGACGTCGGCCGCGCTGGCCTTCGACGATGCGCGCCTGGCGCGCGAGAACCTGGCCCTGCTGCGCAGCCGGCCGTCGGTGCGCGCCGCCGCGATCTACGACGAGAAGGGCGCGCTGTTCGCGACCTACGTGGCGCCCGGCGCGGACAGCACGTTCCCGGCGCGGCCCGCGAAGGGCGGCCGGTCCGTGCATGCGGGCGGCACGGAAACCTATGTCGGGAGCGGCGACGAGCTGGTGCTGTACAAGCCGATCAGCGAAAACGGCGACCTGCTCGGCACCGTCTATCTGCGCTCGGAAAACCAGCTGATGGAACGCATGCGCGACTATCTCGTCATCTGCGCGTGCGTGACGGTGCTGGCCCTGTTCACCGCGTGGCTGCTCGTGCGCCGTCTCGGCCACACGATCACGACGCCCATCGACGCCATCACCAGGATCGCGCGCGAGGTCGTGGCGCGGCGCGACTATTCGCGGCGCGCGCCGCGCATCAGCGAGGACGAGGCGGCGGAACTCGTCGACTCCTTCAACGCGATGCTGACCGAGATCGAGCAGCGCACACGCGCGCTGGAAGACTCGAACCGCGAGATCGTGCGCCTGAACGAAGGCCTGGAAGCGCGCGTGCAGGAACGCACGGCCCAGCTGGAGCTCGCCAATTCGGAACTGGGACTCGCGATCGACGAGGCGCGGAATGCCAACCAGGCCAAGTCCGCGTTCCTGTCGTCGATGAGCCATGAACTGCGCACGCCGCTGAACGCCATCCTCGGGTTCGCGCAGATCCTGGCATCGAAGGACATGCCGACGACGCCGGAGCAGAAGCTCGAATTCTCCGGCCACATCCTGAAATCCGGCCGGCACCTGCTCACCCTGATCAACGAGATCCTCGACCTGGCCAAGGTCGAGGCGGGGGCCGTGAGCCTGTCGATGGAACCGGTGCTGCTGGCCGAGGTGCTCGCCGAATGCGAGGGCATGATCGCGCCGCTGGCCGCCGCGCGCGGCGTGCGCGTGCTGTTCCCGGAGGCGCCGACGGCGCGCCTGCAGGCCGACCGCACGCGCCTGAAGCAGGTCCTGCTGAACCTGTTGTCGAACGCGGTGAAGTACAACCGCGACGGCGGCGCCATCGTCGTCGATTGCGCGCAACCGGCGCCGCAGCGCCTGCGCCTGTCGGTGCAGGACACGGGCATGGGCTTGAGCCCCGAACAGGTCGCGGGGCTTTTCCAGCCCTTCAACCGCCTGGGCCAGGAAGCGGGCACGCAGGAAGGCACGGGCATCGGCCTCGTGGTGACGCGCCGCCTCGTCGAGCTGATGGGCGGCGAGATCGGCGTGACCAGCAGCCCCGGCGTGGGCAGCGTGTTCTGGATCGAGCTGGCCGTCGCCGGTACGGATGGCGCGCTGCCCGCCGCTCCGCCTGCCGCGCGGTCGGTGCCCGTCCCGGCGGACGGCGCCGGACCCGGAGAGCCGCATACGGTGCTGTACATCGAAGACAATCCGGCCAACCTGAAGCTCGTGCAGGAGATCGTGCGCTTCCGGTCCGACCTGCGCCTCGTGAGCGCGCCGGACGGCCACTTCGGCCTGTCGCTCGCGCGCAGCCAGAAACCCGACATCATCCTGATGGACCTGAACCTGCCCGGCCTCTCCGGGTTCGAGGTCCTGGCGCAGCTGCGCCGCGAACCCGAGACCGCGCGGATCCCGGCCATCGCGGTATCCGCCAACGCCATGCGCTCCGACATCGACCGCGCGCTGGCGGCCGGCTTCACGTACTACCTGACCAAGCCGATCGACATCGGCCAGTTCAACGAGGCGATCGACGCCGTACTGTCAGCCCGAATGAGGACGACCCCATGATTTCCCCCGCCGACATCCGCCACGCGCACATCCTCGTCGTCGACGACGAACCGGTGAACGTGCAGCTGCTCGAGTTCCTGCTCAAGACCAGCGGCTACGAGAAAGTCGCCAGCACCACCGACCCGCGCCAGGTGGCCGCGCTGCACCTGCAGCACCGCTACGACCTGATCATCCTCGACCTGCAGATGCCGCACATGGACGGCTTCCAGGTGATGGAAGCGTTGAAGCCGATGGAGCGCGAGTCCTGGCTGCCCGTGCTCGTGGTGACGGCGGAGCCGGACAAGAAACTGGCCGCGCTGGAAGCGGGCGCGCGCGACTTCATCGGCAAGCCGTTCGACACGGTGGAGGTCCTGACGCGCATCCGCAACCTGCTCGAAGTGCGGCTGTTCCACAAGGAGTCGCAGGACTACGGCGCGCGCATGGAGCGCACGGTGCGCGAGCGGACGGCCGAGCTGCAGCGCTTCCGCGGCGCGATGGACGCGACCACCGACGCCATCTTCCTCGTCGACGCGCGCACGATGGCGATGATCGACGTGAGCGACGGCGCCTGCCGCATGCTGGGTTTTTCGCGCGAGGCGCTGCTGCGCATCGATCCGGTGGCGCTGGGCCTCGCGGAACGCGCGCAGCTCGAACGCTATGCGGACCCGGCGTCCACGTCGCGCGAGCACGACATCGTCGAGACGGAGCTGCTGCGCTCGGACGGGCAGGGCGCGGTGCCGGTCGAGATCAGCTGGCAGCTGCAGCAGCAGGACAACAGCCACCGCATCCTGATCGCCGTCGCGCGCGACATCAGCGAGCGCCTGCAGGCCGCGCAGCGCCTGAAGCACATGTCGAACTACGACAGCCTGACCGGCCTGCCGAACCGCAGCCTGTTCTTCCATACGCTGCGCGACGCCATCGAGCTCGCGCAGGACAAGAACTGGCGCATCGCCGTGCTGTTCATCACGCTCGACCGCTTCAAGATCGTCAACGACTCGCTCGGCCCCGCGCTGGGCGACGAACTGCTGCGCCAGTTCAGCACGAGACTGGTGCGCTGCGTACGCCTGCGCGACACGATCGGCCGGCTGGGCGGCGACGAGTTCGCGCTGATCCTGACGATGACGCGCGAGCAGACGGAGGACGAAGCGGTCAGTGTCGCCAACGAGGTGCGCGAGGCGCTGCGCGCGCCGTTCGACCTGAATGGCCAGCAAGCCGTGCTGACGGCCAGCATCGGCATCGCGATGTACCCGGACGACGCCACGGACCCGGGCACGCTGGTGAAATACGCGGACGTGGCGATGGTGCGCGCGAAGGAGGCGGGCCGCGACGGCTACCGCTTCTTCACGGCCGGGATGAACGTGCAGGTGCTGGCGCGGCTCGACCTGGAACTGGCGCTGCGCGCGGCCATCGACGGCGAGCAGTTCGAGCTGCACTACCAGCCCAAGCTGGACCTGAACACGGGGCGCGTGACGGGCGTGGAGGCGCTGCTGCGCTGGCGCCGTCCCGGCGTGGGCCTCGTGTACCCGGCCGAATTCGTGCCCGTCATGGAGGACACGGGCATGGTCGTGCGCGTGGGCGCGTGGATCATCGGCGAGGCCTGCCGCCAGATCGCCGCCTGGAACGCGGAAGGCGTGCGCGACGTGCGCGTGGCCGTCAACGTGTCGAGCCGCCAGTTCGTCGAGGGCGACCTGGAAGGCGACATCCGCGCGGCGCTGGCGGAGCACCGCGTGGACCCGGGCCTGCTCGAACTGGAGCTGACGGAAAGCGCGCTGATGTCGAACTTCGAGCACACGGTGCAGGTGCTCGAGCGCCTGAAGGCGCTGGGCATCCGCATCGCCATCGACGATTTCGGCACCGGCTATTCGAGCCTCGCGTACCTGAAGCGCTTCCCGATCGACAAGCTGAAGATCGACATCGCGTTCGTGCGCGACATCACGACGAACCCGGACGACGCGGCGATCGCGCTGGCCATCATCAGCATGGCGCACAGCCTGCACATGCAAGTGATCGCGGAGGGCGTGGAATCGCGCGCGCAGATGGCGCTGCTGCGCCGTCACCGCTGCGACGAGATCCAGGGTTTTCATTTTTCGCGCGCGCTGCTGCCGGCCGACCTGGCCCGGCTGGTGCTGGAGAACCGCGCCCAGCCCACGCGGCCCGCGGAGGACGACCGCAACGTCCAAACGCTGCTGCTGGTGGACGACGACGTCAACGTGCTGGGCGCGCTGCACCGGCTGTTCAGGCGCGACAACTACCGTGTGCTGACGGCCGCGTCGCCGTCCGAGGGTTTTGAATTGCTGGCGCTGTACCACGTGCAGGTGATCCTGTGCGACCAGAAGATGCCCGGGATGAACGGCACCGAATTCCTCAGCAAGGTCAAGGAGATGTATCCGGACACGATGCGCATCATCCTGTCCGGCTACACGGGCGTGGAGACGGTGCTCGATTCGATCAACCGGGGCGCCATCTACCGTTTTTACACGAAGCCGTGGAACGAGACGGAATTGCGCGACAACGTGCGGCTCGCGTTCCGCCAGTACTGGCTCACGCACGGGCCGTACGACGACCGCAAGACGCCGCGGGGGGACGAGGAAGCGGCGTAGGTCAGCCCGGACTGAAGTGGTCCCAGCCGGCCAGCTGCAAATCCAGCGCCGCCCCGTCCGCGTCGACGAGGCACAGGCCCGGTTCGGCAGTGATCGACCCCACGCGCGTCACGGCCGTCCCGCAGGCCGTGCCGGCGGCCACGATGGCATCGCGCTGCGCCACCGGCGCCGTGAAGCACAGTTCGTAATCGTCCCCGCCGGCCGCGGCGAAGCGGCGGCGCAGTCCGACCGGCTGGCGGGCCAGCGCCGGGCCGGCCGGCAGCGCGTCCACGTCCAGCACGGCGCCCACGCGCGACGCGGCGAGTATGTGCTTCACATCGCCAACGAGGCCGTCCGAGATGTCGAGCGCGGCGTGCGCGAGGCCGCCTTCCGCGAGCAGGCGCCCGAGCGCCACGCGCGGCGTGGGCGCGTGCATGCGCTGGCCGGTGGCGGCGTGGTCCGCTGCATCCAGCGCGACTTCGCTGCGGCGCGCGGCCAGCCACAGGCGCGCATCGCCCAGCGTGCCCGAGATCCAGATGTCGTCGCCCGCGCGCGCCGCGTCGCGCCGCAGTGCCTGGCCGGGCGCCAGTTCGCCGAAGATCGTGATGCAGACGTTCAGCGGGCCCTTGGTCGTGTCGCCTCCGACCAGTTCGCAGCCGTGGGCGTCGGCCAGCGCGAACAGGCCGCGCGAGAAGGCGTCGAGCCAGTCGGGTTCCGCCACGGGCAGCGACAGCGCCAGCGTGAAGCCCAGCGGCCGCGCGCCCATCGCGGCGAGGTCCGACAGGTTCACGGCGAGACACTTGTGCCCGAGCGTGAACGGGTCGGCGCCGGCAAAGAAATGGCGGTCCTCGACCAGCATGTCGGACGAGATGGCGAGCACCTTGCCGGGCGTGGGGGACAGCAGCGCGCAATCGTCGCCGATGCCCAGGAAGGTGTTGGGGCCGGGCGCACGGTCGCGCTGGAAGTAGCGTTTGATGAGATCGAATTCGGAGAGCATGCCGCGATTCTAATCCGTGACCGTCGCCACGTGGGCCGCGCGCCGGTAGCCGCCAGGGCCGATCCCGTAATGGCGCTTGAACACGCGGTTGAACGCCGCCTCCGACTGGTAGCCGACGGCCAGCGCGACGTCGCCGACGGCGCCTTCGCCCTGCAGCAGGGCGCGGGCGGCGCGCGCCATGCGCAGCTGGGTCAGCATGTCGGCCGGCGGCATGCCGCACAGGCGCGCGAACAGGCGGGCGAACGTGGCGCGCGACATGTGGCAGGCCTCGGCCAGGTCCTCCACCTTCCACGGCCGTTCGGGCGATTCCAGCATGCGGGCGAGCGCGTTGCCCAGGCGGCGGTCGGCCAGGATGGCGAACAGGCCGGGCGCCTCGTGACCGGTCCCGGCCAGCCAGGCGCGCAGCAGCAGCGCGAACAGGGCACCCGACAGCTGGGCGACGACGACGTCGCCGCCGGGCCGCACCGCGGTCGTCTCGTGCTGCAGCAGCCGCACGAGCGCATGCAGGCCGGGGAAGTCATCGGCGCGGCTGGCGCGCACGACCATCACGTCGGGCAGGGCGCGCGCGAGGGCCTGGCGCGCGGCGCCGTCGAACACGAAGCTGCCGCACAGGATCGCGGTGGCGGGGCCATCGCCCTCGTTGCCCTTGCGTTGCAGCGGGCCGTCGGCGCCGAGTGACCGCACCGGGGCGGCGTCCGCGGCCGGCCCCGCGTGCAGGCGGTGCGCGCTGCCGCTGGGGAAGACGACGACGTCGCCCGTGGCCAGGTCCAGCGTGGCGTGTCCGGGGACGTCGACGCGCGCGCCGCCTTCGACGATCACGTGGAATGGCGCCACGCCCGGCGTCGCGGCGGGTTCGTCCAGCACCCAGGGCGCCGCCAGTTCGCAGCGGATGTCGAGGGAGGTGCGGATCGTGTAGAGGGACAGCAGGCGGCTCAGGGTATCCATGTTTTTATCAGATGAGACGATCGGGCAAATTATCGCAGCATCCGGGCATTCATCGTACTAGTCCGAAGGCCTAGACTTCTTTCCACACCAACCCACAACGAAAGGAAAGATCATGAGCCGTCTTAACGCACTGGGTACCAACGCCACCGGCCGTACCGCCGAACTCTTCACCGCCATCAAAGCGAAACTGGGCAAGGTCCCGAACGCGTACGACACGATCGGCAGCAACAGCGCCGTGGCCCTGGAGGCGCTGCTGAGCTTCGATGCGAAGCTGGCCGACACGAGCCTGTCGAAAAAAGAGATCGAGGTGATCAAGTTGGCCGTCAGCGAAGTGAGCGGTTGCGATTATTGCCTGGCCGCGCACACGCTGATGGGCAAGATGGCCGGCCTGGGCCCGGAGGCGATCCTCGCCGCACGCAAGGGTAACCCGGGCGGCGATGCGAAACTGGACGCGCTGTCGACGTTCGTGCGTGAAGTGGCGGGCACCCGCGGCACCGTGCCGCAGCCGGTGGTGGATGCGTTCAGGGCGGCCGGCTACACCGATACGCAGGTGGTGGACACGATCTTCGCGGTCACCAGCATCACGTTCACGAACCTGCTGAACCGCATCAACGATACGGTGGTGGACTTCCCGAAAGCGCCCGCCTGAAGCGGAAACGGGAGAGAAGCGGAGGCAGGTGCCATGCTACCTGCCTCCGGTCACTACTGTCGATACCAAGAAATACGTAGACGGTGCGCGGTGACACTCTGCTAAAATCGGAGACCCCCGGTCAGTTCAGGAAGGCTGCAAAGCATGGATTCGTCAATCGATAAAAAAGAAGAACTACGTCAACAACTGCGGGCTGCCGCGCTCGAGTACCACCAGTTTCCCTCTCCCGGCAAGATCGCCGTCACCCCGACCAAATCCGTCTTGAACCAGCGTGACCTGGCCCTGGCGTACTCGCCGGGCGTCGCCGCGCCGTGCGAAGAAATCGTCAAGGACCCCTCCACGGCGTATAAATATACGGCGCGCGGCAACCTGGTCGCGGTGATCTCGAACGGTACCGCCGTGCTCGGCCTTGGCAACATCGGCCCGCTTGCCTCGAAACCGGTCATGGAAGGCAAGGGCGTGCTGTTCAAGAAGTTCGCCGGCATCGACGTGTTCGACATCGAGATCAACGAAACCGATCCGGACAAGCTGATCGAGGTGATCGCCGCGCTTGAACCGACGTTCGGCGGCGTGAACCTGGAGGACATCAAGGCGCCCGAGTGCTTCTACATCGAGCGCAAGCTGCGCGAGCGCATGAAGATCCCGGTCTTCCACGACGACCAGCACGGCACCGCGATCATCGTCGGCGCCGCCATCCTGAACGGCCTGAAGGTCGTCGGCAAGGATCTCAAGAAGTGCAAGATGGTCGTGTCCGGCGCGGGCGCGGCGGCGCTGGCCTGCCTCGACCTGGCCGTCGACCTCGGCTTCCCGATCGAGAATATTTACGTGACCGACCTCGCCGGCGTCGTCTACAAGGGCCGCACCGAGCTGATGGACCCGGACAAGGAACGCTTCGCGCAGGACACCCCGCACCGCACGCTGGCCGAGATCATCCCCGACGCCGACATCTTCCTGGGCCTGTCCGCCGGAGGCGTGCTCAAGCCGGAGATGGTCGCGAAGATGGCGCCGAACCCGCTGATCCTGGCGCTCGCCAACCCGAACCCGGAAATCCTGCCGGAAGACGCGAAGGCCGTCCGCGACGACGTCATCATCGCCACCGGCCGTTCGGACTACCCGAACCAGGTCAACAACGTGCTGTGCTTCCCGTACATGTTCCGCGGCGCGCTGGACTGCGGCGCGACGACGATCACGCGCGAGATGGAAATCGCCGTCGTGCACGCGATCGCCGACCTGGCCCACGCCGAACAGTCGGACATCGTGGCGTCCGCCTACGGCATCTCGAACCTGTCGTTCGGTCCGGAATACCTGATCCCGATGCCGTTCGACCCGCGCCTGCTGACGCACATCGCGCCGGCCGTCGCCAAGGCCGCGATGGACGGCGGCGTCGCCACCCGTCCGATCGCCGACCTGGCCGCGTACGCCGAGAGCCTGCAGCAATTCGTCTACCGCAGCGGCAGCTTCATGAAGCCGCTGTTCCAGATCGCCAAGAGCGCGCCGGCCGAGCGCAAGCGCATCGTCTTCGCCGAGGGCGAGGAAGAGCGCGTGCTGCGCGCGGTGCAGGTCGTCGTCGACGAGAACCTGGCCCGCCCGATCCTCGTCGGCCGTCCGGCCGTGCTGGAAAAGCGCATCGAGAAATTCGGCCTGCGCCTGAAGCAGGGCAAGCACTTCGACGTCATCAACCCCGACTTCGACGAGCGCTACCGCGATTACTGGCAGTCGTACCACCAGATGGTGATGCGCAAGGGCGTCACGGAAGACCTCGCCAAGCTGGCGATGCGCCGCCGTCATACGCTGATCGGCGCGATGATGATCCACAAGGGCGACGCCGACGGCATGATCTGCGGCACCTACGGCACGACCGACGTGCACCTGCAGTACATCGAGCAGGTGCTGGGCAAGCGTGCCGGCAGCAACGTCTATGCGGCGCTGAACTTCATCATCACGCAGGAGCGCCAGATCGCGATGGTCGACACGCACGTCAACGAGAATCCGACCGCCGAAGAGCTGGCCGAGATCACGCTGATGGCGTCCGAGGAACTGGAGCGCCTGGGCATCACGCCGCGCGTGGCGCTGCTGTCGCACTCGAACTTCGGCACGTCGAACAGCGCGTCGGCCAAGAAGATGCGCGCCGCGCTGGGCCTCATCCAGCAAAAGGCGCCGAACCTGGAAGTCGACGGCGAGATGCACGGCGACACGGCCCTGGATGCGAAGCTGCGCGCCAAGATCATGCCGCAATCGACGCTGAAGGGCGACGCCAACCTGCTCGTCATGCCGAACATCGAGGCCGCGAACATCGCCTACAACGTGGTCAAGACGGCAGCCGGCAGCGGCGTCGCCATCGGCCCCGTGCTGCTGGGCTGCGCGCGTCCGGTGCACATCCTGACCCCGTCGGCGACCGTGCGCCGCATCGTCAACATGACGGCGCTGTGCGTCGTCGACGCCGTCTCGGAGCGTTGATACGACACCTTTGTGTTGTAGATTTGCCACCTGTGACGAAATGACTCAAAAGGGCCCATTGCGGCCCTTTTGTCATTGAAATGTAGAAGTTCCCGACATTTCGTGAATATGTAATAAAGCTTGAGGGACTCGTAACAATGCGTAATCACGCGACGTGTTTGCGGGCTTTCAGGCGATAATAGACGAGTACATATTGTTTCTTTTGCACGATTTCTTTTGTGCAAGGGCCCAAGCACCACTCTGTTACAATGCGGGGTTGTTGGAAAATTATCTGGTCCGCGCCAGCGCGGCCGACAATCCGCATGCCGACCCGCCTCGGCTGTTGCGGCGGCCGCTACGGACCACCACTGGATCACCAAGAACATGCAAACAACAAAAAAGGCCCTGATCACCGGTATTACCGGGCAGGATGGAGCCTATCTGGCACAATTGCTCCTCGAAAAGGGCTACCTGGTGACCGGCACTTTTCGCCGGTCCAGCTCGGTTAATTTCTGGCGCATTGCCGAACTCGGTATCGAGCAGCATCCGAACCTGAACCTCGTCGAATACGACCTCACCGATCTCTCCTCGAGCATCCGCCTGATCGAATCCACCCGTCCCGACGAGGTGTACAACCTGGCCGCGCAGAGCTTCGTCGGCGTCTCGTTCGACCAGCCCGTGACCACCGCCTCGATCACCGGCATCGGCGCCGTCAACCTGCTGGAAGCGATCCGCATCGTCCACCCGAAAGCGCGCTTCTACCAGGCCTCCACGTCCGAGATGTTCGGCAAGGTGCAGGCCGTGCCGCAGGTCGAGTCGACCCCGTTCTACCCGCGCAGCCCGTACGGCGTCGCCAAGCTGTACGCCCACTGGATGACCGTGAACTACCGCGAGTCCTATGGCATCTTCGGCAGCTCGGGCATCCTGTTCAACCACGAGTCGCCGCTGCGCGGCCGCGAGTTCGTCACCCGCAAGATCACGGATTCCGTCGCCAAGATCGTCCTGAACAAGCTGGATGTGCTGGAACTGGGCAACATGGACGCCAAGCGCGACTGGGGCTATGCGCGCGAATACGTGGAAGGCATGTGGCGCATCCTGCAGGCCGACGAGCCCGATACGTTCGTGCTGGCCACCAATCGCACCGAAACCGTGCGCGACTTCGTCACCATGGCCTTCCGCGGCGCCAACCTGGACGTCGAGTGGAAAGGCAAGGGCGAGCAGGAGACGGGGCATTGCGCCCGTACCGGCAAGCTGCTCGTGCGCGTGTCGCCGAAGTTCTACCGTCCGGCCGAGGTCGACCTGCTGATCGGCGACCCGTCCAAGGCGCAGCGCGAGCTGGGCTGGAAGGCCGGGACGTCGCTCGAACAGCTGTGCCAGATGATGGTCGACGCCGACCTGCGTCGCAACGAGACCGGTTTTTCGTTCTGACATGAACCGCATGGTCACGGAAGACCTCGTCCGGATGGTTGAGCCCAAGGAAGGCGAGGGCAAGCGCGCCCTCATCACCGGCCTGCGCGGCTTCACCGGCTACTACATGGCGCGCGAGCTCACCGCCGCGGGCTATCACGTGTTCGGCACGGTGTTGCCGGGCAGCGAGACCGGACCGGATATCTTCACCGTCGACCTGACCGACCGCGCCGCGCTGGCCGCGGTCATCGAACAGGTGCGGCCGGACGTGGTGGTCCACCTGGCCGCCATCGCGTTCGTGGCCCACAACGACGCCGAGCAGATGTACCGCGTCAACGTGGTCGGCACCCGCAACCTGCTGGAAGCGCTGGCGCACGGTGCGCACAAGCCATCCAAGGTGCTGCTCGCGTCGTCCGCCAATATCTACGGCAACGCCGCGGTGCCCGTGATCGACGAATTCGTGCCGCCCGCGCCGGCGAACGACTACGCCGTCAGCAAGCTCGCGATGGAATACATGGCGCGCCTGTGGATGGACAAGCTGCCGATCGTGATCGCGCGGCCGTTCAACTACACGGGCGTCGGCCAGAACGAGAACTTCCTGCTGCCCAAGATCGTGTCGCACTTCCGCAAGGGCGCGCGCCGCATCGAGCTGGGCAACCTGGCGATCGCGCGCGATTTTTCCGACGTGCGCACGGTGGCGAAGAGCTACCGGCGCCTGCTCGCGGCGGCGCCCGCCGGCGAAGTCTTCAACGTCTGCTCCGGCCGCTCGCACTCGCTGGAGAGCCTGATCGACATGATGAGCGACATCGCCGGCTACCGCATCGAAGTGCACGTCAACCCCGCCTTCGTGCGCGCCAACGAGGTGCTCACGCTGTCCGGCAGCAACGCCAAGCTGGCGGGCACGATCGGTACGATCGAGCCCACGCCGCTGGTCGACACGCTGCGCTGGATGTACCAGGCATGAACAGGGTCCCGACCGGCCTGGACACCACCATGATCGAACTGGGCCTCCCTAAACGACGACCGGACGGCGCGCCCGCCCTCCAGGACCGCCTGCGCGCGCTCCCTGGTTCCGCCGAGGCCGCCAACGATGCGCTCGTGCAGCCGGACCTGCGCATCGGCATCGGCACGACCATGATCGAACCCGCGTTCACGGGCGGACACCTGGACGGCATCGGCGTCTATACGCAGGCATTGCTGCGCCACCTGCCGCACGCCGGCTGCGCGATGCGGCCGTATTCCTGGCCGCGCCTGCGCAGCGCCGGGCCCGTGACGAAGGGCGAAGCGTTGCCCCATACGTTCGAACGCGCGTCCTTCGTCGACCTCATGACCCCGGACGCGCACCGCGTGCACATGCCCGTCGACGTGTTTCACGTGACGGACTACCGCGTCGTGCGCATGGATTGCCCCGTGGTCGCCAGCCTGCACGATGCGCTGCCCGTGAAACATCCCGAGTGGTGCAACCCGCGCATGCGTGGCCTGAAGAACTGGCTGCAGCGCAAGGCCGCGCAAAAGGCCGACCACGTGATCGCGCTGTCGCACTTCGCCATCGACGAACTGGTCGACTGCTTCGGCATCGACGAGCGCCGCATCACCGTCGTGCCGTGCGGCGTGGATGAAGAATGGCTGGCGCCGCCGCCGGCGCATGCCGTGGCGACGACCCTGCAGGCCAACGGACTGCGTCCGGGATATTTCCTGTTCGTGGGCACGCTGCAGCCGCGCAAGAACGTCGAGCGCCTGCTGGACGCCTACCTGTCGCTGCCGCCCGCCGTGCGCGCGGAGCGCCAGCTCCTCATCGTCGGCAGTGCCGGTGCGCGTTCGGAAGAACTGCTGCGCCGCATCGCCGCCGCCGTGCAGGACGGCGCGAACGTCGTCTGGCTGAACCGTCTCACCGACAACACCGAACTGCGCCACGTCTACGCGGGCGCGGGCGTGTTCGTGTTCGCGTCGCTGTACGAAGGCTTCGGCATCCCGGTCGTCGAGGCGTTCGCGTCCGGCGTGCCGGTCGTCGCGTCGAACACGACGTCGCTGCCGGAAGTGACGGCCGGCGCGGCACTGGAGGTCGATCCGCTCGACACCGGCGCGATCGCCGACGCCATGCTCACGCTGGCGCGCGAACCCGCCGTGCGGGCGCGCTGCATCGCGGCCGGGCGCGCGCGCGCCGCCCAGCTGACCTGGAACGCGACGGCGCGCCAGACCGCCGCCGTCTACCGCTCTTTACTCTGACCAGACTGCCTCCATGTCCCAGCCCATGCGTGTCCTGCACTTCTACAAGACCTATTTCCCCGATTCGGTCGGCGGCGTCGAACAGGTCATCCGTCAGATGTGCGTGGGAACAGGGCGTTTGGGCATCACGAACCAGGTGTTGTCGCTGTCGCGCGACCGGCGCCTGGAACCGTTCGACTACGAAGGCCATACGGTGCACCGCGTGCCGCTGAACTTCGAGGTGGCGTCGAACGCGGTGTCGGTGCAGGCGATCGGCAAGCTGGCGCGCATGGCGGCGGAAGCCGACGTCGTGCACTACCACTTCCCGTGGCCGTTCATGGACCTGGCGCACTTCATCGCCCGCATCGACAAGCCGACCGTCGTCACGTATCACTCCGACATCGTGCGCCAGAAAGCGCTTCTGAAGCTGTACCAGCCCCTGAAGCACCGGTTCCTGGAAAGCGTCGACACGATCGTCGCGACGTCGCCCAACTACCTGGCGTCGTCGGCCGTGCTCGACCGCTACCGCGACAAGACGCGCGTGATCACGTTCGGCCTCGACAAATCCGGCTACCCGGAACCGGACCAGGCCCGCCTGGACCACTGGCGCGCGCGGGTCGGCCCGAAATTCTTCCTGTTCGTGGGCGTGCTGCGCTACTACAAGGGGCTGCACATCCTGCTCGACGCCGTGGCCGGCACGGACTACCCCGTCGTGATCGTCGGCGCGGGGCCGATCGAGGCGGAACTGAAGGCGCACGCCGAGCGCCTGGGCCTGAAGCGCGTGCAGTTCGTCGGCGCCGTGGACGACCTCGACAAGGCGGCGCTGCTCAAGCTCTGCTACGCCGTCGCCTTCCCGTCGCACCTGCGCTCGGAAGCCTTCGGCATCTCGCTGCTGGAAGGCGCGATGTACGGCAAGCCGATGATCTCCAGCGAGATCGGCACGGGCACCACGTACATCAACGTGCACGGCGAGACCGGCCTGGTCGTGCCGCCGTCCGACCACGAGGCGCTGCGCGCCGCGATGACGCGGCTGTGGCACGATCCGCAGATGGCGCAGGAGATGGGCCAGCGCGCGGAGGCGCGCTACTGGCAGCTGTTCACGTCGGCGCAGATGGCCGACAACTATGCGCGCCTGTACCAGGAACTGGTGGCGCGCCGGGCCGAAGTGCGGCTCGCGGCCGCGCCACGCCTCGGCTGATTACGCCGCCGCCTGCATCGGCGCTGCCGCGGGTTCCACTTCCTGCTCCGCCCACCGCTCGCGGATCGCGCGGATGGCCGGCATCTGCGCCAGGAACAGGTCGACCAGCTCCGGGTCGAAGTGCTTGCCCTTCTGCTTGACGAGGAAGTCGAGCGCCTCCTGTTCCGTCCACGCCTTCTTGTACGGCCGGATCGACGTCAACGCGTCGAACACGTCGGCGATGGCGCAGATGCGGCCTTCGAGCGGAATGTCCTTGCCGGCCAGTCCGTTCGGATAACCGCTGCCGTCCCATTTCTCGTGGTGCGTGAGGGCGATATTGTGCGCCAGCGCCAGCACGCCGTGGTCGTGGTGGCCGATGATCTCGGCGCCGATCTGCGCGTGGCTCTGCATGATCTTCCATTCGTCCGGATCGAGCGGTCCGGGTTTCAGCAGCACGCGGTCGGGAATGCCGATCTTGCCGACGTCGTGCATGGGCGCGGCGTGCAGCAGGTCGTCCACTTCCGCTTCCGTCATGCCGGCCGCGAGGCCCAGGATGCGCGCGAAATGGCTCATGCGGATGACGTGCAGGCCCGTCTCGTTGTCCTTGTATTCGGCGGCCAGGCCGAGGCGCTGGACGATCTCCAGGCGCGACGCGCGCAGTTCTTCCATGCGCACGAGCGACAGGTGGGTGCGCACGCGCGCGCGCACGATCGGCGGGCTGACGGGCTTGGTGATGTAGTCGACGGCGCCGGCTTCGAAGCCTTCCACCTCGTCGCTCGTGTCGTTCAGTGCGGTGACGAAGATGACGGGGACGGCGGCCAGCGCCGGATCGGCCTTGAGGGCGGCGCACACTTCGTAGCCGCTCATGCCGGGCATCATCACGTCGAGCAGGATCAGGTCGGGCGTCTCTTCGCGCGCCAGTTCGAGCGCACGCGGGCCGTCCTTGGCGAAGCGCAGGCGGAAGTGGTCTTGCAGGATCTGGCGCAGCAGCTGGAGGTTGCTGGCCTCGTCGTCGACCGCGAGGATCAGCGGTTGGTTGACGGTGGTCATTCGATGGTCTCCTGTGCCGGCTCGTCGATGGCGGCCAGCACGGTGTCAAGTTGTTGCAGGGCGAGGTCGAAGTCGAAATCGGAAATGGCGGCGTGGACTTGCGCGACGCGGGAGGCGAGCGGATGGCCGCTCGTGGCGGCGGCGAGGCCCGCCAGCGCGGCGTCGTCCAGGCCGCCGCGCTTGAGCGCATCGCGCAGCACGTTGCCGGCGCGGCGCGCGCGGTCCAGGTCGGCCACGGGGCGGGCCGCCTGCGGCTTGGCGGCGGCCGGCTTCGGCAGGGCGGCGCGGATCGCGTCCAGCGCGGTGTCGAGCAGGCCGCGCAGGTCCTCCAGCGACGCTTCCAGCGTGGACTCGGCGGCCGGATACAGCTTGCCGCTGTCGCCGTCGACGAGGCCTTCCAGCTTGGCGAGCGCATCGGCCAGCAGTTCCAGGCCGAGGTTGGCGGCGATGCCGCGCACCTTGTGCGCGTGCATGCGCAGCGCGCGGTAGTCGGCCGCCGTGGCGTGGGCCGCGAGCGTGGCGCCGAGGCCGTCGAGCTGGGCGGCGAAGTGGGCGAGGGCTTCCAGCCACGCGTCTTCCTTGTCGCTCCAGCGGCGCAGGCCGGCGTGACGATTGAGGGTCTGGCGTTCCTGCGCCGGCAGGTCGTCCGCGTGGTGGCCGGGGCCAAGGCCCAGCACGCGCGCGATCTCGTGCGACAGCGCGAACCAGTCGACCGGCTTGCTCGCGAAGCCATCCATGCCCGCCTCGGCGCTGGCGCGGCGGTGCTCGGCCAGCACGCTGGCGGTCATGGCGATGACCGGGACGCGCGCCCGGCCGGTGGCGGCTTCCTGTTCGCGGATCATGCGCGTGGCGGTGAGACCGTCCAGCGTCGGCATCTGGAAATCCATCAGGATGACGTCGAAGCGCTCGCGGGCCGCGAGCTCGACGACGGCGGCGCCGTCGCCGACGGCCGTCATCGTGTGGCCGCGGCGCGCCAGCAGCAGCTGCAGCAGTTCCTGGTTCTGCGGCACGTCGTCCGCCACCAGCACGCGCAGCGGCGGCAGCGCGGCGGCCGTGCGCACCCGCGGCTGCTGCGGGGCGAAGCGCGCCAGCGCGAGCGGCAGCACGACATGGAAGGTCGTGCCCCGGCCCGGTTCGCTCTCGGCCCAGATGCGGCCGCCCATCAGCTCGACGAGCTGCTTGCAGATCGTCGTGCCGAGCCCCGTGCCGCCGAAGCGCCGCGTCATCGACGCGTCGGCCTGGGTGAACGGTTCGAAGATGGCGGCCAGGCGCTCCGGCGCGATGCCGATGCCGGTGTCGCTGACCGTGAAGTGCAGGTGTTCGTCCTTCAGGTCGGCGCGCAGGGTGACGCTGCCCTGTTCCGTGAACTTGATCGCGTTGTCGAGCAGGTTGGTGAGCACCTGGCGCACGCGCAGCTCGTCGCCGCGCAGGCAGGTCGGCAGCGCCGGATCGTAATGGATGTCGACTTGCAGGCCCTTGGCGCGCGCGTTCGCGGCCAGCGTCGACGACAGCTCGTCGATCAGCGACAGCAGGTTGTAGTCGTTATGTTCCAGCTCCACCGCGCCTTTTTCCAGCTTGGCGGTGTCGAGGATCTCGTTGAGGAGGCGCAGCAGGGCGCGGCCCGAGCTGCGGATCGTGTCCAGGTGGCGGCGCTGGTCGGCGTTCAGCTCGCCGTCCAGCAGCACGTCGGTGAAGCCGAGGATGGCATTCATCGGCGTGCGGATCTCGTGACTCATGTTGGCGACGAAGCTCGCGCGCGCCGCGGCCGCCTGTTCGGCGTTTTCCTTCGCCACGCGCAGCGCGTCTTCCATCTCGCGCCGCTCCGTGATGTCGAGGATGACGCCGTCCAGCCAGCACAGCTCGCCCGCCTCGTTGCGCACGCCGGTGCCGTTTTCCCACATCCAGCGGGTGCTGCCGTCCGCATGCAACAAACGGTATTCGACGAGGTACGGCCGGTCCTCGCGCAGCGCGGTGGCGATCGTTTCCGACACGCGCACGCGGTCGGCCGCATGGATCAGCGGCGCGAACGTGCGGCGCGGCGCCGCGCCCAGGAAGTCGCGGCCCGGATAGCCGGTGATGCGCTCGACGGCGTCGCTGATGAACAGCATCGGCGCCTCGCCTTCGATCAGGCTGCTGCGGTACGAGATGCCGGGAATGTTGCCGATCAGCGAACGGAACTGCTGCTCGCTGGCGCGCAGCGCCTGCTCCATCTTGCGCCGGTCGGTGATGTCGGTGATGAAGCAGACGAACAGGTCCTGCCCGTCCAGGCGCGCATGGCCGAGGGCGCGCCGGATCGGCACGATGCTGCCGTCCTTGCAGCGGCCCGTTACCTCGGCGCCGCGCGCGCCGGGGCTGATCTGGCCCATGCGCAGCGAGTGCAGCAGGCCGACTTCCTCGGACGCGGTCTCGTTGCCGATCACGAGGCGGATGTTGTGGCCGACGATCTCGTCGCGGCGCCAGCCGAAGATGCGCTCGGCCGAGGCATTGAACTCGCGGATGGTGCCCTGGCGGTCGACCGTGATCACGCCGTCCACGGTGGTGGTGAGCAGTGCCCGCATCCACGCCTCGCTGCGCGACAGTTCGCGGAACAGCTGGCGGTAGCGCAGCAGGCCGTTGGCGGCCACCACGAAGACGGTGAACGCGACCGTGATCAGCGTGATCGCCAGTGCGAGGAAGGTGCTGGTCTTGTGGGTCGCCGGCGCTACCGTGTGGCCGACGAAGCGCGCCGCGGCCATGCCCGTGTAATGCATGCCGGCGATGGCACAGCCCATCACGATGGCGGCCAGGAGCAGGCGGCGCTGTTCGCTCAGCCGGTGCGACAGGCTGGACAGGCCGAAACGCACCCACAGCGCCAGCGTCGCCAGCACGACGGCGACGACGATCGACAGGCCGAACATGAACGGGTCGTAGCGCAGTTCCAGGCCCATCTGCATGCCGGTCATGCCCGCGTAGTGCATCACGCCGATGCCCGCGCCGACGATCACGCCGCCGGCCAGCAGGCCCCAGCCGCCCAGGCGCTCGCGCGCGATCAGGGTCAGCGCCACGAACGAGGCGCCGATGCTCGGCAGGCTGGAGAGGATGGTGGCGGACGGGTCGTAGTCGACCTCCGTGCACAGGTCGAACGCGAGCATGCCGATGAAGTGCATGGCCCACACGCCGGCGCCGAGCGCGAGGCTGCCCGTGCCGAGGATGATCCAGCGCTGGGCGCGGTTGGCGGCGGCCTGGCCGGCGATTTGCAGGCCCATCCAGGATGCGAAGATGGCGACGAGGATGGACAACGCGACGAGCTTCGGCGTGTACAGCCCGTAGCTGAGCAGCGACGGATCGGAAGGAAGCGTGAACACGGACAGCATGGCGTGTGATTTTTGGTGAGAATGGCCAAAGTATGGCACTTTCACCACTGAAAGTCTTGCTTGGAAGAATTTAACGCCAACTGACTCGGCAAAATGTCGCAAATACGCTACCGGTGAGTGGTCAACATTGCCGGCTTGTTATGCGTTGCCGCGTGCGCGATGTTGCTGCTATGCTAGTTAAACGGGTTGTCCGCCGGGGACGCCCGCACTGGGTGCGAACGTATGAAAACGACAGTTCTTGCCGCATTGCTGGCGGTAGCGTGCGCGTGGGCGCGGGCGGAGCCGGCGCCGCGGCTGTACCTGACCACCGAGACCTCGGCACCGTACAGCATGCGCGAAGGCGACCGCGTGACGGGGATCGGTACCGACATGGTGCGCGAGATCATGGTCCGCTCCGGCATCGCCTATTCGATCGACCTGCTGCCCTGGAAGCGCGCCTACACGGCCGCGCTGGAACGCAAGGACGCCTGCGTCTATTCGACCACGCGCACGCCGGAGCGCGAATCGCATTTCAAATGGATCGGACCGATCGGCGAGGCCGAGTGGGTCCTGATGGGCCGCGCCGACCGCCGTTTCGACGTGCGCACCCTGGACGACGCGCGCGCCTACCGCGTGGGCACCTACAACGGCGACGCGCGCGACCAGTTCCTGCGCGCGCGCGGCTTCAACGTCGACCCCGCGCCGAACGACCTGATCAATCCCCGCAAGCTCATGATGGACCGCATCGACCTGTGGGCCGCCAGCATCCGCCGCGGCAGCCTCACGCTCGACCGCCTGGGCTACGCGGGCAAGGTGGTCCCGGTCCTCGTGTTCAACCGCATCCGGGTCTACCTGGCCTGCAACCGCGCCGTGCCGGATGCGCTCGTCGCGCGCATGAACGGTTCCCTGGAAGCCATGGAGCGCGACGGGACCTCGAGCGCGATCGTGCACAAGTACGACGACTGGGGCGTGAAGTCGCGCTGACCGTTCATGCGACCGGGATCGGGCAGGCGACCGGCGTGCCGGTCAAGGCTGCCTGGCCGTTCCGTCAGTCGCCCTGTTGCAAGGCGAGCGCCTCGGCCAGGAAGGCGCACATCTCCTGTTTGAGATCGGCTGGCGCCAGCACCTTGGCTTCGCGGGCCATGCTTTGCAACATGCGGCGCAGCGTCGACGTATTGGTCACGGTGGCCATCAGTTCCCGTTGTCCGGCCATGTTGAGGAAGATGGTTTGGTCGTCGGACAACGGCATCTCTTCCAGTGTACGCGCGAAGACGTCCGCGTTCTCGCCGCCGGCGAAGCGCAGGTGCAGGGTGATACGGCCCTTCGACCACATCTCCAGCGTGCCGCGCGCGAGCGCCTCGTCCAGCGTGGGCACCCTGATGTTGCGCGCGACCGGATCGCCCAGTGCCACTTCCCGCATGCGGTGAAGGTGGAAACTCTTGACCGTCATCGCCGCTGGATCCAGGGTGACCTCGGCCTCGTCGACAGCCAGCAGGCGCAGCGTACGGTCATGAATCACGAGGCCGACGGGATACACGCGATGCGTCTTGTTCACCTCGGACCTGGCCGCGCGATAGACGAGACGCAGCATCAGGTTCTTCATCAAGGCCTCGTTGACGGTCTGCAGATGCGCCGGAGCTACCTTGCCAGGTCCCATCGGCCGGCCGTCCGGCAGGCGGCGGATCTTGTCCTGGTAGGCGATGACTTGCCGATGCGCGTCGGTGTGGTGCAGATGCCGCTGTTTCCGTTCGATCGTCGCGACCTGCTCGTCCAGCGCCCGGCGCGCGTCGCGCGGCAGGAACGGCCCCAGTTCCTGGCGGGCGAAGCTGGCCACCAGCGCGTCGACGGCCGTCACCGATTTGAACAGAGGGATCTTGCTGTGCGCGGTCGTGAACCATTCGTTGACCCTGCCGTCGTCCGCGCTGGGACGGGACTCCACCTCGAGGCCGAACTGTCGCCGCCACGGACCCTGCGGGTCGGCGAGGTCCCGCAGGTCACGTTCGAACGTGCGCCGATCCACCGCGAAGGTGTCTCCCAGCCTGTTGATGAGCTGGTCGACTGTCGCCCCCTGTCCGGTACCGTGCTCGGGCAGAAGGGGCAACAGGTCGATGATCGCCAGCCTGCGGGCCAGCTGTCGTTCGGTGGAATCTCTGGGCATGGTTCCCGACGTATTTTGTCGCTAATCCGTCGCACTATATCGGTACCGGTGCCGGGCAACAAGCCGCGGGAATCGGATATCGAAAGGAGAACGCATTGAAGCAGACGACGAGCGCGCCACACCTGTTGCGCGAACTGACGGAGCTGGGCAACCTGGTGTTCGGCATGTTTACCGGTCCGCACGTGATCGTCCGGCACTGGCCAGTGTATTACCGCGTGTATGTCGAAGTCGACGGACTTTGCCGTGAAGTCAACCGGCTGGCCGGGCATCTCGCGCGCGGGTTTATCCACGCCGACGACACGGTCGATGCGGACAGGATCGCGGATGCGAATGCGTGCTTCGCCCGCGTCGACGGACACGTGCGCACGACGGGGGCGCTACTCGCGGACGTCGTGCGCGACCGGCTCGTGATCCCCGCCAATCCAACGCTGGTACAAATCGTGGACCGCCATTTCGCGCCGGAGAGCCAGTGGTACCGCGGCGTGCAGGCGCACTACCGGTCGGGATGCGTCGCGCCGGATGGACGCACGCTGGCGCGCACCGTTCTGCCCATCGATCCACATCCGGCCCGGTGGGGCGGGGACGAGGCCGCCATCGAACAGCAGCAGTTCGAGCTGGCGCCGGCGTACGCGCGCACGTTGAATGACCGAACCATCCGGCAGGTGCAGACGGCTCTGAACCAGGTGTACGCCGCACTCGGCGGGTATTTCGTCCAGCGCTGTCCTTCGGTGGGCGCCCTGCTGCATCCCCGTTCGACGCCTGGGCCCGCATCCATGGGTTTCTTCTACAGCGCCAGAACCCTGCACGAGGAGCATGAACCGGTCAGGGATCCGCCGGGTGGCCTGGCCGTGTACGTCAGCCGCGACCATACGTTCGCGACAATCGGCACGCGCGGGATCCGGCCGGCGGACGGGACGCCGGGGCTGATCATCCACGTAACCGTCGACATCACGGAAGAAGATCCGGCGAAGCGGCCGGCGCGCTTCATTCCCGCGCAATCGCATCACAACGGCGAATATACCGCGGCCGGTGCGGATGAACTCAAGACGCTGCTCTTCCGCGCATTGATCGACGCCGGCCTCGTGCCCCCGGGCGCCAGGTTCGACGACGAACGCTGGCGTTATTTTTGACCGAAACGCGCGCTTGACCCGCATTGCTATAATTCGGATCAAAGTTTCTTTAAAGAAAGTTTATCGCATGAACAGAAACGCATTTATCGCGTCGTCGGACGTCGCCGCATTCACGGACTGGCTGGCTGAACACTATCGTAGCCTGTCGATCCGGCTCGACATCAAATCGTCGCGCTTCGTCCCGGGTGGCATCCGTACGGACGTTTCTGGACTGGACTTGCTGCGGCATTACCGCTGGCGAACGAAGGGCAGCGAAACAGGCAACTGGCAGGAAACGCGGGATTATCTGCACGAACTGGGCGATGCGTTGAAGCGGGCCATCGCCGGCCGCAACGAGGACGAGGTGCTGGACGTCTGCCGCCGCGTCCTCGCGTGGGGTGGTAACCGTAACGATGCAAAAGGCGCCATGCCGTTCCTGAAAGCGTTGCATGCGGAGGGAAAGCTGGCGGAATACCTGGGCACATCAAGCCGCGCATTCGCGCTCGACGTCGCCGTCGTTGACGCCAGTCGGCCGCAGGCTGTGAAGATGAACTCGATGCTGACCAAGGTCCACGCGCTCGCATCGCACGACGGATTGCCGATTTACGATTCGCGGGTCGCGGCGGCGATCGCTGCGCTCGTCGAGTTGTGGCGCCGCTCGCAGGGCAAGGCAGGCGCACCGCTGCCATCCGAACTGGCCTTTCCGGCGACACCGTCCGACCGCTCCGTGCACAGCCTGTTCGCGGATGCGCAGAGCCCCGGCGTGCTGTCGTACGCACCCGCCGCCGCCGCCGCGACGGCCGCCGACTGGTGCAGCGCAAAGATCCGGCTTGGCTGGCTGATGGCCGCGGTGTCGGAGAAAGCGCCCGGGCTGTTCGCGGCAGAGGCGGCAAAAGACCGCATGCATGCGTTCGAAGCGAGCCTGTTCATGATCGGCTACGACGTCAGCTGCCTGAAGGAGAACGCGCCGGGGGCTGGCATCGACGAGCGGCAACGCAAGCACATCCAGCGGGCGGGGGCGGCACGGCTCAGGCGCGATCATGCGGGTTTGCCGCGCACGCTGATCAGCACGCTGAACGGCAAGACACCCAACATCAGCTACGCGGGCAACGTCCACATCGGATTTTCGGGCGTCTGGAGCGAGACGCCGTTCACCATCGACAGTGACTTCCTGCAAGATTTGCTGAACGATTTTCCAGCGGGCGAGGAAGCTGGTCTCGGTGCCAACATGACCGGCGATGTCGAGCCCGGCACGCTTGGCTACTGGATCAATCAACACTACCCGGCCAAGTCGCGCAGGCTGGCGTCCGTGCTGGCGCCGATTCTGGTCGCCGAAGGCTGCGTGGAATCCATCACTGGCGTGTACCCGATCCGCCTGCGGTTTCTCTGAACGCAGTGAATCCTGCGGGCGCCGCGCAATCAGGAGCGGACTGCTGATTCAAACTTCGGCGCGCAAAAAAACGCGTTCCCGGAGGGAGAAATGAGGGTTCTTGGACTTTGCGGGACTACTACGGATGAGTAGGTTCCGGCCGGAATCGATGAGTCCGCTGGATGCCGCGTCGCTGCTGGGTTTTCTTGGCAAGCTCATCTGTGGCATGGATACACGCATGGATACACAGCTGGTTAGGGTATGGGTGCGGTTTTCTAACGCGGAATACCGCTGACCACTTTGACCCTTGTCGCGGATCTTGGTTCACTGTCGTTTCCAGCCGAGGGAAGGCTGACGTTGCGCCAGCTATTGCCGATCAGACTTCGATCACGTGGAGCGGCGCGAGCTGCGCGATGAAAGCAAGGTGTTCGACCGCCTTGACCTTTTGCAGGTGAGCGAGCGTTAGCGTTCCACCGAGCGCGGGCGCCGGAACGAAGCCGTACATGTCGTCGTGTGCAAGGCGTCCCAGCTTTTGCAATGCGGGTGCGAACAAGCCTTCGACGTCATTGAAGTGGCGCCACAATCCCCCGAAGAACACGCGCATGGCGAAGTCGCGATCGATGCTTTCATCCGGCATAGACGAAAAGCAGCACGACGCCGGCGCAAAGATACGCAGCGTGTCGCCGGTTTTCTCGCCCCACAGGTAAAGCGTGCCGAACGCACTGCGGGCGATGACGTGATACGCGTCTCGTTCCATGAACGGCGTATCGCCGATCCATGCTTCGAGCGCAGGTTCGTATTCCTGAGGATTAACGGTCCAGAACAACCCATCCGCATAGCCGCACCAGCCGTACTCGTCCCAGTACGCCAACAACTGGTCCGGCAGTTTGCCGCGATAGCGTGCGATCGTCGATGGCGGCACGTCGCGCCTATCGATCGCCGGTCCAAACTCTGCCAGGAAGCAGGCGAAATCTTCATCCATGTCAAGGGTCCTTTGGCGGGAAGCGGCTGCGCCATCGCGGCCTGGACTGAGGCCGGTCACGCGGCCGGACGGCACCCGCCCGATCACATTACGGTTACGTCAAGCGGCGCAAGCTGTGCAAGGAGGACGAGGTGCTCGACCGCCTTGACCTTGCGCAGGTTGGAGAGCGTTAGAGCGCCGCCCAGCGCGAGTGCCGGAACGAAGCCGTACATTTCGTCGTGCGCGGGGCGCCCCAAATGCTGCAGGGCCGGCGCGAACAGGCCCTCGACGTCAATGCCCTTGCGCGACATTCCCCCAAAGAACAAACGCATTTCGAAATCGCGGTCGATGTCGTTGTCGGGAGGCGATGCGAAACAGGTCGAGGCTGGCGCGAATATGCTGAGTGTGTCCCCGGTCTCTTCGCCCCAGAGGTAAAGCTTACCGAAAGCGCTGCGTGCGATGACGTGGTAGGCGTCCTGTTCCATGAATGGTGTATCGCCGATCCACGCTTCGAGCGCAGGCTCGTATTCCTGAGGATCGACGGTCCAGAACAACCCATCCGCATAGCCACACCAGCCGTACTCGTCCCAGTACGCCAACAACTGGTCCGGCAGCTTGCCGCGATAGCGTGCGATCGTCGATGGCGGCACGTCGCGCCTATCGATCGCCGGTCCAAACTCTGCCAAGAAGCAGGCGAAATCTTCATCCATGTCAAGCGTCCTTTGGCGGGAAGCGGCTGCGCCATCGCAGGCCTGGACTGAGGCCGGTCACGCGGCCGGACGGCGCCCGCCGATCAGATTTCAGTTACGTGAAGCGGCGCAAGCTGTGCAAGGATGACGAGGTGCTCGACTGCTTTGACCTTGCGCAGGTTGGAGAGCGTTAGAGCGCCACCGAGCGCGAGCGCCGGAACGAAGCCGTACATTTCGTCGTGCGCGAGGCGCCCCAACTGTTGCAACGCCGGCGCGAACAGGCCCTCGACATCATTGGCCCCGCGCGACATCCCCCCAAAGAACAAACGCATTTGGAAATCGCGGTCGATGTCGTCATCGGGAGGCGAGGTGAAACAGGTCGAGGCCGGCGCCATCACGCTGAGTGTGTCTCCGGTCTCTTCGCCCCAGAGGTATAGGGTGCCGAAAGCGCTGCGTGCTATGACGTGGTAGGCGTCCTGCTCCATGAACGGGGTCTCGCCGATCCATGCCTCCAGTGCTGGCTCGTACTCCTGGGGATTCACGGTCCAGAATAACCCGTCCGCATAGCCGCACCAGCCATACTCTTCCCAGTATGCCAGCAACTGGTCAGGGAGTTTGCCGCGGTAACGATCAATCGTCGAGGGTGGCACGTAACGCCTGTCAATCGGTGGTCCAAAATGCGTTAGAAAAAGAGCGAAATCCTCATCCATGTTTGGGGGTATCCTCATTTGCAGCGTTCAAGTTTTGCGTTCATTTTCATTGTAGTGCGCAGCGATTCGGGTACGCGTTCGGCGGCTTTGTCCAGCTCGGCCAGTCGAGTGGTTCTCGCGCCGTTCTCTTTAGTCCACGCCTTCCATTGTGCTCCGATACGCGAATTGATCGAGCGGTCGCCAAACCCGGCGATCACGTCCCTCCCGCCGGCGACCATATCCGGATTATGCAGTGCGGCGAGGACTTTCATCTGGTCGGTCGCCATCTCGGCGGCCTTCGCCGTCGCTTCGAGGCCAGACAATCCCTGGTTGCGCAGTGTGTTGAAGAACTTGCGTTCCAGCTTGCCTTTATGGGTTGTACGGGCCGTGCGCGCCATATTCGGATTGCGCACCACCGTGCGGGTTTCGAACGCGTCGCGACCATCGAGGTAATCGGCCACCGTCATGTCGTTGAGCCCGGTCTCCTGCCCGGCCAGTTGGCGGTCGAATTCAGGAAAGCGAGTCGACGGCAAGCCGTTGGTCTTGAAACACGGAACCTTCGCCGTCGGCATCAGGAGCGGGCGGGATCCCTCGCTCTCGCGTCGTCCGTCACGCGGCCGCGATGGCGGCGGCTCCTGCGCGGGTCCGTGCGGACCGCCAGCGCCTCCATGAGTCGCCTGCAGCGCCGGTTGCCGACGTAGCCGCTCTTCGTTCTGCTCAACCCAGGCCGCGACGCGCGGACCAAGCCGGGGGCTGCGCTCGATTTCGTTCAGCAGGACCACCCGGTCAGCCTTCCCTCGCGACATATACGCCGTCATGACGGACAGGATCGCCATCATCACGATCACGTGGCCGTTGGCGAGGTCGAACGCTGCCACGGCGGTGTCGCCGCGCATACCCAGGCCCAGGCGCAAGCGGTCGTCCTGCCGCTCGGGACCCCATGCTTCCGCGATGCCTTTCTGGTAGTGCCGCAGCGCGGCCGGTATCGCCTCTGCGATGCCTTCCACCAGCGACTTCAGGCCCAGCACGCTCAAAATGAGACCGCCGACGTAGCTGCCCGCGGCGGCGCCGGCGGCAGCGCCCGGCACCGCACCGATGCCACCAAAGAAGGCGCCGCCGACACCGCCGATGAATCCACCGATAACGGTCGAGCCACCGTAGATCAGTGCCAGGTCCTGGCACGCCGACACAAGGATGGAGGCGATCATCGACAAGTCGATACCAGCGAGGCGCTCGACGATCATGCGCTGCGCCAGCGGCCCGGAGTCGTGCAGCGCCTTGCGCACACGATTTACGCGGCCGAGCTGGTCATAGCCCCACGCGCCGCCCAGGTGAGCCGAGGTACCGGCGGGCCGTCCCATGCTGTCGTACTGTTCGCCGTGACCAGGATGGCCACCGCTCCACGTCAACTGGTCTTCTTTTCGCTTCAGATCGTTCCAGACACGTGATACTTCCTGCATCGCCAGTCCCCTTGCGCACACCGTCCGACACCGCTCACTGCACGTCGCCCTAGTCGCAGCTGTCGTCGACAGAACCTCCCGAGGCGGCCATGACATCAGGCCTTGGCGCAGACGCGCACTCAGACGACGGCGCTGACTCGGTCGAGTTACCGCCCGGCATGTTATCCGATTGTCCTGACTACCCGCGCTCGATAGACGCTGGCCTTAAGCCTGCCGGCACGGTGGCTAAGAGCCCTGATTCGTGTCGTCCATTTGCAGCGATGCCCGGTCGGGACGATGGTTGAACTACCGGATCACATCGGAGCTGTCGGGCGTGTCTGCGAGTTCGCCGTCGTTCGCAATGATGGAAGGGCCGCCATCACGGCAGCCCGAACCACAAATTTTGTCATGACGAAATCCGGCGCATGCGCGGACTATTGCTGTGTGAGTGACGTAGCGCCGGCAGGCACGGCACCCTGACCGGTAGGTTCGGTTGCAGCCTTGCCGGCCTCGGTCACCGTGGGGCCGAGAATCATGGCCCGGATGGCCTCGACCTTTGGCTTGTTACGCGCCTGGAAGCGGATAGTCCGTATGCCCGCCTGTTCGAGTCGCGCGTCCCGCAGTTCATCCTTTGCGCGCGAGTGCGTCTTGTCGTCCAGTTCGACGACCGCGACGACCTCGCAGCGTCGGGTGCAGACGACGTAATCGACGCGCTGCTGGGCGATCCGCAATCGGTCGCCATGGGCTGTTCGCTTGTCGCTACTCGCCGTGTCGAGCAGGGCTGACATCGCGACCTGCGGAAAAATGTAATGGTCAGGAAGTGCTACGACGAGTCGGCCGAAGAACTCCTCCTCGTTATCGGTCATGAATCTGCGGCGGCGGTACGCACCGGTGCGACCTTTTCCCTTCGCCGTCTTCAACTGCACTGCGAAGATTCCCGCTAGAAGAACGGCAAGGATGACGATGACGAAGATAGTTTTCATGTGTGCGAACTCATTCGATAGTCGGTTGATGCATCGATGGGAGGCTTGCGGCCGCTGCCCGGTTGCGATCGGAGGTATTGGCCGGCTCCCAAGGACGCAGTCCCTGATCCTTGCTCAACCTGATGCGATGGACTTTCATCGCGTCGATGACGTCGGCCGGCTCCGGCGTGGCCACGAGAATCGGCAGCGTCTGCGACGCCTCGAGGAAGAACTGGCGCCTCAGACCGTCGCCCTGGCTCAGGAAGGCGTCGTTCCACCAGCTGCTGATGGTGTCGCTGGCGCGTTCCAGCGCGGCCTGGGTGACGAGCCGGTTCGACTTCTGGATGTTGACCTGGCGTGACGCCGGCATCAGGTTCCATGCGTCCCCGCAGGGCCAGGCGGCGAACGAGAAGCAGTGGTCGACGTCGTACTCGTCGCGCAGGCGCGCGCCGGACCAGACGCAGTACACCGGCTTGCCGGCCGCGCGCATGCGGTCGACCGCCGCCCTCGCGAAGCCGGTGTCGCGCGCGGGATCCACCCATGCGAGCAGCGAGTGGGCGAGGGCGCGAACGTCCGGTCGCCCGTCGTTGCAATAGGACTCCATCAGCCTGACCCACTCCGACACGAGCACGGGCTCGATCCACACGTTGTAATGCGTGAGCGCCTGCCAGATCTCGAGCGGGATGCGGAAGTCGCCGAGGCTCCACAGGAAGGCTTCGTCGATCTGCAGCGGGGACGGCGTCGATGCCATGCGGCGCCGCGTGACGTCGAAGATCGGTTTGTCGCTCGCGGGCCAGCGCAGGTAGTTCGCGGGCATGTTGCGGATTACCTGCGAAATCTCGGAAAGACTCTGGTGCAGGTGCTTCGCCGTCTGGTCGCTGAACACGGAGCCGATCCGCAGTTCGACCGCGGTCACGGGCCGCAGCGAGGTGAAGCTGTTGGTGACGAAACCGGGGCCGGTCCCGAGCCGCGTGAGCGGCATCTGGGGCAGGGCGTGTTCGATCAGGGGCTTGTACATGCGCAGCCAGAACAGCGATACGAGACCCAGCGGCACGACCACGGAATCCGCGTCGTAGCGGGCCAGTCCCGCAGCGGTATCCGCGCTGCGGGCAAGCACGCGCAGGAGCGCGATCTTGTACGTCGACGACTTTTCGTCCACGAGGATCAGGTGCCGCAGCAGGGGCAGGGCGCCCAGGCCGTCGTCGGGAAGCCCCAGCACGACGTTCGTCCACGACACTTCGCTCCGCCCCAGCTTGTCCTGGCTGTCGCTGGTGTGGACGATGCGCAGGCCGAATTGCTGGGCAAGGCCGGCCAGTTCCGGCAGCGAGACCTCGTGCATCGCACGTTCGGTGTCGGGCGCGCCGAGCCGGAGGCTGATGGCGATACGTCCTTTCGGCGCCAGCAGCGTCGCCAGCTTGCGCAACGCACGCTGCCGATCGGATGGAGGAATGTGCATCCAGACGGCGGACAGCAGGATGAGGTCGAAGCTCAAGCCGAGGCGGCGCACGTTCGCGAGGTCAGGCAGGCTGTCGGACAGCCATTGGATCCGGCTCGACGTGTGTTTTGCGCGCGCGTGGGCGAGCATGGCTTCGGATGGCTCGACGGCCACGACGTCGTATCCCTTCGCCGCGAGCCACGCCGCGTCCCGGCCGGAACCTGCGCCGATATCGAGGACCGTGCTTCCCGACGCCGGCAGTATGCCGATCAGGTCCGCGTGGACGTCCTCAAAAGACAGCGACTCGTACTGAGTAACCAGCCGAGTTGCGTGCTGTTCGTAATAGGGGATAGCGGACATCGACTGCTGTCGTTGCTGTTGAGCTAATTGCTATTGTAATGCGGAGCTGTTCAATATCTATATTTTTGTTTCAAATGGGCAATCTTTGACAAGGTTGGCAGGACAAATTCCGTCATGACGAAAACCCGCCTCTTTGCGCGACGCCGGTCGAGGTTTTGTATGGGGTGGTGAGATAAAGCTCCAGGCCGACCAAATTCTTGAGCTGGCACGATTCAAGGGCGTGCCGAGTACACGCGCTGTGGACTGCGCCGGCGTATCGCTCGCACTACTCGCGTCGCTGACCGACGAAGGCCGGCTGCTCGAGCTGGGTCGCGGCTTGTATGCTTTGCCCGACAGCGCAGCATCCGCCTACGACAAAAACGATGGCTGGTAATGGACGAGCTCAAACTTTGGCGCACAAAAAAACCGCGTTCCCAGAGGGCGAAACGCGGTTTCTTGGACTTTGCGGGACTACTACGGATGAGTAGGTGGTGCTCCGGCCGGAATCGAATCCTCCTATGAAAAATAGGTAACTTTTGATGAAAATACCATCAAAAATACCAACAATATTATTTGATGGCATCGGAACGCCTTGGATCTCGTAAGACTTGCCCGAGGCAGCAAGTCAGTTATAATTGCCTTATTGCAACTAATTTGCAGTCGTTAGTCATACTACTGGCCGACACGGAACGATACCTACAGCTATGAACTATGGCTCAGGCCGCAACTTGCGCCGTATTCTTGGACCTCAGCAGACTGAGGAGCCTGCCCACAGTCAGTTCAATCGTAACTTGTACACGAAATCGTAAGTTGTACAACCTTAGTTATGGATAATAGCCTTGCGAAACAAGGATCAAACTTTTACTCAGGATAGTTTTTCACGTGGCGTGGAGGCAGAGCTTCTCAGACTGCCTCGGGCGGCAGAACTACTTCGCTGCACCGTGGAAGAACTTCTGAATCTTGGCGCAAACGGAACAGTTGGCGTTATTGCTCCGATTCTCGCTGGGGGACGTTACACATGGCCTCGCGCTGACGCTAGTCTTGCATTCCCGGAAGTCGATCATCCATTCACAAAGGAATTTGGGGTGGGGGACCGGGTGTGGCTTACCAAGTACGATCTTGCTTGTATCGAAGCTCAAGGATGGGCAACACCGAACACCTTTTATGCGCCTCACATTGCTAGGGAGCCGCTGAACAATTCACTTTCGCGCGCGAAAGTCGACCAGATCGCTGGCTGGGTTTCCCAGCATGTCGAG
>NZ_JASNRB020000032.1:0-48087 GCF_030411975.2 Massilia orientalis | reverse complement strand
TGTGGAGCAAGAAGACGGGCGACACCAGCGCCAAACTGGAAGCGCGGCTGGCGCCGCACAGCGTGCTGATGCTGCTCTTGACGGGCCCTGCCAAACCATAGGGCGTGGAAGCGGAGCCCGCGCCGGGCGGATGCGCCGGACCTGCAGGACAAGGTGCTGGCGTCCGACGCGCGGGCACCTGACGCATGAGCCCACGCCGCCCAGGTTCCATCATGGACCCGGCGCGGGGCGTCGTACCGTCTGCGGTCGTCCGGCGACAAGAACCACTCTGGCGTCGGACATGCCGCTGCGGACCTTCAGCCACGCGTTGATCCGCTTGACCTCGTCCGCACGCGGCATGCGCCGGCAAGTCGCGCTGAGGAAAGGCACGGGCGCCGCGCCGTCGGCGCCGTCCTGGGCGGCCTTGCCCACGAGGACGTCGCCGCACTGCGGGTACTGCGCCTCGAATTCACGCGTCACCGCGCCGGCCTGCGCCACCCATTCCCGCTGGGCCGTCACCTGGCGGCGCAAGGATTCGATCGTTGCATCCTTGTCCTGCAGCGTGTCCTGGTTGTTGCGCACGATATCGGCCAGGATGTCGGCCTTCAGGCTGCCGACGTCGATCTTCTGGCTTTCGACGTGCGGCACCTCGCCCTGGTGCACGAACAGGCGCGCGTTCGCCAGGCCGGCGGATGCCAGCTTCTGCCCGATCGCCTTGATCGCGGTGCCGGCCAGCGGCGTGCCGATCAGGGTGACTTCGATGTCGTGCGTGCCGGGCGCGACGCGGGTCTCGAGCACGTGCACCGTCGCCGCGTTGAACTCCTTGCGCACGAACTCGCGCGCGCGGCTGCCGAAGACCTCGTTGTCGACGAGACGCGCCGCCAGCCAGATGCTTGGCAGCGCGGTGAGCAGGACGACCGCCAGCAACGCCCGCTTGACGCGGCGCTCCTTGACCGGGTCGATGAATTTCCGGTGCGGCAGACGGAGGAAGTCGATGACGATCACGGCCGCGAATGCGATGAACACGCAGTTGATCGAGAACAGGTAGAAGGCGCCGCCGAACACCGACCAGTTCGCGTTGGCAAGGCCGTAGCCGGCCGTGCACAACGGCGGCATCAGCGCCGTCGCGATGGCCACGCCGGGGATCACGTTCGATTTTTCGCGTCGCGTCTGCCCGATGATGCCGGCCAGGCCGCCCGCCAGCGCGATCAGGACGTCCCACAGCGAGGGTGTCGTCCGCGCCAGCAGTTCCGACTGCGCCTCGGCCAGCGGCGTGACGAGGAAATACAGTGTCGACGTCCCCAGGCTGATCGTGGCGGCGATGCCGAGGTTGGCAAGCGCGCGGCGGATCAGCGCAAAGTCGAGGATGCCGATCCCGTAGCCGAACCCGACGATCGGCCCCATCAGCGGCGACACCAGCATGGCGCCGATGATCACGGCGGTCGAGTTGGTGTTCAGGCCGACGGACGCGATCAGGATCGCCAGCATCAGGATCCACAGGGTCGCGCCCTGCAGCTCCACGCCGGCGCGGATGGCGCGGTCGATCTCGGCGTCGTCCGCCTTGTCGTCGTGGAGGCTGAAACGGTGGGCGATGGCGGCGCGCAGCGATGGCGGCGGGGGTTGGGTGTCGGGTGCGTTCATGAAATCGGTGGACGACGGAGGATAACCGGAGAATTTTCGCCCACGCGTCGCATTTGTCCAAACATTTCTTGCGGCGATGCATCAAATCGTTGCACGATTGCCGCCATGGTTACAATCGCGGCAAGTGCGGACTCAGCCGCGCGCTGCGAGCCGGTTCCTGGCCAGCCATGCACGCACCCGGTTGGCGTCGGCCGCACGGGAAAATTTTCCCTGCGCGTCGAGGAACACCATGACCGTCGGGCGCCCCGCGACAGTGGCGTGCAGGACCATGCAACGGCCGGCCTCGGCGATGTAACCCGTCTTCTGCAGCCGGATCTTCCAGCGCCGGCTGGCCGTCAGCCGGTTCGTGTTGTGGTAGACGGTACGCTGCCGGCCCTGGCGGATCGTGAAGTGCCGGTCCGTCGAATACCGCCGTATGAGCGCATGGCGTTCGGCGGCAACGACGAGGCGGGCCAGGTCTTCCGGCGTGGAGACGTTGGCGCTCGACAGGCCGGTCGGCTCCACATAGCGCGTACGCCGCATGCCCAGCGCCCGGGCCTTGGTATTCATGGCCGCGACAAATGCCTTCGTTCCACCCGGATAGTTCCGCCCGAGCGCCGACGCCGCGCGGTTCTCCGAACTCATCAGTGCAATGTGCAGCATGGCCGAGCGCGACAGGCGCGTACCGACGCGCAGCCGCGACGACGAATATTTGAGACGGTCGACGTCGGCATCCGTGACGGCCAGCACCTCCGCCATGTCCTGCCGGGCTTCCAGGACGACCAGGGCCGTCATCAGCTTCGTCAGGGAAGCGATGGGCATCACGGCTTTCGCATTCTTCCCGTACAGCACTGCCTTCGTCTTCGGATCGAGGATAAGGACGGCGCTGGACTTGAGCGCCACCATCCTGGCCGCCCGCGCCCGCGGTGCCGGATGGTGCCTGTGCGGCCTGGCATGCCGGTGCGTATGTGCCAGTTTTTTATTGCCGACCTTGACGGTACGCGCGTCGTGCGCCTGGACGCTGGGCACTGGCCCTGACAGGAACGCCAGCGCCAGCATGAGAGATGCAAAGAATTTCATATCGCCGGATCGACAGCTGGGGAAACCCGGCAATGGTGGGCGGGCCGACTTAGCAAACCCTTAGCGTCAGGAAATCAACAAGGGCAGATGTCGAAATGACCGTGCAGGCGTCGACGGCGGACCAGACCGTGAGATTGAAGACGGTCCGGACATCGGGTCGGGGCTAAGTATTCGCTAAGTGAGGCCCACTATCCTTGCGCTCGTCACGCGATCGGGGAAGGAAGTCGAACATGGTTGGATCGATCCCGCCGCAGCGCTTCGCCGCCGCGCGGCCGGGCAGCATGAGGATCGGGCTCGAGTGGATGGTGCTCGACCGCGAGACGTACGACCTGCATCCCGCGGCGCCCGACATCGCGTTCCGGCTTGAAGGGCAGGACGCGGCCTGGGTGGCCACGCCGGACATCGACGCGACGACACTCGACGTGGCCACCGCGGCGCTGGGCGGCTACTGCGCGGCGGCGGACGCGCTCGAAGACATGCGGCGCCGCGTGCGGCGGGCCGCCCGCTCGATCGGGGCCACGGTCGCGGGCGGCGGTTCCCATCCGGTCCGGACGGGCGGCCGGCAACGCAACCATGCCGCGGGCTTCGGCATGCACGTCCAGATCGGTGCGCCGGGCGCCGACGAGGCGGTGCGCATCGGCGCCTGGCTGAACCAGCGCGCGCCACTGTTCATCGCGCTGTCCGCAAGCTCGCCGTACTGGCATGGGCAGGACTCGGGCTTTTGCAGCGCACGCAACAACGTGGCCGCGACGTTCCAGGGCAGCGGCATCATGCCGCCCGCGCTGCGCAGCTGGCAGGATGTCGTGCAGCATGTCGCGCGCCTCGTGGAATACGGCCTCGCCACGCGCGTCGAGGACGTCGACTGGGACGTCCGTCCGGATCCCGGACACGGGGCGGTCGAGCTTTGCGCGCTCGACGCGCCCTTGCATCCGGCCTATGCCGCGGCCCTCGCCTGCTACGCGCGCGAGTTGTGCGTCGAAGTCGCGGAACGTCCCGGCAGCTGGCCCTGCCGGCGTGCCGCCGACGTGTATCCATGGAACCGCTTCAACGCCACGCGGCGCGGCGTGCTGGGCGAGTGGATCGACCCGTGCACGCGGAAGAAACACAGCATCGCCCACGTGGTGCGAAACGACCTCGCCCGCCTGGCGGCACGCTCGGACGATCCGGACTTCCCGGCCGCGTGCGTATTGATCGATGAGCTGCTGCATAATGGTGGACAGGCAGGCTGGCTGACCGCGCACATGGCCGCCGGCGCCCGGCCGAATGACCTGGCGCGGCTGGCGAGCGCGATGTTCGACAGCCCGGTGCTGCCCGGATGGAAAGTGGAACAATGAGAGTATTGCTGGTGGAAGACGATCCCATGATCGGCACCGTCGTCCAGCATGCGCTGCGCGACGCGAGTTACGCGGCCGACTGGGTATGCGACGGCGAAGCCGCGCTGACGGCGCTGCTGGTGCATGAGTACGCGCTGGTCCTGCTGGACCTGAACCTGCCCCGCATGGACGGCATGGACGTGCTGCGCCGCATCCGCGCGGCGCACAACGGCGTGCCGGTACTGCTGCTGACGGCGCGGGAAGCGACGGAAGACCGCGTGGCGGGCCTCGACGGCGGCGCGGACGACTATCTCGTCAAGCCATTCGCGATGAACGAACTGCTGGCGCGCATGCGCGCGCTGAGCCGCCGCGCCGAGGGTACGGGCAGCACCGTGCTGGGCAACGGCATCGTCGAACTCGATCCCGCGACCCACGAGGCGCGCGCCGGCACGACGACCGTGCGCCTGACGGCACGCGAATTCCCGCTGCTGCAGGCGCTGCTCGTGCGGCCTGGGGCCATCCTCTCCCGCCTGGAACTCGAACACAGGGTCTACGGCTGGAACGAAGAGATCGAGAGCAACGCGATCGAGTTCCTGATCCATTCGATCCGCAAGAAGCTGGGCAGCGACATCATCAAGAACGTCCGGGGCGTGGGATGGATGGTCGCGAAGGGCCGTTGACGGCGTCGTTGCGCTTCAGGCTGTCGCTGTGGATCTCGGCGGCCATCCTGGTCGGCGCCGTCGGCGCCGGCCTCTATTCCTACATGGCCGCCACCGCCGAGGCGCACCGCGGCCAGGACACGCAGCTGCGCCAGGTCGGCTACCTCATCAGCAGACTGGACGCCGTGCCGACATCGCCGATGGCGCGCGAAAAGGTCGGCGACGTCGATTTCGACGCGCGCCTGATCGTGCGTTTCATCGACGCGCCCGGCACCCGCATTCCCGAACCGGAAAGGCCCCCGCGTTTCGGCCCGGCCCTGCCCGACGGATTGCAGACGGTTGCCATCGGCGACGAAACATGGCGCGTCTTCGTCCGCACCAACCTGAAAGGCGTACGCGTCGCCGTCGCGCAGCAGACGGCGGTCCGCGACGCCGCGGCCCGCTCGAGCGCCCTGCGCACCGTGATGCCCATCCTGTTCCTCGGTCCGGTCCTCATCCTGCTGACGGCGCTGCTGGTGCGTACGATGTTCCTGCCCCTGCAAAGGCTGGCCGTACAGCTCGGCAAGCGCCGCGGCCACGACTTGCGGGAACTGGACAGGACGCCGCTCCCGTCCGAGGTATGGCCCTTCGTCAGCGAGATCAACAAGCTGATCGCCCGCACCGCGCGCGCACTGGCGCTGCAGCGGCGCTTCATCGCGGACGCGGCGCATGAACTGCGTTCGCCGATGACGGCCATGTCGCTGCAGGCGGAGCGCCTGGCGGCGACCGAGATGCCGCGCGAGGCGCGCGCCCGGCTCGACACCCTGTCGGCAGGCCTGGCACGCACGCGCATCCTGCTCGACCAGTTGCTGACGCTGGCACGCGCCCAGGAGGGCGGCGGCGAGCCGTTGACGCGGGTACCCTTGCAGAAGGCGATCCAGGAAGCCTTCGAGGACCTCGTGCCGCTGGCGGAGGCCAAGGCGATCGATCTCGGGATGGTGGGCGACGCCGATGCGTCGGTTACGGGGCGCGCCATGGACATCCGGATCCTCGTCAAGAATCTCGTCGACAATGCGATACGCTACACGCCGGAAGGCGGACGCGTCGACATCGGCGTGACCGCCGCGAGCGACCGCATCGTGCTCGACGTCGACGACACGGGACCGGGCATCGCCCCCGCCGAGCGCGAGCGCGTGTTCGATCCGTTCTACCGCGTGCTCGGCAGCGGCGAGATCGGTTCGGGCCTCGGGCTCGCGATCACGGCGTCGATCGTCGACCGGATCGGCGCGACCATCTCCCTGCTCGACCGGCCGGATGGCGCGCGGGGACTGCGGGTCCGCGTCGTCTTCCCCGCCGGTGCGCATGGCCAGGCGGGTCCTCGACGTGCCATGTCTTCGCCATGATCCGCTCGGCGAGCACCTCATACGATGCATGCTTGTCCTGGACACGGCAATAGACGGCGCCACGACTGGCGCCCGACGCATGCGCAGTTCGCGCACCGCCCACGGCTTGTCGATCTCCACGGCGGTCAGGCCGAGCGGCCGGCCGATGGCGAGGAACACGTCGTGCGTCCAGGTCGAGCCTGATCTGTTCGTGCTGCGCGAGAAGGCGCGCAGGTCTTCCGGCAAAAACGCCACGATGGCCGACAGGTTGGCGACCATGCGCACGTAGCCGCGCAGCCCCTGGGCATGCTCGGCGAGTTCCTCCCCGATCTTGTCGACGCTGAGCAGGATGCGCCGCGCGTGGGTCGGCAGCGACTCGCCGGCCGGCGTGAGCTTCATGCCGCGCGCGTTGCGGAGGACCAGCGCGACGCCGAGCGCCTGCTCCATCTCGGCCAGCCGCTTGCTGGCCGCGGACACCGCGATCGCCTCGCGCTCCGCCGCGCGGGTCAGCGACCCTTCTTCCTGGATCGCCAGGAAAAGCTGGAACGTCGTCAGGTCCGGCCGTCTCAGAATATTGTTCAAGTTGTCATGCGCACTGCGCGGGAAGGCGTGGCCAGGAACGCCGGCCGGTCGGACCAGGATAACCACGTTCGCCGCGCCCCGTCCAACCGTATGTTCGCAACGCCCATTCGCCAAACGCGAACGCTGTCACCCGCCGACAACGGTTCGTGAAAATAACCGCGAATCTGGTTGATGTCGCTGCCGTAAAGCAACTATAAATAGTCGTCCATACGGAAAATCCGCAGCAGACGGACCATCGTGTGCGGCGCCGCCGCAGAGAAAACGACAACATTTCAAGAGAGACAAACCGATGCGCTTTTTCGCCAACCTCAACATTGCGAAGCGCCTGGCCGCGGGGTTCGCCCTCGTGCTGGGCCTGACCCTCGTCATCGCCGCCACCGCCATCTGGCGCATGCATGCGATCGCCGACGCGACGCACGCGCTGATGACCGTTCCGCTGGCCAAGGAGCGCATGATCGCGGACTGGCATACGCAGACGTTCGGCGCGATCCGCCGCACGGCCGCAGTCGTGAAAAGCTCGGACCCCAGCCTGGTCGAGTTCTTCAAGGCCGACACCGTCCAGACGGCCGCGCGCGGCAACGCGTTGATCAAGCAGATCGAACCGCTGCTGGAAGGCGACACGGAACGCACGCTGTTCAAGAGCATCGTCGACATACGCAAGGCCTATACGGTCGCCAAGGAAAAGGCCGTCAAGGCGCGCGCCGACGGCGATGTCGACGGCGCCCTCCGCGTCCTCAACGAGGAATTCATGCCGCTGTCGGTGACGTATGAAGCCCGGCAGGCGGAACTGCTCAAGATGCAGCAGGACCGCATCGACGCCATCGCCAAGGGCATCGACGACGCCAACCGTAACAGCGAGCGCCTGATCGGCGCGGTGGCCGGTGCCGCCCTGCTGTTCGGCGCCGTCTGCGCGTGGCTGCTGGCCAATACGATCGTCCACCCGATCCGCCAGGCCGTCGACGTGGCCGAGAAAGTGGCCGGCGGCGACCTCACCCAGCACATCGACGCGAGCGGCACCTGCGAGACGGGCGCCCTGCTGCGCGCCCTGCGCCACATGAACGACAGCCTCGTGGGCATCGTCAGCCAGGTGCGCAGCGGCACCGATACCATCGCGACGGCATCGGCGGAGATCTCGGCGGGCAACATGGACCTGTCCTCGCGCACCGAACAGCAGGCCGGCTCGCTCGGCACGACGGCCAGCACGGTCGAGGAACTGACGGGCACCGTGCGCCAGAACGCGGACAATGCGCGCCAGGCGAGCCAGTTGTCGATCGCCGCGTCGGAAATCGCGACGCAGGGCGGCGCCGTCGTCGACCAGGTCGTGCAGACGATGGGCGCGATCAACGATTCGTCCAAGAAGATCGTCGACATCATTTCGGTCATCGACGGCATCGCGTTCCAGACCAACATCCTCGCGCTGAACGCCGCCGTCGAAGCGGCGCGCGCCGGCGAACAGGGCCGCGGCTTCGCCGTCGTGGCGGGCGAGGTGCGCACGCTGGCCCAGCGCTCGGCCGCCGCGGCGAAAGAGATCAAGGCACTGATCGTGGACTCGGTCAGCAAGGTCGAGGACGGCACGAAGCTGGTCGACCAGGCCGGCATGACGATGAGCGAAGTGGTCGACAGCATCCGCAAGGTCAGCGACATCGTGGCCGAGATCGCCAGCGCCAGCGGCGAGCAGAGCACCGGCATCGAGCAGGTCAACAAAGCCATCGCCGACATGGATTCGTCCACGCAGCACAATGCCGCCCTCGTCGAGGAATCGGCCGCAGCCGCCACCGCGCTGCGCGACCAGGCCGACAGGCTGGCCGAAGTGGTCAGCCTGTTCCACCTCGATGCCAGGGCCGCGCCGGCGCCCACCTCCGCCCGCGCGCGCCTCGGCTACCAGGCCGCCTAGAACGTGTGACGTATCCCGAGCGCGGTCGAGGTGCCGGATCCGGCCCCGCTGCGCTTGTCGTTCATCGCCGCCAGGAACAGGTCGGTGCGCTTGGACAGCGAATAGTCCAGGCACAAGGTGCCGGTCCGGCGGTCGGTGCTGGCCACCTTCGGCGTGTCGCGGTCGGTGTGGGCATACGCGGCGATGAGCCGGTATCCCCGCCCCAGCGGCATGGTCGCGCCGAGCGACCAGGTGCGGGTCGAGGTCGGTGTGCCGTACGTCTCGGTCCCCACGGCCGCGGCGTACACCTTCACGACCCGGAAATCGTAGGCGAAACCGGCCAGCCATGCCTTTTGCTCGGTCAGCACGGGCACCGTCGCGGTCGACAGCAGGCGGACCCGCTGCCCCGACGCCACCGCCGTCAGCGGCCCGGCGTCGTAGCGCAGGTGCACACCGGTGTTGGCGACGCCGGAGCGGCCGGCCGTTTCGCCCGGCGCGTAGTCGAGCGTGCCCACCAGGCCGCCGAACGACGGGGTGCTGTACTGGACGGTGTTGTTCCACACGCTGTCGCCCAGCACGGCGTTGTTGAACGCCGGGATGAAGCTCTGCACGACGAGCGGCGAGAACTGCACCGAGCCGCCGAACGGATTCACCGCCTGCATGCTGATGTAGGTGGGCGTCATGTGGCGCCCGATGCTGATCTTGCCGTACCGGCCCTTCAGCCCGACGAAGGCATTGCGCGAGAACAGCGGATCGGCCGGGGTGCGGCCGTACATGCCGCTGTCGGGCTGGAAGAAGCTTTCCAGCGTGAAGAAGGCGCTGGTGCCGCCTCCCAGGTTTTCCTCGCCCCGGAAGCCGAAGAAGGAGGTCGTCAGGCCGCCGCCGTTGACCACGGTGGTCGACGATGGCGCCCCGCTCACCTTGGTGGTGCCGACATAACTGCCGATCAATCCATAAAACTGGACCGACGTGGATTGCGCCTGCACCTGCGTGCACCAGGGCGCCAGCGCCATGGCGGCGGCCATGGACGTGACGATGCGTCGAGTTCTCATGCTCGTGTCTCCTTTTGCTGTGGTCATCGCGCCCACTGCGGGGCGCTGTTGGGGATACTGCGGCGCCTAGGGCGCGATCTCTTCGAGGCTGCGGCCGCGCGTCTCGATCATGCCGAGGGCGGCAACGGCGCCGACCACGCTGACGCCGGCGAACAGCAGGAACACGGCGTTGACGCCACCGGAATGCACCAGCATGCCGACCAGCGACGGGCCGACCGCCGACGCGAGGCGCAGCCAGGACGTCGCGATGCCGGTGCCGGCCGCGCGCATCCGGGTCGGATACACCTCGGGCGTGTACAGGTAGAGCACGGCGGCCGTCGAGCCGATGACGCCGTAGCTCAGCGTGGCGAACACCATCACGCTGTCGACGCTGTGCGCGCCATAGAAGCCCAGCCCGGCCAGCATGACGGCGCCGGCGCAGAACGCGGTGACGGTCCAGTTGCGCCGCCCGATGCGATCGATCACGAAGGCGCAGCCCAGCAGCAGCACGACCTGGGCGATGTTCGTGTACGACGCGGCGCGCAGCGCATCTTTCAGCGGCAGGTGGTACACGGTCTTGTACAGCGTCGGCAGCCAGTTGTTCAGGCTGTTCGACACGAAGAAGGCCGCCGCCCACAGCACCCACACGATCAGCGTGCGCTTGCGGTAGAACGGGGACAGCAGCTCGCCCAGGCGGCGCTGGCCGGCCGGCGCCGGCCTGGTCGCGGCGGTGCGCGGCGGGTTGCGGCGCGGCGTGCTCGCTTCCATGGCGCGCACCACCACCTCGGCCTCGGCCAGGCGGCCCCGGGAAATCAGCCAGCGCGGCGATTCCGGCAGGCGCGCCACCAGCCATGCGACCACCAGGCCCGGCACCGCGCCGGCGTAGAACATCGTCTCCCAGCCCACCGACGGCACCAGCACGGCGCCCAGCTGCCCCGCCGCCATCAGGCCCACCGGGAAGATCATCTCGTACAACATGAAGTACTTGCCGCGCCCGTGGGCGTTCGACAGCTCGTTGATGTAGGTGGCGGCCACCGGCATCTCGCCGCCGACGCCGATGCCCTGGATGAAGCGGCACACGAGCAGCACGTTGAAGTTGCCGCTGAGCGCGCACCCGAGGCTCATCACCGACATGATGGCGATGGCCCACGTGGCGCTCCTGATCCTGCCGATGCGCTCGGCCAGCCAGCCGAAGTACAGCGCGCCGATCAGCTGGCCCACGTAGCTCGCGCCGATCAGGATGCCGATCTGCACCGGCGCGATGTGCCAGATCGAAATCAGCACCGGCAGCACGAACGCCAGCGCCAGCGCGTCGAACGCATCGAAGAACGTCGCGCTGCCGACGATGACCCGGGCCCGCGCGTGCCAGCCCGAGAACGGTACGCTCTCGATCCGGCGCAACAGATCGTCCGCCTCGGTCCTGTCTTCGACCAGGCGTGTGTTGCCCTGCAAACTGTCCTGCATGCTGCTCTCCTCCGGTTAATGTCTGTCTTGTCGTTGCGCCGCGCGGGTCCGGCACGGCGAGCCGGTACCGCTTTCAGTCGGGCGTGCGCATGGCCTCGGCGATGCCTTCCCAGCGCTTCACGGCGCCGGTCTCGATGCCGAACAGGTCGAGCACGCGGCCCAATGTATGGTCGACCATCTCCTCGATGGTGGCCGGCCTGGCGTAGAACGCAGGCACGGGCGGATACACGATCGCGCCCGCGTCGGTCACCGCGGCCAGGCTGCGGATATGACCGGCGTGCAGAGGCGTCTCGCGCACCATCATCACGAGGCGCCGGCGCTCCTTCAGCATCACGTCCGCCGCGCGCGACAGCAGCGAACCGGTGCAGCCTGTCGCCACCTCGGACAGCGTCTTGATCGAGCACGGCGCGATCACCATGCCGTCGACGCGGAACGAGCCGCTCGAGATGGCGGCGCCGATGTCGGCGTTCGGGTAGAACGCGTCCGCCAGCGGCCGCAGGTCGTCCAGTCCCATGTCGAGTTCCTGCGCCAGCGTCACCTGCGCCGAGCGGCTCACGACCAGGTGCGATTCGACCCCGGCCCGGCGCAGCAGGTGCAGCAGGCGCACGCCGTACACGGCGCCGGATGCCCCGCTGATGCCGACCACGATGCGGCGGCGCGCCCCGCCCGCCGCCCCCATCATGCGGCCTGCTCGTTCAGCAGCGCGTCGGTGAAGCGCTTGAAGAAGGCGGCGGCCATCTTGCGCGCCACGCCGTCGATCAGGCGCGCGCCCACCTGGGCCAGGCGTCCCGCCACCTGGGCTTCCGAGCGGTAGACGAGGCGCGTGCCGTCGCCTTCCGCATACAGCTGCACGTCGGCGCTGCCCTTGGCATTGCCGGCGGCGCCGCCGCTGCCCTCGAAGCTCAGCGCATACCCGTCGGGCGGGCGCCGGTGGCGCAAGGTCATGCGGCCGGCGAAGCGCGCCTTGATGGGGCCCACGCTGGCGGCCAGGACCACCTTGTAGCTGTCGTCGCCGTCGGGGTCGAACGTTTCGCAGCCGGGCACGGCGGCCTGCAGGATGCGCGGATCGTTGAGGGCCGCCCATACGGTGTCGCGCGGCAGCGGCAGGATGATTTCGTCGGTCAGTTCCATGTCGTTCTCACTTGTCGAGGATGTGGTGCCACTTGGCCAGCGTGGCCTGCTGCAGTTCCTTGCTCGCTTCCGCCACTTCCGGGAATTCGTCGATGAAATCGTAGGGGCGGCAGGCGTCGATGATCGCCTTCGAGTTGAACGGCGCCTTGTACGGGTACGCGATCGACATCGGGTCGTTCTTCGAGCCCATGCCGCGCTTGATGATGTCGATGTCCAGCTCCGGATCGGAACGCGTGGCCACCGCCCACATCACTTCCTGCATGTTCGACGGATCGATGTCGTCGTCGACCACGATCGTGTAGCGCGACATGTAGGCGCCCACGCCGCACTGGTTGAGGATGTGGCCGGCCTGGCGCGCGTGGCCGGCGTAGCGCTGGCGGATCGATACGACGTTGAACATGCGCGCGCCGCCGATCTCGTGGGCCCACACGCCGGCGACGTCGGGCACGCCGGCCGCCTGCAGCGCGTCGATCAGCAGCGCCGAGCGCATCACCGCCTTCGAGTACGAATAATCGTTGGGCGGCTTGGCCGGCGGGCTGCCCATGATGATCGGATTGTCGCGGTAGTAGACGCGCTCGATCGTGACCACCGGCGCGGTCGCGGGCTTGCCCGGGTAGTAGCCGTGGAATTCGCCGAACGGGCCTTCGATGCGCTCGTCGCCCGGATGGGCCCAGCCTTCCAGCACGATCTCCGCGCCGCTCGGGATCGGCAGGCCGGTCAGCTGGCCCTTCACCACCGACACGGGGCGCTGCAGGATCGCGCCGATGTAATTCAGTTCGCACATCCCGAACGGCACCTCGATGCCGGAAATCAGGTAGCCGAGCGGATCGCAGCCGATCACGATCGCGACGGGGAACGGCTTGCCGGCCTTCATGTGCTTGTCGTACTGGATCGCGCCGTGCTTGCCCGGGATCATGTCGAGGCCCACGTGGTTGCGGTCGTGGATCATGACGCGGTAGGTGCCGACGTTGACCCAGTCCGAATCGAGGTCGCGCGTCACCACCATGCAGCCGGTGCCGATGTAGCGGCCGCCGTCCTTCTCGTGCCACAGCGGCGCCGGGAAGGCTTCGACGTCGACGTCGGCGCCGCTCGCCACGTTCTCGAACACCGGACCGGTGCCGACGTCCACGGGCTCGTAGTCCGGGGCCTGGGTCTGCCACTGGCGCGGCTTGCCGCGCAGCGCCTGCACGAGGCCCGCGTGGGTGTCGTGGTGACCGAGGCGCAGGATCGACGACAGGCGCGCGGGGCTGCTGGTGCTGCAGGTCATGACCCGGAAGCCGTCGGCGTAGCCGGGGATCCGGTCGAACAGCAGCGCCGGCGGGCGGGCGCGCTTCACGTTCAATTCGCTGATCGCGCCCAGTTCGAGGTTCCAGTCGGCGCCGTCGACCTCGACCAGCTCGCCCAGCGCGCGCACTTCCTCGATCCAGGGACGCAGGTCGAGCGCGTCGGGTGTCTTGTTCGTCACATCCATCTCCTTGATTGTTGAGCCTGTAGATTGCGCCGGCCGCGGCGGCGGCGCAAACGATGGTGGTTCATGCCTGGCATGAGAATCCTTCATGCCGGCCGCGTGTATTTGAAGGTGCCCTGCGCGGTGGCCACGAGGATGCGCTCGTCCACCCACAACTCGCCGCGCGAAAAATAGATGCCGCCGCCGCGCCGCTCGATCCAGCCGCGCGCCGCGATGCGTTCGCCCTTGCCGCGGTCGAGGAAGCTGCACGTCAGCGACAGCGTCAGCCCGTGCAGCGGCTGCGCCTGGTCCGGCGTGTACAGGCCCGCGTAGCCGCAGGCCGCGTCGAGCAGGGTGGCGATCACGCCGCCGTGCAGCACGCCCTGGCGGTTCAGCAGCGCGGGGACGATGTCGACCTCGAACTGCGCGAAGCCGTCGCGCCACCCGGTGCGGCGCGCGCCCAGCAGGTCGAGGAAAGGATTCCCGGGTTCGAACATCGGCGTGCCCGGCCCGTATGCCGCGCCGTTCATCGCAGCGTCCCCGCCAGCCGCGCCGCCACCGCGTCGATGAAGCTGGCCGTGTCCACCGGCGCGCGGCGCGCGGCCGCCAGCGGCGCCAGGTCGGGCGTCAGCACGCCCTCGTCCACCAGGTCCGCCGCCGCCCGTTCCAGCGTCTCGGCGAAGTGCGCGACGTCCGGCGTGCCGTCCAGGCGCGCGCGGTGCCACAATGCGCGGCTCCACGCGTGGATGGTGGCGAGCGGATTGGCCAGCACCGGCGCGCCGGCGCGCCAGCGGTCGTAATAGCGGCGCACGGTGCCGTGCGCGGTCTCGGTCTGCACCAGCCGGCCATCGGGCGACATCAGCACGGACGTCATCAGGCCCGGCGAGCCGTAGCCTTGCGCCATGTAGTCGGCCTGGACGTCGCCGTCGTAGTTCTTGCAGGCCCACAGGTAGCCGCCGGTGCTCTTCACGCTGAACGCGGCCATGTCGTCGATCAGGCGCGGCGCGTACACGAGGCCCGCTTCGGCGAACGCCGGCGCGAACGCTTCGAATTCCTCGGCGAACAGGTCGACGAAGCGGCCGTCGTACTGTTTCAGCACCGTCGCCTTGTGCGAGAAATACACGGGCATGCGGCGCTGCAGGCCGTAGTGGAAGCAGGCGCGCGCGAACCCGCGGATCGAAGCGTCGATATTGAACAGCGCGAGCGCCACGCCCGGGCCGTCGAAGCGGTACAGCTCGCGCGACTCGCTGCCGTCCGCGCCGTCGAACACGAGGCGCACCGTGCCCGGTCCCGGCACCGCCAGTTCCTGCGCGCGGTACTGCTCGCGGAACGCATGGCGCGCGATCACGACCGGCTGCGCCCAGTGCGGCACGAGGCGCGCCACGTTGCGGCAGATGATGGGCTCGCGGAAGATCACGCCGTCGAGCGCGGCGCGCAAGGTGCCGTTCGGCGACGGCAGCGCCCGCGCCAGGCCCAGTTCGCGCTGGCGGGTACGGTCCGGTGTGATGGTCGAGCACTTCAGCGACACCCCGTGCCGCCGCGCCGCGGATGCCGCGTCGAGCGTGACGCGGTCGTCCGTACGCGCACGGTGACCGATCGACAAGTCGAAGCGCACGAGCCCGACGTCCACGAAGGGCAGCACCAGCCGGTCGCGTACCCAAGCCCACATCACTTGCGCCATCTCGTCGCCTTCCATCTCGACCAGCGGCCGTTCCACCCTCACCTTCGCCATCCCGCATCCTGTCCGTTGACGGGCGCGCGGCATGCGAGCCCTGCGGACAGCTTGCCCGCGCCCCGCGGGCGCCGGCAAACGACGTTTTCGAATGGACGGCATGAAAAAATTTCGTTTCCAGATTGCCTATTGCCAGTGCAAACTGCTTCAAAGTAACGCGGGGGTATAATGAAAACGCCTTTGGCAGTCATGTTTGAGTTGCGAGGATGAGACCGAATATCCCTTCATTGCAGAGTTTGCTTGCATTCGATGCGGCGTCCCGTCACCTCAGCTTCACCAAGGCGGCCCAGGAGCTGCACCTGACGCAGACGGCGATCAGCCACCAGATCCGCACGCTCGAGGAACGCCTGGACACCAAGCTGTTCGTCCGGCGCCGCAACATCCTCGCGCTGACGCCGGCGGGGAGCGAGTACCTGCGCTCGGTGCACGAGGCGATCAGCCTGCTCTCGGCCGCGACCGACCGCACGCGCAAGCGCGAAACGAAGGTCGTCCTCACGATCGCCTGCCTGCCCACGTACGCGGTGAAATGCCTGATTCCGGCGCTGCCGGAATTCCAGGAAGCCCATCCGGACATCACCGTCCACCTCAACACCAGCAGCAGCTTCGACGTTTTTACGCGCAACGCCTACGACGTCGCGATCCGCTACGGTTCCGGTCACTGGGGCGACATGCGCGCCGACCGGCTGCAGAGCGAGGCATTCTTCCCCGTGTGCGCGCCGGCGCTGCTGGAACGCGCGGGCCCGTTCGCGACGGTGGCAGAGGGCCTCGCGCGCATGCGCCAGGTGCGCACCTATTTCTATTCGATGTACCAGGACGACTGGCCGGCCTGGCTCGAGGCGGCCGGCCTGGCGCACGCCGAATTCGACGGCGAGGCCGTCTTCCACCTGCAGCTGACGTCGCTCGAAGCGGCGCTGGCCGGCATGGGCGTGGCCATCGGCCGCACGCCGCTGGTCGACGCCGACCTCGCGAGCGGGCGGCTGGTCGAACCGTTCGCGCTGCGCGTGCCGTCGAGCTCCGCCTACTTCATCACGAGCCCGTCCGGCAAGGCGAAGCTCAAGCGCGTCGAAGTGTTCCGCGACTGGGCGCTCGCGCGCCTCGGGTCCGGTCCCCGGCAAGAACACCCATGGCCGGAACAGAAGGTCTCCTGAACGATCCATCCTTCCAGTCGATCGGCGCGCTGCTGCGCGCGCACGCCCGGCGCGACCCGCACCGGCGGGCGCTCGTCGACGTCGCGACCCGGCGCGGCATCGCGTTCGGCGAACTGGCCGATGCGGCCGACGCCATCGCGGGCCGCCTGCGCGCGCACGGACTCGCGCCCGGCGCGCGCGTGCTACTGGCGGGCGCCAACGGCATCGACAAACTGCTGCTGTGGATCGCGACCTGGCGCCTGGGCGCCGTCGTGTGCCCGCTCGATCCCGGATTTTCAGGCGCCGCGGTCGTGCGCTCGGTGGCCGCCATCCTGCAGCCCGCGCTGGTGCTCGCGCCGGCCGGCGCGGACGCGTCCCCGTTCGCGGGTTTCCCGGTCCTGCGCCACGGCCGCTGGGGCGCGGACGCGGCACCGGACGAACTGTCGCTGGCCACGGGCCCGGCGCCGGCCGGCCTGCCGGAAAACGGCCCGGACGACCTGGCCAGCATCTGCTGCACCTCCGGCACCAGCGGCGAACCCAAGCTGCTGCTGTACGACCACGGCTGCTACTGGCAGAACGGCCTCGACACCATCGACACGATCGGCCTGACGGCCGCCGACCGCCTGCTCGAGTACCGTTCCTTCGACTGGTACTCGGCCCAGATCCTGAGCCTCATGCCCTGCCTGATCGCCGGCCTGACCCTGTGCGTGGCGCCGCGCTTCTCGCGGCGCAGCCTGCCCGGCTGGCTGCGCCGCGAAAAGATCACGGTCTGCGTCGGCGTGCCGGCGGTCGTCAACATCCTGCTGGAGGCACCGCTGCCGCCGGCGACCCTGGCCGGCGTGCGCGCGATGACGTGCAGCAGCGCCCCGCTGGCCCGTCCGCAATGGGAGCGCTTCGAGGCGCTGTACGGCGTCGGGATCCTGAACCTGTACGGCTCGTCCGAGGCGGGCTGGATGTGCGCGAACCGCGCCGGCGCGCGCAAGGTGGGCACCGTGGGCCAGCCGGTGCGCCGCATCGCGTTCGACGTGCTGAACGCCGACGGGCAGCCCTGTCCGCCCAACCAGGCCGGCCAGGTGGTGGTCGCCGGCACCAAGCTGGCCCTTGGCCTGCTGCGCGCGGACGGCGGCGTCGATCCGATCCGCGGCGCGCCCTTCGCGATGCGCGACGCGGCCATGCGCGACGACGACGGCTTCGTGTGCATCCTGGGGCGCACGGACGACCTGATCATCCGCGGCGGCGTCAAGATCGTGCCGCAGGAAATCGAGGAAGTGCTGCTGGCGCATCCGGACGTGGCCGAGGCCGCGGCGCTGGGCGTGCCGGATCCCGTGTATGGCGAGGAGCCCGCCTGCTTCGTGGTGCCGCATGCGCACCGCGGCATCGACGTCGACGCGCTGCTCGCGTGGTGCGCCGCGCGGCTGCCGCGCGAGAAGCAGCCGAAGTCGGTGTCGGTCGTGGATGCGCTGCCGCGCAACGCGCGCGGCAAGCTGGTGCGCGACGCGCTGCGGCGCCGCTGGTGGAGCGCCCGCACGGCGGGCGCGGACGAGGATCAGGCGGCCGGCGACTTGTAGGCCGTCATCTGCAGTTCGACGAGGAAGCCGTAGTGCAGCTCGGGCACCGGCACGACCGCGCGCGCGGGACGGTGATCGCCGAACACGTCGGCATAGATCCGGTTGAATTCCGGCCAGTGCTCGACGCCGACGATGTAGGCCGTGCACTGGACCACGGCGTCCAGACCGCAGTCCGCCGCGGCGAGCACGCGCCGGCAGTGTTCGAGCGCGGCGCGCACCTGGCGCTCGAAATTGTCCGGACCGTCGGTCGCCACGCCCGGACCGGGCAGCATGCCGGACACGAACACGAAGCCGCCGGCCTCGATCGCCTGGGGATAATGGCCGGCCGGCGCCGGGCCCTCGGTGGTGAAGATCGCTTTCATGTCGGTCAGTCCTTGGGAAGGGGTTTGCCCACCGTCTCGGGCAGGAACGGGGTCAGCACGAGGCCGAGCAGGTAGATGCAGCCGACCGTGACGGCCGCGTGGCCGTAGCCGCCGAACTTCGTGATCAGCGTACCGGCCGTCAGCGGGCCGGCCCAGGCGAGGAAGCGCGGCACGTTGAAGCAGAACGCGATCGCGGTGCCGCGGATGCGGGTCGGATACAGTTCCGGCAGCCAGGTCGGCATCCACGTGTACTGGCCCAGGCTGAAGAAGCCGGTCACGATCGCCACCAGCAGCAACAGCCCCAGCGCATGCGTCCACAGGAACAGCACGGGCGTCAGGATGAAGGCCATGGCGAAGAACAGCATCGTCACCGGCTTGCGGCCGTAGGTGTCGGCCAGGAAGCCCAGGCCGATGTAGCCCGCGATCGCGCCCACGTTGTAGACCATGCCGGCCAGGCTGGCCCAGGTCTGGGCCGACCCGCCCTGCGCGGCGGCCACGGCGCCGATGTACGGCGGCACCCAGGTCGAGATGCCCCACCAGCCGAGGGTCGTCGTCAGCGACATCAGCACGGCGATGATCGTGCGGCGGCGCAGATCCGGCTGCTTGAGCAGGTCGACCGCGGTGAAGCGCGTCAGGGCCTGCATGCTGTCGTCGAGCCGGGCGCCGCTGCGCTCCAGCGCGCGCGCGGCGCGGCGTTCGCGGTCGACCTTTTCCCACTGTTCCGACTCGGGGATCCCGGCGCGCATCCACAAGGTGGCGAGGCCCGGCAGCACGCCGACCAGGTACATGTAGCGCCACGCGTGCTCGCCCGCATGGCTCATGAACAGCCACACGAACGACGCGGTGAAGAAACCCAGGCCCAGGCCGCACTGCATCAGGCCCGCGCCCTTGCCGCGGTGGCGATCCGGCCACAGCTCGGCCGTCATCGCGGTGCCGGTCGCCCACTCCGACCCCATCGCCAGGCCGACGACGAAGCGCAGCGCGATGAACGACGGCAGGTCCCAGGAAAAGGCGGACAGGCCCGTCGTGATCGAGTAGGCGAGGATCGCCACCAGCATCATCTTCTTGCGGCCGATGTAGTCGGTCAGCACGCCGCCGACCAGGCCGCCGATGCCCCAGCCGAGCAGGGTCAGGCCGATCACGAGTCCGGCGTAGTACGGGATGCCGGCGTGCGTGCCCGGCCCGAGCAGCTGGCCCAGGGCCATGCCGATCGTCAGGATCATGGCATAGGTCTCGTAGCCGTCGAAGAACCAGCCGAGGTTGGACGCCAGCAGCGCCTTCCACTGCTGGCGGTCGATCGCGCGGTACCAGACCTGTCCGGCCCCGGCCTGCGCCGCGCCTTGCACGCGGTTGAGCATGTTCGTCTCCTTGTCGTCGTTATCCGCCGGTGCCCGCTCAGGCGGATTCTTTACGGCGCTTGCACGCAGCCAGCCTGACCGCGGAGACCACCTCCGGGTAAGTCGCGCAACGGCACAGGTTACCCGACAAATAGCTCTTGATGTCGGACTCCGACGGATCGGCATTGTGGCGCAGCAGCTCGCGGCTCATCATGATCATGCCGGAGGTGCAGAAGCCGCACTGGAAGGCGCCGCATTCGATGAAGGCTTCCTGCACCGGATCCAGCGTGCCGTCCGCATCGAGCTGCTCGATGGTGCCGACCGTGGCGCCGTCGGCCATGGCCGCGAGGTACAGGCAGCCCGACACGGTCTCGCCGTTGACGTCCAGCGTGCAGCAGCCGCACAGGCCCTGGCCGCAGCTTTCGCGCGCGCCGTACAGCGCGAAGTCGCGGCGCAGCACGTCGAGCAGGGTCTCGTGCGGCTGCACGCGGGTGCGGACCGGCGCGCCGTTCAGCACGAAGCGGATCTCGATGGTGGTGTCGCTCATGGTCATGTCTTCATTCCTCGGACAGGGGTTCGTTGCGGGCCGCGCACATGGCGCGGTAGACGGCTTCGGGCGTCAGCGGCAGCGCCGTCAGGCGCACGCCCACCGCGTCCTCGATCGCCTCGGCGATGGCGGAGGCGACACCGAACGTCGCGCTCTCGCCCACGCCCTTGGCGCCGAACGGGCCATTGGCCTGGTGCGCGTCGACGACCTCGCGGCCGATCACCGGCGGGATGTCGTGGATGCCCGGGATCTTGTATTCGGAAAACGAGGCATTGCGCAGCTGGCCGGTGGCGTCGAACTCCATCCGCTCCAGCATCGTGAGACCCAGCTGCATGATGGCCGCGCCCGAGATCTGGGTGTCGACCACCTTCGGGTTGAGCGGCGTGCCGCAGTCGACCACGTTCTCGAAGCGGACGATGCGGAAGTGGCCGGTCTCGGTGTCCACCTCCACCTCGACGCCGCAGCCGCCCACCATCCAGTTCGGCGTGATGTCCGGCGACTGTCCCGTCTCCGCATCCGGCTTCACGTAGCCGGGCATGAAGCTCCCGACGCCCACCACGTTACCGGCCGGCATGCCGTACTTCTTCTTCAGCAGGACGCCGGCGTCCAGGCGTCCGTCGGACGGCAGGCCCAGCTCGGCCGCCAGCGCGCGCATCTTCGCCAGCGCATCCTCGGCCGCGAGGCGCACCGCGTGACCCATGTGGAACGTGGAGCGCGAACCGAGCGTCGCCATGTCGTACGGCGTCACGTCCGTGTCCGGGTGGATGACCTTGATGCGTTCGGCGGCGATGCCCAGCACCTCGCCCGCGACCAGCGCCATTGCCGTGTCGGACGCCTGGCCCATGTCGACCGTGCTCGAATAGACGATGCAGCTGCCGTCGCCGCCCAGGCTGACCATCGCGACCGACGTCGTCGGCGCCACCAGCGCCTTGAAGCCGATGCCGATGCCGCGCCCGCGTTTCACCGTGCCGCCGCCGTGGTCGAACGGGTCGTTCCAGCGCAGGCGGTCGGCGACGCGGTCCAGCACCAGCTCGAGTGCGGCGTCGCGCATCACGGTACCGGTCGGGTGCTCGCGGCCGTCGCGCAGGATGTTCTTGCGGCGGAATTCGACCGGGTCGATCTTCAGGGCGCGTGCGATGATGTCGGCCTGGCTTTCGTACGGCCACACCACCTGCGGGATGCCGAAGCCGCGAAAGGCGCCGGCCGGCGGCAGATTGGTGTAGACGGCGTAGGAGTCGATCGACACGTTGTCGATCTCGTACGGGCCGGTCGCCGTGAAGCCGGACTTCTGCGTCACGCGCGGACCGATGTCGGCGTAGGCGCCGCCGTTCCAGTAGACGTCGCACTTGCGCGCCGTGATCCTGCCGTCGTTCGTCACCGCGGTCTTGATGCGCACCGTGGTCGCGTGCTTGGTGATGGTGAAGAACTGCTCTTCCATCGTCAGCGCGACGCGCACGGGGCGGCGCGCCAGCAGCGCCAGCGCGGCCGCCAGCGCTTCCAGCTTGATGTACAGCTTGGCGCCGAAGCCGCCGCCCAGCAGCGCGGTGCGCACGCGCACCTGGTTCTCGGCCCAGCCCAGCAGGCGCGCGATCTCGATGCGCACGAAGGACGGGCTCTGCGACGCCGTGTGGATGGTCAGCGTACCGTCGCCCGCTTCCGCCACCGAGACCATCGGCTCGAGCGGCACGTGCATCACCTGCTGCGTGCGGAACGTGTGTTCGAACACATGGTCGGCGGCCGCGAACGCCGCATCCGGGTCGCCGCGGCGCAGCTTGAAGTCGAGCGCCACGTTCGTGCCGCTGCGGCCCGCCAGATGCTTCAGGTCGGGGAACGTGCCGGCCGGCTTCAGGGTGTCGTGCACGTGGACGCCGGAACTCGCGGCCTCGACCTCGTCGAACACGGCCGGCAATTCCTCGTAGTCGGCGACGATCAGGTGGGTCGCCTCCTCGGCCACGTGCGGGTCGCTGGCGAGGACCACGGCGACCGGTTCGCCGACGTAGTGCACCTTGCCGATCGCGAGGATGGGCTGGTCGTGGAACGCCGGGCCGTAGTATGGCACCGGGATCACGCGCAGGATGTCCTCGGCCGTATAGACGGCATGCACGCCCGCGAGGGCGCGCGCGGCCTCGACGTCGATGCCCACGATGCGCCCGTGCGCGACCGTGCTGCGGAAGATCTTCGCGTGCAGCATCCCCGGCAAGACCAGGTTGTGGATGTATTCGGCGCGGCCGGTCACCTTGGCGCGCGATTCGAGGCGGTCGAGGTGGCGCCCGATCTGGCGGTCCGGGGCCGTCGCCGCGGCGGTATCGTTACGATTCATGCGTGTTCCTTTCCGGCCCCGCCCGCGAGCGCGCACCTGACGGCGCGTCCCAGGTAGACCGATAGCAGGTGTTTCTTGTAGCTGGCGGAGCCGTGCGGATCGCCGACGATGTCGAGTTCCGCGGCCGCCGCTTCGCCGGCCCGCTTCAGCACCGCGTCGTCGCGCGCCGCCGCGCCGCGCAGCAGCGCTTCGGCGCCCGCGAGGCGGGTCGGCCGGTCCGTGGCGGCCCCGACGAAGACGCGGGCGTCGCGGACCTGTTCGCCGTCGAGGTCGAGCACGACGGCCACGCCCAGCGCCGGCCAGTCGTGCGCCGCGCGCGTCGTGACCTTCATGTAGGCGCCGGCGCGGCCGGCCTGCGCCGGGACGTCGACGGCGGTGACCAGTTCGTCGCGCGCGAGGACCGTCTCGTAGTAGCCGGTCGACAGGTCCTCGACCGGCAGGGTTCTCGTCCCGTCCGGCCCCGTGACCGTCACCCGCGCGCCCAGCGCCGACAGCACGGGCGGCAGGTCCATGTGCGGATCGGCGTGAGCCAGGTTGCCGCCCACGGTGGCCACGTGGCGCACACGCACGTTGGACAGGGTGCGCAGGGTACGCGCCAGCATCGGCCAGCCTTCCCTGACGGCGACCGAGTGCTCCAGCGCCGACAGGCGCGCGAGGCCGCCGATGCGCAGCGCGCCGTCGGCCCCGACGCCCAGCCGCGCATGTTCCGGTTCGATGCCGGCCAGGCTGACGAGCCGCGTCGGACGCAGCACGCCCGCCTTCATCATCAGCATCACCGCCGTGCCGCCGCCGACCGGGCGGATGTCCGGGTCCTCGGGATCGAGGAGCGCAATCGCGTCCTGCAGCGTGGCGGGACGCGCGAGTTCGAAGGGTGCCATCGCTTACTCCTGTGTTTGCGTTGTCCGGCTGCGGGCCAGCAGGCCGCGCAGCGCGTCGGCGACGGCGTCGGTATGTTCGAGCGGCGTCAGGTGACGGGCGCCGGGCAGTACATCCAGCGTCGAGCCGGCGATGCCGCCGTGCAGGACCTGCGCCATCGCGACCGGCGTCGCGTAGTCGTCTTCGCCCACGAGGATGGCTGTCGGTACCGCGATGTCCGCCAGCAGCGCGCGGCCGTCGAAGTCGCCGAGCATCCCGCACGTGGACGCGAATGCCTCGACATCGTTGCGCAGGAAGGTGTCGACCGCGCGCGTCAGCACGTCCGGATGGGCTTCACGGAAGGCGTCGCTGAACCAGCGCGTGCTCTGGAAGCCGACCAGCGCGCGCAGGCCTTCGGCGCGTGCCTTGTCGGCCCGCTGCCTCCAGTCGGCCGGCGCGGTGGGGCCGTACCAGGCCGTGGTATCGAACAGGCCGAGCGCACATGTCGGTCCGGGATGGCTGGCGGCGAACTGCAGCGCCACGCAGCCGCCCATCGACGCGCCGGCCACGACGGCCGGCCCAAAGCCGATCGCCGTACAGACGGCGCGGACGTCGTCGGCGAATTGCGCGGCGTGGTACGGGCCGGCCGGCTTGCCGGACAGGCCGTGGCCCCGGCAGTCGACGGCGACGATGTCGGCCTCGCCGGCCAGCCGATCCGCGACCGGCTCCCAGAACAGGCCGTCCATCGCGAGGGAATGCAACAGCAGGATGCGCTGCCGGCTGCCGCGCCGGCCGAAGCGGCGGTACGCGATCCGCGTCCCGTCGCCCGCAGCGGCAAAGGCGGGGCCCGCAGGGTGTGTATTGCTCATTGGTGGGTTCTCCATGACGTCATCGATGTCGGTGATGCTGGACATATTGATGACGCACCGCGGCGCCCGCAAACGACGAATCCTCATGGCGGGCATGAAAATATTTCATCGTTTGCACGACCGGTCCCGCCGCTACACTCGCCCCATGGACAACATCGACCTGGAAGTGCTGAAGGCCTGCGACGCGTGGCTGGCGGCGGGACAGCCATGTGAATACGTGACCGTGGCCCGGACCTGGGGCTCGAGTCCCCGGCCGGAAGGCGCCACGATGGCGATCCGGACCGACGGCATGGTCGTCGGCTCGGTCTCGGGCGGCTGCATCGAGGACGACCTGATCGCCGCGGTGCGCACGCACGGCATCACCCGCAGGCGCCCGGAAGTCGTCACCTACGGCATCTCGGCGGACGAGGCGCACCGCTTCGGCCTGCCCTGCGGCGGCACGATCCAGCTGGTCGTGGAGCCGCTGGGACCGCACAGCCGCATCGCGGAACTGCACGCGCTGGCACGGCGCCGGGTGCTGACGCGGCGCACGCTCGACCTGGCGACGGGCGGCGTCACGCTGGCCCCGGCCCGCCCGGACGACCGGCTGCGCATGGACGACCGGGCGCTCGCCACCGTGCATGGACCGTTGCTGCGCATGCTGATCATCGGCGCCGGCCAGCTGTCGCAATTCCTGGCGCAGATCGCCGTCGGGCTGGAATACGAAGTGACCGTGTGCGATCCGCGCGAAGAATACCGCGCCAGCTGGAGCCTGCCGGGCGTGGAGGTCGTGCACGCGATGCCGGACGACCTCGTGCTGGAGATGAAGCTGGACAGCCGCAGCGCCGTGGTCGCCCTCACCCACGACCCGAAACTGGACGACCTCGCGCTGATGGAGGCACTCAGGACGGACGCGTTCTACGTCGGCGCCATCGGCTCGCGCGCCAACGACGCGCGGCGGCGCGAGCGCCTGCGCGCATTCGATCTCACCGGGGACCAGGTCGCGAAGCTGCACGGCCCGATCGGCCTGTACATCGGCAGCAAGACCCCGTACGAGATCGCGATCTCGATCCTCGCGGAGCTGGTCGCGGTGAAGAATGGCGTGGCGCTGCCCGCGCAGATGTCCGTGGCCGGCGGCAAGGCGCTGGCGGCCGCCTGAGCCGGCGTCACGGGCGGTACGCACCGGCGCACTGCCGCAGCTGCTGCAGCTCGTGCAGCACGCGGGTGAAATGGATGATCCAGCGGCTCCCGATGTCGGTCGGTTCCATGCGCGGGCCGCCGCGCACGAAGACCGGCTGCCCCAGGTCGGCCTCGAGCCGCGCAATGGCCTGGCTGACCGCCGGCTGCGACACGTCGGCCAGGTGCGCCACGTCCGGCATCCGCCCCAGCAGCGCGAGCGCCACGGCCAGTTGCAGGCGCCGTTCGTTGAACAGCGCCGACAGCGCGGCGACGGGACCGGTCCGCTGACGCGAATCCAGCGCCTGGGCATGGACGGCGGCCAGTTCGTCCCGGATCCTGCGGGCCCGCGCCAGCACGCCGGCGCCGGCCGGCGTCAGCCGCATGCCGCCCACCGTCCGCTCGAACAGCATCACGGCGAGGATGCGCTCCATGCGCGCGACTGCGCGCGTGGACGTCGCCGGCGAGCGCGCCAGCACGAGGCTGGACGGGCGGATGCCGCCGCTCTCCGCTACGGCGCCGAACGCGTGCAGCTGGCGCAACAGGTCGTCCTGCATCGCTGTGCTCCGCCCCGACGTCCGGTTACAGCGGCGCGAAGCCGTACAGCGCCGCGGGGTTGTCGACCAGGATCTGCTTCTGGACGCGCCGGTCGTCCGTGAACGCGTGGAACAGGTCGACCAGCTCGCCATCGTTCGGCATGTCCTTCGAGATGTTCGGATGCGGCCAGTCGGTACCCCACAGCAGGCGCTCCGGCGCGGTCGCGATGAGCTGCCGCGCGAACGGGATCGCGTCGTGGAACGGCCGTTTGCCGGCCGAGACGCGCTCCGCGCCGCAAATCTTGACCCAGGCCAGCGGGTTTTCGCGCATCAGTTGCAGCAGCATCTGGAACGGGCGCTGTTCCAGCCCGTGCTCCGCGCGTACGCGCCCCATGTGGTCGATCACGAACGGCACCGTGATCTTGCGCAGCATGGCCTGCTGCTGCGGGATGTCCTCGGCGTCGAAGTGCAGCACGATGTGCCAGCCCAGCGGCGCGATCCGGCGCACCATCGTGTCGATGACCGCCACGTCCGGCACGCCGCCGAGATGCCTGACGAAATTGAAGCGGATGCCGCGGATGCCGCCCGCGTGCAGGTCGGCGAGTTCATTGTCCGTGATGTCCGCCCGCACGTTGGCCACGCCGCGGTACGCGCCGTTGCTCGACCGGATCGCATCCAGCGTCACCGCATTGTCCGTGCCATGGCAGCTTGCGTGCACGATCACGGCGCGGGAGATCCCGAGGCGGCCATGGAGCGCGCGCAGCGCCTCGACCGGCGCATCGGGCGGCGTGTAAGTGCGGTCCGGCGCGTAGGGGAAGCGGTCGGCCGGCCCGAACACGTGGCAATGGGCATCGCAGGCACCGGGCGGCAGCCGGTGGGTGGGCTGGACAGGATGAGGGTCGGGAGGCAGGCAAGATTTCATGTCGGTGATTCCTGGTGATTGAGTCTGTCCGTCGATTGTGCCGCTCGCTTGATACCCATACAATGGCAATACCTAACTAGCTTCTATGCACTTTTTGCATATCCGAACCCATGAACCTCGACCAGCTCGAAGCCTTCGTGCACGTCGCCGAACTGAGCAGTTTTACGCGCGCCGCCGCCATCCTCGACCGCCCCCAGCCCGCGCTGAGCCGGCTCGTGCGCCAGCTCGAAGTGGACTTGCGCCAGAATCTCCTGCGCCGCAACGGACGCGGCGTCGTGCTGACCGAAGCGGGCAAGGTACTGCTCGAACACAGCAAGGGCATCCTGCGCCAGGTGGACGCGGCCCAACATGCCCTGAAGAACTTGCAGGGCACGCTCGACGGGGATTTCAAGATCGGCCTCGCGCCAAGCGTGGCGCGCTTCGCGACGGTGTCGCTCGTGCGCAGTTTCCACGCCCAGTTCCCGCAGGCGAAGATCACGGTGTCCGAAGGTTTGTCGAGCTATCTGGGCGAATGGCTGGCGATGGGACGGATCGACGCCGCCATCCTGTACGACACGGGCGAGACGCCCCTGGTCGACAAGCGTCCGCTGTTTTCGGAAGAGATGTTCCTGATCAGCCGGGCCGGCGCCGACGTCCCGTCCGCGATCCCGTTGAAGGCGCTGCCGCGTTACCCGCTGATCATTCCGGGCCGCCAGCATACGATCCGCACCCTCGTGGAGATGTGCGCCGCCGAACGCGGCATCCAGTTGCAGATCGCACTCGAGATCGATGCCGTTCCGCCGATCCTCGACCTGATCGACGAGGGCTACGGCCACGCCGTACTGCCGCTGAATGCCATCCTCGCGGATCCGCGCCAGCGGCGCTTCCGCTGCACGCGCATCGCCGAGCCCGGCATCCTCGGGCGCATGGCCATCGGCACCAGCAACCAGCATCCGCTGTCGCGTCTGGCCACGCGCGCCGTGGCCATGCTGGAAAGCGAGATCATTCCTCTCTACGAGGCGCGCCAAAAGCACATCGACGCCTACCTCGGGTAGCGCCAGCCTCGTTCAGAACAGGTGACGGATGCCGACGGCGACGCTGTTGCCCTCCACCCTGCCGGCGACGTGGTCGTACAGGTACGTCGCGTACACGTCGGTGCGGCGCGACAGGTAGTGGTCGTACCCGAGGGCGCCGGTATCGTGCGTCCCCACGTGCGCCGCGGGATTGTCGACCGTCGTCCGGGCCCACGACGCGAGGATCGATCCGCCTTTCGTGACGGGAACCGAGGTGCCGAGCTGCCAGGTGCGTGACCTGACGTTGGTGACGGCGTTGTCCGTCGCCTGCGCCGATGCGTACAGCTTGGCCCAGCCGGCATCGTGGGCGACGCCGGCCAGATACGCCGTCTGTTCGGTCGACGGCGCGACGGCCGCCGTGCGCACGCGCTGCGCCGAGAAGACCGCGACGAGCCTGTCGCGCACATAGCGGACGTGGATGCCGGCATTGTTCACGCTGCTCCTTCCCGCGACCTCGCCAGGCGCGTAGATCAGCGTGGCAGCGAGTCCGTCGACGGCCGGCGTGACGTACTGGATCGCGTTGTTCCACACCGTGTCGCCGATCACGGTGTTCCCGAACGCCGCCACGTAGCTCTGCACGACGAGCGGCGAAAAGACGACGGACGCGCCGAACGGGTTCACCATCTGCATCGACACGTAGTACGGCGACGTGTGCCGACCGAGCGTGACCTGGCCGAAGCGCCCCGCCAGGCCGACCCAGGCGCTGCGCGAGAAGCCCGTCGGGTCGGCGGCGCTGCGGCCCGCGCCTCCCGTGTCGGGCTGGAAGAACTGTTCCAGCTGGAACACGGCTTTCATGCCGTCGCCGAGATCCTCGCTGCCGCGCACGCCCCACCACGACGTGGTGAGACCGCCGGAACCGACGACGGTCGCCCGGTCGACGTTGTCGCTGCGCTTCATGCTGCCGACGTAGCTGCCGATGAGGCCATACAGCTGGACGCCGTCGGCGGCATGGGCGTCGAGGGTGCCGGCGAGGCCGGCGCTTGCGAATAAGACGGCAACGAGCCGGCCTGCGGCCGTGCGGTGCGGGCTGCACATGGGTTTGTCTCCTCTGGATTTGTTTTATTCGCGGTTCAGCACGCGGTGCATGGTCTCGACGTCGAGCGCCTTTTCCCATTTCGAGATGACGATCGTCGCGACGGCATTACCGATGAGGTTCGTCGGGGTCAGGCCTTCGGACAGCAGGCGGTGCACACCGAGGATCAGGGCGACGCTGGCGACCGGGATCGACCCGACCGTCGACAGGGTCGCCGCCAGCACCACGAACGCGGCCCCGGCCACGCCCGCCGCGCCTTTCGACGTCAGCAGCAGTACGCCCAGCAGGACGATCTGCTGCGTCAGGTCCAGCGGCGTATTCGTCGCCTGGGCGAGGAATACGGTGACGCTCGCCAGGTACAGGCAGGTGCCGTCCAGGTTGAACGAATAACCGGTCGGAATGATCAGTCCCACGACGCTGGGCTTGCAGCCGAGCTGCTCCATCTTCGTCAGCATGCGCGGCAATACGCTTTCCGACGACGTCGTCGCGAGGCAGACGAGAATCTCCTCGCGCAGGTAGCGCATCAGCTTGAACAGGCTGAAGCCGCACAGGCGGGCGATCGGGGCGAGAATGCCGAAAATGAAGATCAGGCAGGTCACGTAGAAGCAGACGAGCAGGTTGCCCAGCGACAGCAGGGCCGACGCCCCATATTTCCCCACCGTGAACGCGATCGCGCCGAACGCGCCCAGCGGGGCCGCCCACATGACGATGCCGACCATGCCGAAGAAGACTTTCGACAGCCCTTCGAGCAGCCCGATGACGGGTTTGCCGACCTCGCCGGCACGGACCAGCGCGCAACCCAGCAGCACGGACACCAGCAGGACTTGCAAGATATGACCTTCGGACAACGAGCCCACCATCGTGGAGGGGATGATGTTCATGATGAAGGGCACGATGCCGGCCTCGTGGCCTTGCGCCACGTAGTTCTGGATCGAGTGCGTATCGAGACTGGACGCGTTCACGTTCATGCCCGCGCCCGGCTGCCACAGGTTGACGACAATCAGCCCGACCGCCAGTGCGATCGTCGTCATGACCTCGAAATACAGCAGGCCTTTCAAGGCCACGCGGCCGACGCGCGACATGTCGTCCATTTTCGCGATGCCCAGAACGACGGTACAAAAGATGATCGGGGCGATCAGCATGCGGATCAGCTTGATGAAGCCGTCGCCCAGTGGTTGCATCTTCGTGCCGAGGCCCGGGAAGAAGTGGCCCAGCAGGATGCCGAGCGCCATCGCGACCAGGACCTGTATCCACAATTGTCGATACCAGCGTCGGGCGACCGGCATAACAGCGCCGGCAGTAGTTGTCAGCATTTCATGTCTCCTCTGGATATTATTGGCTGTGTAAGGTCCAATTTTGTCCATGGGGCAGAAAACAAACAATGACAATATCGCGCTAGCTGATATGTTCAATACGAATACCGGTCATGCGTCGCGGACCGGACTGGCCGCGCGAAAGCGCCGGCCTGATCGACATGGACCGCCGCGCATGGCATGCGCGGGCGCGGTCATGTCATCATTTCGCCGCGACGGCCCCGGTGGAGACCGGTGCGACGGGGTTGAAGCGGCGTGCCAGATCGGGCGTCGACATGACGTCCGCGGCACCGGCGGCCGTCTTGTCGACCTCGACGCCGAGCACATAGGTCGGGCCGAACATGTTGGTGCGGAACACCACCATTTTCTTGTCCGGTGTGAACCGGATGTTTGGCTCGAGGTGGTAGTTGTGATGCGCCATGTTGACGAGCCGCTCCGGCCGGAACACGCCGGGCTGCCAGAAGTCCTTCTGGTTGATCGCGCCCGGCCCGAGCACCGACTGCGGCCGGAGCAGCACGATCCACTCCCCATCGGGCGCATGCGCCACCTGGCCAGGGTCGCCGCCGTCGCCTGCGAACAGGGTGCCGTCGTTCGATACGTTGAAATGGATCGACCAATCGTTGCGCTCGAGCTGGTATGCCGTCCGCCGGCCCGTCTCCAGGTTATAGCCCGCCACGTAGAATGCCGCGCCTTTCGGATACTGCCAGTCGTACCAGACGGTCTTGCCGTCCTGTCCCCAGAACTCGTGCCCGGCGATTTCCATCGCCATCGTACGGCGGTGAATGAGCGTGTTGGCCGAGCCGTCCGTCCGGATCGTCCATATCCGATCCACCTTTTGCCATGGGCCTTCGTGGCAATACATCAGCAGGCCCGGATCGGTAGGCGAAAACAGCAGGTGATTAATCCAGTCGGTCGACCGCAACAACCGGGTTTCCTTGCCACTCTTCAGGTCGATCGTGAACAGGACGAGCGGAATGCGCGCGGCGAGGCGCCGCTCCATCATCTCGCCCTTGTTGCGCGGCTGGTTCAGCGGGCCGCCGGGAGCGTCCTGGCGTGCCGTCGCCTCGCTCTTTATCTCATACGTGCCGGCCGCGAGCGTGTCGTCGGCATTGATGCTGTCGATCTTGTAGCCGGCCGGTACGTCGACGAGCTTGCGCACGACGCCCGTATCGAAGTCGACCTGATTCACCGACGTCGCATGGGTTCCCGGATCATCGCTGAGAAAAAACACGACGTTCGACTTGCGTCCGACAGCGATCGTCCGGGTCGCCATCCGGTCACCGTGGTTAGCCACCAGCAACCGCGTCTTGCGCGTGACGAGGTCGAGGCCGTGAATACCGTCCGGCGCGTTATACACCATCCACTTGCCGTCCGGGCTCACCGCCGTATAGTTGAAGTACAGCGACGCGGAATCCGGCTCCGGGGTCAGGCGCCAGACGCGGTGCCCGGTATCCTTGTCGACCCAGGTGGACGGAAGCGTATCGGCCAATGCGTGTGCGCCGATACAGGCGGCAGCGATCACGGCTGCGCGAAAAATGCGGGACCTGAACATGAAGACTCCGTTGGTTGCAATGAAAACCAGATTCGAAATTCATTATGAAACCGTTGACTGGACGGAAGTGCTCAGCGTGATGATTGACTTGTTCAAGTCTGCGAATTCGCGGTGCTACGACCCGGCACTGAACTGGAGAGCAGTGCGTGCGCCACGAATGCCATCCGAGCGGAACTGTCCCACAAGTGCAACGAGCCGGTCGGCCTGCCGTTGCAGGCTGTCCGCGGCCGCCGCCGCTTCCTCGACGAGCGCCGCATTCTGCTGCGTGATGCCGTCGATCTGCCCGATCGACTGGTTGATCTGGGCGAGGCCCGCGCTCTGTTCGGCACTGGCCGCCGCGATCTCGGCGATCGTGGCCGTGACGCGGCGCATGCTGTCCACGACGTCGCCCATCGTGCGACCGGCCTCGCCGACCATCGCCGACTGCTGCCTCGTGCCGCACTTGTACAACGCGCGCCGCTTCGAATGCGATTTGACGCCCTACCCCACGCTTGTCGCCATCGCGGAACGGTGCGAGGCACTGGCGGCGTTCGCGGAGGCGCGGCCGGAGCGGCAAGCCGACGCGCAATAATTCGGCCCGCCACCTCGCCGGACGCGCCCACGCCAGTTTGCGTACGCGTTCGGACGAGGTGGCGGCCGAGAATGTCTTCATGAGCCGGGCACGATACATCTCCGCCATGCGCGAGATTGCAGGAAGATCTGCTCGTAATCCAGCGCCGGCTCAGAAAGTGCGCGTCACGGTGAGGACGACCGCGCGCCGCGATACGTCCGCTACCGCGGGCATGCCATTCCTGTCCCGCACACCGGTCGAATAATGCTCGTAAGCGGGCGTCGCCCCGTACGCGCGGCTCCAGGCGACGGCGGCGCTCCACCGGTCGTCCAGCTGCGCGGTGAACCCCGCCCGCACGTCGCGCCAGTTCCAGGCCGCGTTGCCGCTGCCGGCGACGCGGCCATCGCCGGCGTGCAGGTTCAGCGTGACGCGGTGGCCGAGTTCATGGTCGATGCCGACGTCGACGTACGGCAACCGCGGCCGGCACCTACTACGTCGTCGTGACCGACCCGGCCGGCACGATCAGCAGCGCGAACGCCACCGTGACCGTCACCGACGGCCCGGCCATCGTCACGCAACCGCGCTCGGCCACGATCCTTGCCGGCACCAGCCAGACGCTGGAGGTGGAAGCCACCGGTGCCGGGTTGTCGTACCAGTGGCACAAGGATGGGACGGCGATCGCGGGCGCCACGTCCGCGACGTACGACGCCACCGAAACCGGCACGTACGACGTCGTGGTGACGAACGCCGCCGGCAGCGTGGCGAGCAGTTCGGTGGCCGTCGCCGTCAGCGCCACGCTGGCCGCGCCGGCGATCACCACACAGCCCGCCGCGCAGACCGTCAACTCGGCACGCGCGCCACGTTCACCGTCGGCGCCAGCGGGACCAGCGTCGCGTACCAGTGGTACCGCAACGGCACCGCGATCGCGGGCGCGACCGGCGCGCGCTACACGATCCCGGTCGCGGGCGCGAACGACGCCGGCACCTATACCGTGACGGTGAAAAACACGGCCGGCAGCGTCACCAGCGCCGGCGCGGCGCTCGCCGTCAACGTGCTGGCGGCCGGCACCAACACGGCCGCCGTCGTGAATGCGGCCAACGCCTTCCTGGCCACGCTGTCGGCCGACCAGAAGACCGTCGCGACGTCGACCACGGCGCCGACGACCGTCCTGTTCAACTACGCGCTGGAGAACGCGATCCAGTGGACCAACCTGCCCGGCGACCGCCACGGGCTGCGCCTGAACAGCACGGCCTTGTCGGCGGCGCAGCTGGCCGCCGCGAACGCGCTCGTCGCGCAGGCGCTGAGCGCGACCGGGATCGCGATGATGAACGAACTGCGCGCGGCCGACGACGTGCTCGCGAATGCCCAGGCCAGCGGTACGGGCACAGGCCCCGGCGCCCCGCCCACCGGCACGGATCCGGCTGCAGGCGGGATGCCGCCGACCGGCGCGGACATGGGAACGCCGCCCACCGGCGGCGCCGGCGGGATGGCGGGCGGCTACGGCAGCAACCAGTATTCGATCGCCTTCATCGGCACGCCGTCGAAGACGTCGCCGTGGATGCTGCAACTGGCGGGCCACCACCTCGCGTACAACATCACGTACAACACGGGCAAGGCAAGCGCCACGCCCAACTTCCTCGGCGTCGAACCGCCCAACTGGACGGTCGACGCGAACGGCGCCGTGACCGTGACGGCGGCGGCGGCGTCTCCCGGCACCCGGCACGCCCCGATGGAAGCCCAGCGCAAGGCCGTGTACGACCTGGCCGAGGCGATCCAGTCGGACAGCGCCAGCGCCGCTGCGGCGAAGCTGTCCGGCACGTTCACGGACGTCATCATGGGCGCGTCCGGCAACACGGACGCCAATTTCAAGACCCTGTCCTACCCGACGAGCGGGCGCGGCCTGCAATACGGCGCGATGAAAGCGGCGCAGCAGGCCTACGTGCGGGCGGCGATCGCGGCGTGGGTCGACAACCAGGCGGCGGATGTCGCCAGCGAACTGCGCGCGGCCTACCTGAGCGACGACGCGCTGACGGACACCTGGGTCGCCTACGGCGTCGGCCAGGGCGGCAGGGCCGACTTCGCGGCCTATCCGAACACGGCCGCCACGCCGCTCGCCACGCAACATTCGTACATCCGCATCGACGGTCCGCGCGTGTGGATCGAGTTCGTCGTGCAGCAGGGCGTCCTGTACGGCACCAACATCCACTATCACTCGCTCTGGCGCGACAAGACGGCCGACTATGGCGGCAGTTTCTGAGCGCATGCGCATGCCGTTCGCCGCGTTCCTGCTGGCCTGCGCACTGTGCCTGGCCGGTGCGCAGGCCGGCGCGCACCCGTCGCCATCGTCGCAGGTGTTCCTGACGGTCGGCGCCGACCGCATCCTGGCCGAAGTCACCCTGCCCGTCGACGAGCTGAAACTGGCGTTTCCCGTGCCGCTGCTCGACACGTCGGGCCGCTGGCCGATGGCGAGCGACGCCCGGGTCGCGGCCTACGTGGCGGCCCACCTGCGCCCCGTCGCGCCGGATGGTCGCGCCTGGACGCTGACCGTCACCCGCGTGCGCTGGGAACTGGAACGCCGGCCCGCCGACATCGTGACGGACGTCGTCCTGCGCCCGCCGCCGGGCGCGCCGGCCGGAACGCTCGACCTGGCGTTCGACGCCATCAGCCACCAGGTGCCGAACCACGCGACGCTGGTCGCGCTGCGCGACGGCACGCCGGACTCCAACCCGCGCATGCTCGCGGCCCTCCACTATGGCCAGCACGTGGTGGCCGTCCGCGTCGCCACACCGCAGTGGTGGACGGGATGCGGCGACCTGTTCCGGCTCGGCATGCGCCACATCGCGCAGGGTGCCGATCACCTGCTGTTCCTGCTCACGCTGTTGCTGCCGGCCGCGCTGCGCGCCGACAACGGCCGCTGGACCGGCTACGCCGGCACGCGGCACCTCGTGCGCAGCCTGCTGACGGTCGTCACCGCCTTCACGCTCGGCCATTCGCTGACGCTGGCGCTGGGTGCTGCCGGCCTCGTCGCGTTGCCCTCCCAGATGGTCGAGGTGGCGATCGCGCTGTCGATCCTCGTTTCGGCCGCCCATGCGTGGGGACCGATCTTCCCGCGCCGCGAAGGCTGGATCGCCGGCGCGTTCGGCCTGGTGCACGGCCTCGCGTTCGCGGCGGCGCTGCGCGAGCTGCATCTCGAGGGCATACGGCTCGCGGCAGGGATACTGTCCTTCAACCTCGGTATCGAGGCGGTACAGGCGCTGCTCGTGCTGCTGGTCGCGCCGCTGCTGGTGTTGCTCGCGCGGACGCGCTATCTGGCGCGAACCCGCCAGGCAACATCCATTGTCGCGACGGTCCTGGCGCTGGCGTGGATGTGGGTGCGAATCGCCGGTGTCGTAGTGCCCGGCCTGGCCTGAAACAGATCGTGATATTCATTGGCGAATAGCGCGCGGTACCGGCACGAGGTATCGATTCGACGGATACCTCGTATTGACAAATTCCATGCGGGACAAGTCCAGCGATTGTGCATAATAAATTCAATAACATGCACATCGGAGACCGAGATGATCATACTAAAAGGAATTGTCATCGCCGGCCTTGTCGCCTCGGGCTTGGCTGCCTTGCTGAGCGGTTCCGGTTCGACATCGGGCGCTTCTGCCGGGTATTATCCAGACGCCACCCTGCCGACCTTGTTTCAGCCCATGAGGCAATAAACAGCCGCTGTCCCCGTCCCTTGGCGTCATGAGCACCGGCAGCTTCTCGACTACCCGGTCGGGCAACGGCCGGTACTCGCGATAGCCCGCGATCTGGGCGTCGCGCGCGACCGCGTAATGCGGATCCTCGCGGATGAAATACAGGGCGGTCGCGATCTCGAACAGGTGCCAGCCGTAGCCGGCGCTGACGTCCGGACCGTCCGCTTGCTCTTTTTGCTGGGCGCGCTCGTTCGCTTCTGTCATCGGCAAGACCAGCGCTTCCAGACGACACTACTTACGGTGCGGGAACGCCCTGCACTTTCGGCGCATAGGGCGCGTAGAGGACCGAGCCCGGCCAGGACGGTGTACGCACGTTGTAGCGTGCAGCATCGCTCACGTAATTGGCGCCGTCGTGCCAGTCGCCGCTGCCGGTGTACCGGGCCACAGCCGGGTACGGATATACCGGGCGCGAGGCGGTCTGACTGCCCGAGCTGTCGAGCTTGTAGGTCATGACCGATCCGGGTGCCGTGCCCTGCTCCACCCAGCCGGTGATGTTGGAAACCAGGTCGATGCTGTCGTCACCTTCGCCGCCGCCGCAGTGGCCGACACCCGGCACGAGATACATCCGCGCAAATTCATCGACCGTCGTCTGCCCCATCTGGTTCTGCATTGCTTCGTAGTATAGGATCGTGTACATCGGCGAGATGTGCTGGTCGGCCCAGCCATGCCACAGGATCAGCTTGCCCCCTGCCTTTTTGAACGCGGACAGGTCCGGGTTCGTCGCGTCGTTGAGCGGATGATTCTCTAGCAGGTAAGTACTGTAGAAGCTGCCGTCGGTGTAGCCAAACGTGTCGATGTTCGGCATGGCCGGCGTGCCCGTGAAAATCAGGTTGTAGGCGCCGGTCACGATGTTGTAGCTGAACACGCCCGACTTCACGGGGACGGGCGCGCTCGACGTGCCCGTTCGCGGCACTTCGACACCGACCCAGTTGCCTTCCGAACCCGGCAGCGGGCGGCCGATCTGCATCGGCATCCCGGTCTTCGCGTCGACCGGTCCGCCGTAGATCCTGCCGGCGGCGACCACTTCGGCCTGGGTCAGGCATAGTCCCGTGTCCTGCGCACCGGCGGGGCAAGCGATGGATGCCGGGTCGAAGTTGCAGGCGCGCGGATCCGAGATCAGGCCGTCCGGCGTGTCGGCGCAGGCGGCCAGCACGGCCTTGTGCAGCACGGCGACCTTGTCCGGATAGAGGACCGAATTGCCGGTGCTGTCACCGGTCGTGCTGTTGGCCACCACGCTCCAGCCGTGAAAGACCGAGTTCTGGACCTGGAAGTGGGCGGCGGGTGCGCCGGCGATGATGCCGTTGTAGTCGTTCGGGTAACGCTGCGCCGCCATCAGCGCTTCGCGGCCGCCGTCCGAGCAACCGACGAAGTACGAGAACTTCTGCTCCTGGCCATAATAGGCCTTGATCAGCTTTTTGGCCGCGAGGGTCGTGATGTGTTGACCGCGATAGGCGAAATCGGCCTGCTTCTGTGGATCCGTGATCCAGCCGGCGTCGTTGCCCTGGTGGCCCATGTCGGTTGCCGCGGTTACGAAGCCGCCCTGCTGCACCAACGGGCATTTGTAGCTGAAGCTGAACGAACTTTGCTGGGTCGGGTCGCTGACACTGCCGCAGAGACCACCGCAGCCCAGTTCAGCGAAGCGCTGGGTCCACGTGCTGACCGGCAGCGCGACCTCGAACGTGTTCGCCGGCGCCAGCGTGCCCTTCACGGCGCACATGCTGACGCTGCTGCCGTTGAGCGTCGTGGTGACGACCGTGGCCGAGGTGATCTTGCTGCCCGCACCGCCGATATCGGTCACGTCGACCGCAGCCAGTTGCGTGCAATCGACCACCGGTTTCACGACCGCGAGCGCGGTCGCGGTCGTGGCGACCGGCGCGGTGCCGTCCGGCGCGACGTTGCCGCCGCCATGGCAGGCGGCCAGCAGCGCGGCCGTACCGAGCAGCGATCCTGGCAGAGAAAAACGATGCATGATGTCTCCTTGCTGTTATTAACGGTGAGAGTTCAAAACGAATGCTTGATACCCGCGATGATCCCGTTCTGCGCCATGCCCGCGCCGACGGCGCCGCCGGCGGACAGCGCGACCGCCGCCGTGCCGCTGTTGCTCACATGGCCGATGGCGACGTAGGTCGACGTACGCTTCGAGAGGTCGTAGATCGCGCGCAGCATGGTAAGGGTGCTGTCGTTGCCGCTGTTCTTGTAATCCAGGCGGCCGGCCAGGCCGTCGACCGTCACGGCCGGCGACAGTTTGTAGGCGCCGTCGAAGTAATACAGGTTGCTGCGCGGCGTGGCCGAGGAACCTTCGTTGTCGCGCACGACGGCGCCCGCTGCCAGGCGCCAGGCGTCGAACTTCGTGTAGCCGGCCAGGTGCAGACGGCTGTCCTTCAGGTTGCTTGTCGTGAGGCCGGCCGCGGCGCCCGTGCCGCCGTTCTTGCGGTCGTAGGCGCTCGTGATGCCCCAGGTCGGGGTGTCGTAGCGCAGCATGGCCGACCACTCGCGGCATGCCTGTGCATCGGCCGCCGCCTCGCCTGGGCAATTGGTGCCGCCCGGACCGCCGGCGTTCGACACGTCGCGGCCGAGGCTGTACGTCGCGCCGACCGTCACCGCGCCGAACGTACCTTTATAGGCAAGCGAGTTGTCGGTGCGTCCGTTCGGGATGCCCGCGTCGAGCGAGCCGAGACCGTATTGCGCCGGGCCGATGATCTCCACTTCCGGCATCGAGTTGTACAGCATGTTGTAGTTGCGTCCCAGCGTGACCTGGCCCCAGTTGCCGGCCAGGCCCACCCACGCCTGGCGGCCGAACAGGCGGTTGCCCTGGCCCGTCGTGCCGCTGTCCGTGTAGATGCCCGTCTCCAGCGTGAAGATCGCCTTCAGGCCGCCGCCCAGGTCTTCCGTGCCGCGGAAGCCGATCCGCGACGGGAACATGCCGCCGCCCAGGCTCGGCATCCACGTGCGGCTGTGGCCCGCCGCGTCGGCGTTCGTGTTGTAGTCGATGGCGGTGTCCAGCAGGCCGTACACCGTGACGTTGGTCTGTGCGTGGGCGGCACCGCACACCGCGATGGCGGCGATCGCGATCATCTTCTTCATGAAATCTCCTTGGTTTTTAGTGAATGAATGTTGTGCGTGACGGCGCAGGGGCGAGCGCCGCCCGGGCGGGACGCACGGGGCGTCCGCCTTGCTCGTGTTCAGAGGGAATGGACCTGCCTGTGGCTCAGGACTTCGCGCCGTCCTTGTTCCAGTCGACCGTACTGGCGGCGCCCTTGCCGGCGACCGAATACAGGGCCTTGGTGTTGCGGGTCTTCTGGAAGTCTTCCAGCGACTCGCCGCGCATGGCGGCATAAATGTGCAGGTTCGACACACCGACGACGGCACCCAGCTTCTCCAGCAGGAAGAAAATGACGCCGTGCTGGATCATGCCGCGCCAGTCGCGCCGCGTGATCAGGTCGCGTTCCTGCGCCGTCAGGCCCGCTTCCTCGTAGGTCGCGTCCGGATCGGCCAGGAAGCGCGCACGGAAGTCCGGCTGGATCAACTGGTGCAGGTAGCGGTTGATGCGGTAGTGCGCCACGCTGCGTTCCAGCGTGAACGGATACGTACCCTCGAGTTCCCCGGCGCCGGCCGTCTGGTGGCCGATGTGCGCCAGGTGCTCCGCGTTGGCGCGGGCCTGGCGCGCCGGGTCGACGGCGACATCGCTTTCGTACACGGCGACCGCGATGCCCGTCATCGACGGCAGGTAGTATTCCCGGTGCAGGCAGTTGATACGGGCCGGCATCGCGCCGCGCATGATCATCCACATGATGATCTCGGCGCCTTCCCAGCCGCCCAGCTTGGCCAGCTCGGCCTGCGTCATGTTCAGGATGACCTCGGGATCCTTCTCGAACAGGTCGAGGAACTCGTTGTCCCAGGACGTGTTGTTGAAGCCGCAGCGCTCGCCGTGCACCTGGTGCGACAGGCCGCCGGTCGCGACGATGGCCACCTTCAGGTCGTCGTCTGGATAGCTCTCGATGGCGCGGCGCAGGGCCTGGCCCAGCTTGAAGCAGCGGCGCGCGGACGGCACGGGGAACTGCAGCACGCCGCATTGCAGCGGCACGATCGCGCCGGGCCAGCCGCCCTCCGCCTTCTGCGGCCACATGATCGACAGCGGCGAGAAGCAGCCGTGATCGAGCGGCTTGCCCTGGAAGAAGGACATGTCGAATTCGTCCGCGACGAGCGACTGGCCGATGTGCCGCGCCAGCGCGGCATGGCCGCCCACGGCCGGCAGGTCGCGCGCCCCGCCGCCCTCGTCGGCTGGACGCCATTCGTCGCCGATGCCGAGCGCGAACGCCGAGTAGTGATCGAAGAAGAACGAGGTCACGTGGTCGTTGTACACCACCAGCAGCACGTCCGGCTTCTTGTCGTCGAGCCACTGGCGCACCGGCTCGTACGCCTTGAAGATCGGTGCCCAGACGGCGTCGTTCTGCTTGTTGGCGTCCAGGGCGAAGCCGATGGTCGGGGTGTGCGAGGAGGCGATTGCGCCGATGATCCTGGCCATGATATTTCCTTATGCGGTTGCCGGTACGGCGCGGGCCGCGAACCGGGTGAAGACGATGGACAGCGCCGCGAGCGTGGCCGGAATGGCGAGGATCGCGATTACCGCCGAGAAGCCCCAGCCCAGCGACAGCAGGATGCCGCCGGCGGCCGAACCGAAGATGCTGCCGAAGCGGCCGATGCCCTGCATCCAGCTGACGCCCGTGGCACGGACGGCCGTCGGATAGCATTGCGGGGCGAAGGCGTTCAGGCCCGTCTGGGCGCCGCTCATGCAGAAGCCCGCCAACAGCACGAGGATACCGAAGGAAGCCGATTCGACGCCGCTCGACGCGACGGTCAGGATGAACGCGGCGCCGCCCACGTAGGTTGCGGCGATGACCTTGTTCGGCGTCCAGCGGTCCATCAGCCAGCCGACGAACAGTGCGCCCACGGTACCGCCGAGCTGGAACATCGCCGTGATATTGGCGGCGCGCTCGATCGGCAGGCCCGCTTCCTTGATGAGCGTTGGCAGCCAGCCGGACAGCAGGTAGATGACCAGCAGGCCCATGAAATACGTGGCCCACAGCGACAGCGTGATGCCGCGGAAGGCGGGTGCCAGCAGCGCGCCGACCTTGGCCTTGCCCTCGACCTTTTGTTCGCTGATCGTGAACGCGGCGCCCGCCGGCACCTCGCCGCCCACGACGCGCTTCAGGGTCGCCGCGATGCGTCCTGCCGGGTATTTGTTGACGACGAGGAAGCGCACCGATTCCGGCACGAGGAAGATGTAGAACGGCAGGCAGGCGAGCGGGATCGCGCCGCCGGCGACCAGCACCATGCGCCAGCCGTACTGCGGCAGCAGCGCGGCCGCGCCGAAGCCGACGAGGGCCGAGCCGAGATTAAAGCCCGTGAACATGATGGCGAGCAGCGTGCTGCGGCGCGCCTCCGGCACGTATTCCGACAGCAGGGTCGTCGTGTTGGGCATGGCGGCGCCGAGACCGAGACCGGTCAGGAAGCGCAGCGCGGACAGCGACACGACGTCGTTCGCCTGCGACGCCAGCACGCTGAACAGGCCGAACCAGGCCACGGCGACCATCAGCAGGCGCTTGCGGCCGTAGCGGTCGGACAGCGGGCCGATCATCAGCGCGCCGATGGCCAGGCCGATGGGCGCGGCACTCATCACCACGCCGAACGCCGCTTTCGAGATGCCCCACTCCTTCGTGATGGCCGGCGCGAGGAAGCCCATGATGGCGACGTCGATGCCGTCCGTGGTGATGATGAGGAAGCAGAGGAAAAGCAAGAGCCACTGGTAGCCGGACATCTTGCGGCCATTGATGTGTGTCCGCACATCGAGGGTGTGTGCCGTATTCATTAAGTCTCCTGGTCAGATACGCTGTTATGGACTGCCGGTGCCGACCGTGTCTACAGCCGTAGAATCGCGGCACCATCAGTTTTCCAGTGTACGTTTTGACTTGCCTTAATGTATTGCTTTCAGCTACGCCAGCGTTGCAATCTGCTTATTGACCATGTCAGCGCCAGGAAGCGCCAAGTCTCTGCAATTCCTCGATCAGTGCGCGCGCGCCGGGCGACAGGTGCGCCCCGCGCCGCGTGGTGATGCCGATGTCGCGCTCCATGCCCTGCAGCGCGAAAGGCAGTTCGACCAGCTGGCGGGTACGGATTTCGTGGTACAGCTGGTGCACGGAGAGCGCCGTCAGCATGTCGCTCGCCAATAACAAACCCCGCACGAGGGCAAGATCCCCCGTCTCCACCACGGGCGCCGGCGGCGTGACACCGGCGTCCTCGTAGAAGCGACAAAACTGTTCGCGCAACGGCGTCCCTGCGCGCGACAGGACCCACGGGTAGCGCTCGAGGTCGTGCACGGTGACCCGTTTCTGGCCCGCGAGCGGGTGATCCGCGCGCGCCACCAGTGCGACCTTGTCTTCGAACAGTTTTTCCGCGACGAATGCGACGCCCGACGACGGGCGCAGCGCGCCAAGAATGAAATCGATGCGTCCGCTCAACAAACCGGCCGTCAGTTCGTCATAAGGACTTTCGAGCGAACGGATGACGAGGTGCGGGTGTTTGGCCTGTACCGCTGCGATCGCGAGCGGCAGGAATTGCGAGCGCGCCAGCGGCAGCGCACCGATCGTGACGACGCCGCGCACGACGCCGGCCAGCGCCGCGATATCCTCCGGGATATGGCGTAGTTCGGCCAGCACCCGTTCGAACCGTTCGATCCAGCGCCGTCCGGCGTCGGTCGGCAACATGCCGTGCGCGGTGCGCAGGAACAGCGGCTGGCCGAGCATGTCCTCTAGGTGGGTGATCGCCTGGCTGATGGCGGACTGCGACGCCCCCAGCGCGCGCGCAACGCCAGGCATGTAGTGCGCCTCGGCCAGCAAGGCCGCCGCCTGCAGCCTGCGCTCGTTCAGCAGGGCCTCGATGCTTCCCACCTTGCCGCCCACCTTGCCGTCCGTCCGCTCGCCGCCGCGTCCGCTCATGCGCAGCGCGTCTTCACGCACCTCGTGCAGCTCGGCTTCGATGCGGTCGGCACGCAACCGGACCGTCTCGCCGGCGCTCGTGAGCAGCATGCCGCGACCTTTCCGTTCAAACAACCGAACATTCAATCCTGCTTCCAGCGCGGCCACGGAACGGGCCACTGCGGACGAGGCGCGGAACAGGCTTTCCGAGGAGCGGCGGATGCCGCCGGCGGCGGCGACGGCACTGAAGGCGTGGAGATGGCGCAGGCTGACGAGAGACATGGTGCCCCGCCCTTTCTGGAGTTCGCAATAAGCAGATTAGAACAAACTCGCCCCCACAAAGCAACCATGCCGGCCCGGCCGGCGCAGATACTGGCGGCATAACAATGAATAGATCGATCCTCACCATGACCACGCATGACCACTCCGACCTGGTGCCCGTGCCCTGCATCCTGATGCGCGGCGGGACATCCCGCGGCCCCTTCTTTCTCGAGTCCGAACTGCCCTCCGATCCGGCCCTGCGCGACCGTTTCCTGCTCGCGGCCATGGGGTCGCCCGACAAGCGCCAGATCGATGGCCTGGGCGGTGCGCATCCGCTCACGAGCAAGGTCGGCATCGTGCGCCGCAGCGAAACCCCCGGCGTCGACCTCGACTTCCTGTTCGCCCAACTGCAACCGGACAAGGACACCGTCGACACGTCGCCCAACTGCGGCAACATGCTCGCTGCCGTGCTGCCCTTCGCGCTCGAACGCGGCCTGCTGCCGGTGCGCCAGGGCGCAACCACGGCGCGTGTCCTGACGCTGAACACGGGCATGCAGTGCGACGTCACGGTGCAGACGCCCGGAGGCCGCCTGCAGTACACGGGAGAAGCGCGCATCGATGGCGTGCCGGGAACGGCGGCGCCGATCACGATCGATTTCCTCGACACGGCCGGATCGGTCTGCCCGTCGCTGCTGCCCAGCGGACGCGTGCTGGACCGCATCGACGTGCCCGGCGCCGCACCGTTCGCCATCGAAGCGACGCTGATCGACAACGGCATGCCGATGGTGCTCGTGCGTGCGGCCGACCTCGGCGTGACCGGTTACGAAGATGTGGCCGATCTCAACGCGAACACGATGCTGAAGGCGAAGCTGGAAGCCCTGCGCCTGGCCGTCGGCCCGGTCATGGGCCTGGGCGACGTGACGAATAAAAACTACCCGAAGATGTGCCTCGTCGCGGCCCCGCGCGCGGGCGGCAGCATCGCCACCCGCTGTTTTATCCCGCACGTGTGCCACGAGGCGATCGGGGTGCTCGCGGCCGTCACCGTCGCCACCGCGTGCGTGCTGGGAGATTCCGTCACGGCAGGCATCGCCAGCGTGCCGGCGGGCCTCGTCAAGACGGTCTCGGTCGAGCATCCGACCGGCGAATTCAGCGTCGAGCTGGAACTCGACAAGGACAATCCGCAACAGGTGATTCGTGCCGCCCTGCTGCGCACCGCGCGCCCCATCATGCGCGGCGAAGTACTGGTATCGCAAGACATCTGGAGAGGAGAATAAAATGCGCAAGCCCCTGGTCATCGACTGCCACGGCCACTACACGACGGCGCCGAAAGCGCTGGAAAACTGGCGCAACGCGCAGATCGCCAACCTGAACACGCCCGAACTGGGCCCACGCGTTTCCGACCTGAAGATCAGCGACGACGAGCTGCGCGAGTCGATCGAAACGAACCAGCTGCGCCTGATGCGCGAACGCGGCTCCGACCTGACGATCTTTTCGCCGCGCGCCAGCTTCATGGCACACCACATCGGCGACTTCGAGACGAGCGCCACGTGGGCCGCGATCTGCAACGAGTTGTGCTGGCGCGTGTCGCAACTGTTCCCGGATCACTTCATCGGCGCGGCCATGCTGCCGCAGTCGCCCGGCGCCGACCCACGTACCTGCATCCCCGAGCTGGAGCGTTGCGTGAAGGAATACGGCATGGTCGGCATCAACCTGAACCCTGACCCGTCGGGCGGCCACTGGACGTCTCCGCCGCTGTCCGACCGCCACTGGTATCCGATCTACGAAAAGATGATCGAGTACGACATCCCGGCGATGATCCACGTGTCGACGAGCTGCAACCCGTGCTTCCACACGACGGGTTCGCATTACCTGAACGCCGACACGACCGCGTTCATGCAATGCCTGACGAGCGATTTGTTCAAGGATTTCCCGACCCTGAAATTCCTGATCCCGCACGGGGGCGGTGCGGTGCCTTACCACTGGGGCCGCTTCCGCGGCCTGGCGCAGGAAATGAAAAAGCCGCTGCTGCAGGATCACCTGCTGAATAACATTTACTTCGACACCTGCGTGTACCACCAGCCGGGCATCGACCTGCTCACGAAGGCCATCCCGACGAAAAACGTACTGTTCGCCTCCGAGATGATCGGCGCCGTGCGCGGCATCGATCCGGAAACAGGCCATTACTACGACGACACGAAGCGCTACATCGAGGCCGCGGCACTCTCCGGCGAGGACCGCTTCCAGATTTTCGAAGGCAACGCCCGCCGTGTCTTCGCCCGCCTCGACGCCGCCCTGACACTGAAAGGATTTTAAGATGACCACGCCATTGATGAACCAACTGGGCATCGTCAAACGCAACATCGAACGCGCCGACCGCGCGGCGGCCGAACGCCTCGGCAAACTGGGCAGTGCGACCGTGCACGAAGCCATGGGCCGCGTGGGCCTGCTGAAACCGTACATGCGCCCGATCTTCCCCGACCAGCAGGTGTCCGGCACGGCCGTGACAGTGCTGCTGCACCCGGGCGACAATTGGATGATGCACGTGGCGGCCGAGCAGATCCAGCCGGGCGACATCGTCGTCGCGGCCATCACGGCCGAATGCACGGACGGCTATTTCGGCGACTTGCTTGCCACGAGCTTCATGGCACGCGGCGCGAAAGCGCTCATCATCGACGCCGGCGTGCGCGATGTGCGCGTGTTGAAAGAGATGGGTTTTCCGGTCTGGAGCAAAGCGATCAGCGCCAAGGGCACGATCAAGGCGACGCTCGGCTCCGTGAACATCCCGGTGCTCTGCGCCGGCGCGCTCGTGAATCCTGGCGACGTGATCGTGGCCGATGACGACGGCGTCGTCGTCGTGCCGGCGCTCGATGCCGCGCGCGTCGCCGATGTCGCCGAGAAACGCGAATCGCTCGAGGGAGAGAAGCGCGCGACGCTGGCGTCGGGCGTGCTGGGCCTGGACATGTACAGGATGCGCGAACCGCTGGCGGCTGCCAGTCTCAGATACATCGATTGATCCGCCAGTAAATTATGTTGCCTTTGAATAACTGACATCAGTAATCGTCATTGGCGTTTGCTGACGCAGCGCAGCATAATGACCTTGTCTCCTCTATTTTCCTCAAGAAAGTAGATTCAGCCCGCCCATGAGCGGGCTTTTTTTTGCGCAGTTCCGAATGCTAGAACGCATGCGCCAGCCCCATGCCAAATGACGTACGCGCATCCGTCGTCGCGGCACGCTTGTTGCCCAGGCTCGCATACAAGGTGGTGCGCCGGGACAAGACATAGTCCGCGCCGATCGACGTGAAATGGTTGACGTCCGCATTCAGGCGCTGGCGGCCGTAACCGGCCTTCAGCGTCACGCGCCCTGCCCGGCATGTCGCGTCGAGCGTGGCAGCGCGTGATTGTCCGCCGAGGTCGAACGTGCGGCTGTAGTCGTAGGCCGCCATCACCGCGATGGCGCCTACGGTGTATTTGGCCGCCACGAACGTGTCCTTGTCGCCTGCGCTGTTGCGCTCGAACGCGGCCATGGTCGACACCGGCCCGTGCGCATACTCGAGCACGGCAGAATACGGCAGGCCCGAAGCGCCCGGTTCATGCTCGCGCTCGAACGACCCGCTCAGGCGTAGCGTGAAGCCCTTTACCAGCGGCGAATCGTATTACGGCCATGTGGGCCGACAATCACGTGATGGTGCTGCTGAAAGGCGGCACGTCCGACGCGCGCAGCCGCCATGCGGCGCTGGCCTTCCTCAAGTTCCTGTACGACGAAGGCGGCGTGTGGTCGCGCACGGGCCAGCTGCCGACACGCCGCTCGTTGGTCGAATCGCCGTCGTTCACGCGGCTGCCGCTGCGCAGCGAGATTGCCGCCATCTCGCGCGACAGCATGGCGCTGGCAGGCGAGGACGGAAGCCGAATCCGTCTAGACGGCTTTGCAGGCCGTTTTGGCTCTTACGAATCAAGAAGTTAGCTCTGCATCGCACTTTGCACCGCATGAGGTTGCTGGAGCATATCCATCAAAAGCCGACTAGCGAACTCTGCAGTTTGGTCGCACTCGTTGAGTGCAGTCCGCTTTCGCCCCCAAAGCAGACGTTGGCCATTCCTGTTTATTAGGCCTTCAAACGCAGCGCGTCCAGTACAAGCAAAAACGCCGGCGACGCATTGCGCCGGCTTGGATAGTACAAGTGGTAGCCCGGATAGGTTGGGCGCCAATCCTCGAGCACCTGCACCAAGTGGCCGGCTTCGATGTGCTGGTCGGCTACGTCTTGGGGGATGTAGGCCAAACCATAGCCTTCCAGCGCAGCTGTCACGATTTCCGGCGAGGTATTCAGGATGACCTGGCCTTGTACACGTACGCTCAGCTCCTGGCCTTCTTTCTCGAACTCCCATGCATATAGCCCGCCGTGTGTCGGCAGCCGCAAGTTGATGCAACTATGTTCCGTTAGGTCTTGCGGGACCACCGGCACCTCCCGCGCAGCGAAATAGGACGGTGAGCCGACCACGGTCATGTTGAAATCCGGGCTGATGCGCATCGCAATCATGTCCTTGGCCACTTGGTCGCCCACGCGCACGCCCGCATCCAGTCGTTCGGCTGAATCGCCACGACTATCGTAGACACTCCTGAGCCATAATGTTGGGCACAAGGAGAAGGTATGAGCGGAAAGCGGCACACAGAGGAATTCAAGATCGCGGCGGTCAAGCAAGTGGCGGAGCGTGGCCACCCGGCGAGCGAAGTAGCTGCGCGC
>NZ_JASNRB020000031.1:0-49083 GCF_030411975.2 Massilia orientalis | reverse complement strand
AGCTGCAGAAGCGGAAACGGAAACGGACACAGCTTAAACTAGCCGGCTGAGTGTCTTGACTGATGGGTCCACTTTAGTGAGCCCGCGCTGATTCAAGCTGAACAACTAGAGAGCGTGGTGAGCCGCTTCTTTCGCAATCAGGCTTGGCTTTACTGTTTTCTTACCGATGACAGAAGCGAACGAGCGCGGCTTGCGAAAAGAGCAATGAACGAATCCGGTATCGAAGGTAGCCGCGATCACGCTAAGGCTTGGCTAACGCAACGTGAACACGAGTTGTGTCGAGAACTCGGTGTAGATCGTGTCCGGCTTTGCCGTTGAACTGGGTTCGGCATCTCGGGCGAATTACGCTCAGCAAACCCAGCTGCCAGCCTGTTGGGAGCTGTCGCTCTGCCACTACCTGTTCTTTACGTTCTCGACGCCGTTCACGTCCACATTGTCTGCACTGTAGTAGATCGAAGATTGCCGACGACAACAGATTAGCCACAAAAGGGAAACAGGCAAAAAAATGCCCGCTGGGAAGCGGGCTGAATCTATCCTTGGAGAAGAATAGAGGAGACATGACCACTATGCTGCAATGCACAAAGACTGTCCAATGACCGTTCATGATATCTGCAATGCGCCGAGCTCATGTCTTGTTCCGCAACGAGACCTAGACTCGACATTAGCAGTTAGATTGTCGAGTTGAATATTTGACTTTGCGTTATTCCACCGCCGGCGTCGAGGCGCCGGTCAGCGCCAGCTTGAACACGCTAAGCTTTCCCTTCTCTTGATGGCCAGCCTAGTTGATGGCCATCTCGAACGGCGCCGCTGGCAGATCCTCGGTGCTGTAGAGATTCACGTACGGCACATCGGCCCATGCATAGCGAACATGAGTCGCTCCGGGCTGGTTGGCGCCTTTCAGAGTTACTGTGTCGCCCTGCGCCACCGCGAGCGCGTATCGGCAAACCGCCCCCGCACACGATTCAAAGCCGATTGCTTGCGCGGCGCCATAGGTTCGCAAGCCGCCGGCTGAATTCTTGAATTTGATTACGAGATCCTCTCCCGAACGCATCACACTGGTCGCCTCCGGGCCACCTGGAGTAATTGCCTCACCATAGGCGATTGCACGGGCGGCGCGCGCGAGCCGCTCGCCGACCACGGCCTTCTGCGGTGGGTGGATGTCGGCACGGTCGCCCACATCAATGGTAACGACCAACTCGGCATGCGGGTCATTTTGAACTGTCTTAGCCTGAGCTTCCCGCAGTTCGGCCCAGGTCGAGCGTCCCGGCTTTGTCGCCGCCGAACCGTAGGACGACAGCTGAACGACGAGGAACGGCAATTCTGGTTGGGCGAAGGTCTTGCGCCAGTCGGCGATTAGTAGCGGCAGCAGGGTTTCATATTCCTTGGAGGCTCCGGTGTTGGCTTCCCCCTGGTACCACGCCGCCAGCTTGAACTTGTAGCCAGCGAGCGGCGCGATCATTGCATTGTAGAGCGTCGACAAACCGTTTGGCACATCCCACGGCACCGACGGAATCGACAATCCTTGCGAACGCACGCCCAACTTGTACTTCCATGTCGCAGGCAGGGCAATGAACTGTCCATCGCTGGTCTTGATTCGACGATGTTTCGGTAGCCCGACCAGTCCCCCACCTTTGCCACCGCTATAGACGCGGACGATGATCACGTTCTTGCCGGGTCTGAACACGCCAGCGGGAACGGAATAATTTCGCCACGTCCAGGCGGTACTGCCGCCGCCCACGAGCACACCATTTACCCATGTGCTATCGAAGGTATCGATAAGACCGAGTTGAAGCTCATTCGCGACTTGCGCCTGCTTGTCGTTCAGCATGACAGTGGTCCGAAACCACGCCTCGCCGTCGAAGTCCGCGAACTCGGCAATCCCTGCATCCTTCCACGAACCTTTTGGCGTCAGGCTGGGCCACGCGGTGTCGTCAAAACCTGACGTACTCCACGCACGTTGCGGCTTCGTCCGCGGGAAATGTTCATCCCACCATTGCTCGTGCCGCTGCGTTTCATCGGCTATCGCCTTGGCGGGATTGGACGACAGTTTCGCGAGCGACTCAATCCCCGGGGCGTAGGCCGGCAACGTCTTCAGCGACGAGGCGCCGATCCATGCCTGTATCCAGGTACCACCCCAGTTGGAACCGATGAATCCTACAGGCACCTTGTTCGCCTGTTGCAGTGCACGCGCCATGTAGTAGCAAACGGCCGACGCTTCACCGGCTGTCCTTGGCGAAATCACTTTCCATTCCACTTGTCGTTTGAGATCATCTTGCCGGGTGAATGCACTGGCGTTCTGGATGTTCGTGAAGCGCAGGTCCGGATTGGCGCTGAACTCGTCCCACGCGCCGGTGGACAGGCGTGCAGGAAAAGCCATGTTCGACTGCCCTCCGCACAGGTATACGTCACCGATCTTGATGTCCTTGAGCGTGGTTTCGCTATTCCCGGCCTTGACGGACAACGTGTAGGGCCCACCAGCGTCCATCGCTGGGAAGGTCAACCGCCATTTTCCATCCTCGTCCGTAGTCGCTTCGGCAGTCTTTCCGCCCAGCTCCACCAGCACGCGCTGCGCTGCAGTGGCCGTACCCCATATGGTCAAGGGTTCACCACGCTGCAATACCGCGTGATCGCCGAAAATTCTGGCAAACGAGAGAGCCCCTGTCTGCGCGTAAACTTGGCCAGCCAGCGACCCGGCAAACAGGAAAGCAACCCCATTGGCAAGGCCGCGGCGAGAAGGAAAGTTCATATTTTTGTCTTACTTTTCATCAATAATCAAATGCCAGGAACTCCTGGCTCCTCGCCGCCGCTTCACAGTGGGCTGGCAATCTTGGACGGTCTGGGTCCGAGAGAGCCCTTTAATTCAGATATTCCCTACCCAACTGCGCCAGGCGGCTCCCTTCAAGTATAGGAAGCGAGCTTGTCAATGGCCGCCTTCGTGTCGTTGAACCCGGAGAGGATTGTGGCAACTTATAAAAACCCGCTCAGGAACCGCTTACCGATCCACTACCTACTTATCCGCCGCGAGCGGAATCGACATCTCGACCATGAAACCAGCGCCTGGCGCCGTATGGACGGTCAACGTGCCGCGCACGCCATGTTCGAGTTCGAGTCGGCGTTCCAGTGTCCGTATGCCCAGTCCCCCCGACGTCTTGAACGCATCGGGGTCGGCACCGGGGCCGTCGTCACCCACGGTCAACGTCAGCGTGCCGGTCCGCTCATCGAGGCCCGTGCGGATCAGGATCCGGCCTGGGCGGCAATGCGGATTGATCGCATGCTTGATGCTGTTTTCGACGAGCGGCTGCAACGACAGCGCGGGCAGAGGGCAAGGCCCGGCCTTCTCGTCCAGTTCCCATTCGACCTGCAAGCGCGAGCCGAGACGCAGGCTCTCGAGTTCAAGGTAGTCGCGAACGAACTGTAGTTCATCGTCCAGCGTCACGAAATCGACACCGTTTTTTTCGGTGTCGAGCACATAGCGCAGCATGTCCGAGCACTGGAACAGCGCCGTTTCTGCCGCCTCCGGATTCTTGCGCGTGAGCGCGATGATCGAGTGCAGCGTGTTAAACAGAAAATGTGGATTGAGCTTGTTGCGCAAGGCGCTCATCTCCGACGTGACCAGCAAATGGTGTGCCAGCTGGGCCGCCGCAGCCTGCCGACGCTGGGCATGGCTCATGCGGACGATGTGAAACGTGGCGGCGATGACGCAATAAGTCATCATCGCATAGAGCAGTGGCCAGAAAATCCACGCCAGCGGTTGCCGCACGCCAATAAGAAACCTCAACAACAGGTAGCACATGAGGCCATAGAGTATTGCGCCGCTGGCGTGGATGAGGACGACGGTCCAGGCGGCCGGACGCCGGCGGTCCAGGTAGCCGCTCAGTGGCCACAGCAAGGCGAGGAATATCGCGTGTGGAGTGCTCTTGAGTATTGCGGCGGCAATATTCGTGTCGAATCTTCCCTGCAGCAGAGCGTCGACCTGCAAGGCGGCTCCCAGCAGCAGCAAGAAGGCAACCCAACTGCAGACGTAGATGCTCCACATGTGGAGGGTCGGGATGGGGTCATTGGATTCCATGACGCGAAGTATGGCGCGTAACCCCACGCCAGGTACCGTCTGAACGGACGATGAGATTGCGCTGGAAACCAAGCACCATAGCGATGCGATTGTCGTAAGCCAAGACAGGCGTCTCCGCGTCGCTATCACGTCATTCGGCCGACTCGCCCTGCGAGCAAGCAGCTTGAGGTGATGCGGCAACTACGTTGACAAACGCTAAGAACAACCTCCTTTGGAAGACTTGCCGCGCTACACACTAGTCCAAGAGACACTAAAACGCCCTCCTCTCGCAGCGCACACTCAGTAGCTTGAACACGAATGCGCTCGTTCGCGCGCGCAAACGCTTAGAAGAGTGGCCACCGCGAACGCGCAGGCAGACCATGGCTGCAGCGTCGAATGCTTAGCGGATCCAGGCTTCTTTGAAAGGAAAAGTCGTTATCAAAGCACGAATGCTAACGCCTGAAAAAGTATGTTGTATGCATATTTGCCTTGCAAAAACCTGGGTCGTCAACGCGCGTTATTGGAAAAACAGCATTTATACATATGCACGACGTCCATTCTGTTGCAAAAATGCTACAGCAAGGTTGTTGACTTTTACGTCTCAGGAATCGCACAATGCCGCTGGTTGGAACCGGTACCAATGGATAATAGCATGATCTGGCGAAGCTTTCGTAAGGGAAGAATTGCGCACGACTTTTCCTCAAGATCAAATCGTGCGCCATGGCTAGGCACTTTTTTTTCATATCAATTGGAACCGGTTCCACAGATATTTTTGGAGAATTTGCAGTGTGTTCGACGTGCATAACTATTTAATCAATAGGAGATACAGTGTCACAATCCAAACATCAAAACGCATTTCCTTGCACCCGTCCCCGTCTGATTGCCCTCGCCGTCGCGGGCGCATGTGCCACGATGTTTTCCCCAGTGCTGGCACAAGAAGCCAGCGCTCCGGCCACTACCGATATCAAGGGGTCGCAAGCGGCGTCGACTCAAACCGTGGTTGTGACCGGTATCCGTGCGTCGATGCAGTCGACCCTAAATCTGAAGCGCAAATCTGACGGTATCGTTGACGGCATCGTTGCCGACGACATCGGCAAATTCCCCGATACAAACCTGGCCGAAGCGGTCCAGCGTATTTCCGGCGTGTCGATCGACCGTTCCAACGGCGAAGGCTCGCGCGTGACTGTGCGCGGCATCGGCCCCGACTTCAACTTGGTACTGCTGAACGGTCGCCAGATGCCGTCGGCGAACCTAGGTGCCAGCGACTCCCGTTCGTTCGACTTCGCGAACCTTGCGTCGGAAGCTATCTCGCAGATCCAGGTGTACAAGAGCTCCCGTGCCGACAGTCCAGCGGGCGGCGTCGGCGCCACGCTGAACATCATGACGGGCCGTCCACTGGATCTAGGCAACCAGACTAGCATTGGAGCCAAGATCGATTACGACCGGTCGAATACCAACATCCCGGGACAGCTCAACGGGAAGAACATTACGCCGGAAGTCTCGGCCCTAATCAGCCGAAAATTCGGCCCGGACAATATGTTCGGCGTGTCGCTGACCACCAGCTACCAAGCGCGTAACTCGGGCTTCGCTCAGGCTAAGGTCGGTGACGGCTACCTGGGTCCGTACGCCGGCGCTGCCGATCCGGGAGGCACGCTGGTCAATGCAAAAGGCATTACCGGTCTAAGCGGCAATCAGCTCTACGATACGCCGCAGAGCTTGTACTACGTCCTGCAGGGCACCCAGCGCAAGCGTACCAACGGCCAGCTGACGTTCCAATTCCGTCCATCGAAGGACTGGACCAACACCCTGGACTACACTTACTTCGAGAACAAGCAGCGGGTCGCGTCAAACGCATTGCAGGCTTGGTTCAGCGGCAAGAACGTGATCTCCGCTGTGGACTTCGGCAACGGCGCAGTGCAGTCGCCGAACAGCTATACGGAAAACTATGGAAAAGATCCCCAGGATTTCAACATGCTCGCGGTTCGCGCGGGCACGAAGACGACTCTCAAGTCGCTCGGCTTCAATACCCAGTACCGTGTCAGTCCGGGCTTGAAGTTCTCGCTGGATGCACACCACTCGGTAGCGGACGCCGGCAAGGATAGCCCATACGGCGTCGGCAACGACCTCAATCTCGCGAGCTTCGGCCGAAACAGCAATACGCTCGACCTGACCCAAGAAATGCCGGTCCTGTCCGTCGACTACACGCCGCAGCCGTTCCAGGTGAGCGGCTCGTTCTTCCAGGACCGTGTCATCAAGCAGACCGTCGACCAGGTCCAGGCCGGCGGCAGCTTGAAGATCGGTGAATCGTCGAACTTGAACTTCGGCGTTGGCAGCGTCAAGACCAAGTTCAATTCCGCGTTCCAGCAAGTTCAGCAGAACGCCTGGAGTGGCGTCGTCAAGGACCGCTCGAAGGTTGGGCAGTTCTTCAACCAGGCAAACTTCACGCCGATCGACTATCGCCAGTACTTCAGCAAACTGGGTGGTTCAGGCGATCCAAAGCTGTTCCCGACCATGTACATCGTAGACTTCGACAAGGTCCTGCAGGATGCGAAGAACTTTACGGCCGCGGACGGCCCAGAGGTCAACCACGCCGGCCAAGCTTCCTATGCCGGGGTATGGGGACCAAGCCTCGCCAATCCGAGCGAAATCCGATCCCTGCAGGAAAAAACCAACTCGCTGTTCGCCCAGTACAACACCGAATGGGACTTGGCCATGCCAATGCACACCGGTATCGGCTTGCGCTACGAGAAGACGAAGGTCGACACGACGTCCAGGATCCAGTATCCGACGTCGGTAAGCTGGGGCACGCAAAACGAGTACGTCATCGGCTTCGCGCCGGGCGTCCAAGTACCACAGAGTGCGTCCTACCACTACTGGCTGCCGACGGTTGACTGGGACATGGACGTGACGTCGAACCTGAAGCTGCGCGCCAGCTGGGGCGTGACGATCGGGCGTCCGCAGTGGAACGAAATTCAGGGCGGCACCTCGCTGGACGCCATCGCAAACATCCGCGGCCTGAGCGGTTCGACCGGCAACCCGGCGCTGCGTCCGGTGAAGTCGAAAAACTTGGACCTGTCCGCCGAATGGTACTACAGCAAGCAGAGCATGGTCTCGCTGGGCCTGTTCAACAAGGACCTGACCGGCTTCCCGGGCTCGACGATCATCACGACGCCGTCGACGACTGCGACGACGCCGGTCAATGGCCGGTACTGGCAGGCAGCGTCGGCCAGCGGGTGCGGCACGGACACGTTCTGCATCCGCGACTACATCTTCACGCACTTCGCCGGACAGCCGGGCGTGAACGGCACTGGCCCGCAGCCGGACGGCCACCAGGGCGGCCAGATTCTCGGTATCCCGACCGACCCTGCCCTGCCGCTGCTGCTGAGCACGACGGTCAATGCGAACAAGACTAACGCGAAGGGCGCCGAGATCAACTGGCAACACATGTTCGACAACGGCTTCGGCTTCCAGACGAACTATACCTACGTGAAGTCCGGCCTGCGTTTCGACAACGCGGCGCCGTCGACGCTCAACGGCGTCGCGCAGTTCGCACTGCTCGGCCTGTCGAACTCGGCGAACCTGGTCGGTATCTACGAGGACAGCAGCACGTCGGTTCGACTGGCCTACAACTGGCGGGGCGAGTTCCTGAACTCGACCAATGCCTTCTATAAGCCGCAGCCAGGCTACACCGAGCCATACGGCCAGGTTGATCTGTCGGTCGGCTACAACCTCAACAAGAACCTGAGCCTGTCGTTCGAGGCAATCAACCTCACGAACGCGACGCAGCGCATGCACGGCCGCAACAAGACGGAAGTGCTGTCGGCGGTGCAGTTCGGACCACGATTCATGCTGGGCGCACGCTACAAGTTCTGATGCGGACGTTCTGCGGGCGGCTCGGGATACCGGGCTGTCCGCAAGCAGTCTTCATATACACGGTTATTCGAAAGGAATTTCATGAAGCGTACCCTTATGTCGCTGGCCACGTTGTGCGCCTGCGTCGCCATGCCGCTTGCCGAGGGCGCCGACCCGGCGATCGACGCCAAGGTTCAGGCCCTGCTGGCACGCATGACCCTGGAGGAAAAGGTTGGCCAGCTGCACCAGGTGGCCGGCCCTGACATGACTGGCCCCACCCGTCCGGAAGGCAAGAACATCGACAAGCGTGCCGACATCGCCGCTGGCCGCATCGGGACCGTGCTCACCGTAAAGTCGGTGGCTGAGACACGGGCACTACAGGACCTGGCCATGCAGAGCCGCCTCAAGATTCCGCTGCTGTTCGCGGTGGATGTGATTCACGGCTACAAGAACGTGTTCCCCATCCCTCTGGGCGAGGCGGCGTCCTGGGACATGGACGCGATCGAGCATTCCGCGCGCATCGCTGCGACGGAAGCCGCCGCGTCGGGCGTGCACTGGACCTTTGCGCCGATGGTCGACATCGCACGCGATCCGCGATGGGGCCGGGTGATGGAAGGCGCCGGCGAAGATCCCTTCCTCGGCGCCGCGATCGCGCGCGCTCGCGTGCACGGCTTCCAAGGCAAGGGCCTCGGCCAACTCGACAGCGTGATGGCCACGGCAAAACACTTCGCCGGCTATGGCGCGGCCATCGCGGGACGTGATTACCAGGCCGTGGACATGAGTCAGCAGCAGTTGCTCGAGGTCTATTTGCTCCCATTTAAGGCGGCTGCGCAGGCGGGTGCGGGGGCCTTTATGAATTCGTTCAACACGCTCAACGGCATTCCGGCCACCGGCAACGCCATGTTGCAGAAAGATATCCTGCGTCAGCAATGGGGCTTCGACGGCATCGTCATCAGCGACTGGAGTTCGATCGCCGAGATGGTGCCTCACGGCTTCGCGGCCGACCTGGCGGATGCCGGCGCACGCGCGATCAATGCGGGCAACGACATCGATATGGAAGGCTACGCCTACCGCACGCACCTGGCGAACCTGGTACGCGCGGGGAAGGTGAGCGAGAAGACAGTCGATGCAGCTGTGGCACACGTGTTGACCAAAAAATTCGAACTTGGACTATTCGACGATCCGTACCGCTATAGCGACGCGGCGCGCGAGAAGGAAGTGCTGTCGCGGCCTGAGCACCGAGCCGCGACGCGCGATATGGCCAAGCGTTCCATGGTACTGCTGAAGAACGAGGGCAATACGCTGCCACTGGCGCGCAGTGCCCGCAACATCGCGCTCGTGGGGCCGTTGGCCAACGCTCGGCGCGACCTTGAAGGCGCATGGATCGTGCAATCCGACGCTGCGCATGTCGTGTCACCAGCCGACGGCGTGCGCAACCATGCCGGCAAGGGGACCCGATTGACAGTGGTGCCGGGATGCGACGTGGCCTGCACCGATACGCGAGGGTTCGGCGCAGCCGTGCGCGCGGCGCGTGATGCCGACGTGGTGCTGATCGCGCTGGGGGAAAGCTTCGACCAAACCGGTGAGGCCCGCTCGCAGACGTCGATCTCGCTGCCGGGGCGGCAGGCCGAATTATTCGCGCGCGTGCGGGCGGCGGCAAAGGCAGCCGGCAAGCCGGTCGTGCTGGTACTGTTCGCCGGCCGCCCGTTGGTCTTTTCCGAACTGGCCAGCCAGGCTGACGCGATTGTCTATGCCTGGCTGCCGGGCACGGAGGGCGGCAACGCGCTGGCGGACGTGCTGTTCGGCGACTACAACCCGTCCGCCAAGCTGCCGATAACGATCCCGCGCAGCCTGGGTCAGGTGCCGATCTTCTACTCCTATCTGAGCACAGGCCGTCCGATCCCGGAGACGGAAGGACAGTATGCCTCGATCTATACCGATTCGCCGAATACCCCGCTGTACGCGTTTGGCCACGGCTTGTCGTACACGACATTTGGCTACACGAACCTGACGCTGTCGGCGCCGCGCATGGCGGGCGACGACAAGCTGACCGTGTCCTTCGATCTGCAGAACACAGGCAAGCGCGCGGGCGAGGAAGTGGTGCAGCTCTATCTGCGCGACCCAGTCGCGTCGATCGCACGTCCTATGAAGGAATTGAAGGGCTTCCGCAAGCTGCGCCTGGATCCTGGCGAAATCCGTCGTGTCAGCTTCGAAATCGACCAAGAACTATTGTCTTTCTACAACGACAAGTTGCATTGGGGCGCGGAGCCAGGCCGCTTTGAGCTGATGGTGGGCAGCGCCTCGGACGATATCCGCCTGCGGGGAGAATTTGAACTAAGCAAATGAGGCTGGAACCCGGTGGCGTGTGGATCACGCCACCAGTCGCCGAAGGCGTGCGCCCAGAAACCCCGCTCATCCCCAAGATCCCGGCCGAGAATCAGGTGCACATTGCCGCTGCGGTCGAGGTCGCGAAACGTTCGGACGTCATCGTACTTGTCGTCTGGGACAAAGAGCAGGTGACGCGTGAAACGGTGCGCTTCGTGACGCCGGCGACCCCACTTTGCTGTCCTTCTACGGCGACCAGGATGCGCTGGTCGAGACCATAATGGCGTGCGGCAAACCGCCGGTCGCCGTGCGGCTCAGCGGCCGTCTGCTTGCGGTTACCCGCTTCGCCGAACAGGCGAACGCCCTCATCGAGGGGTGGTACTTGGGCGAGCAGGGCGGCAACGCGATCGCCGACGTGTTGTTCGGCAAGGTGAACCCGGGCGGTAAGCTCGCGGTCAGCATTCCACGTTCGGTTGGAGAACTGCCGGCCTACTACAGCCGTGAGCCCTCGGCCATCAAGACGGCGTATGTCGAAGGCAGTCGCACGGCGCTGATTCCTTCGGGCATGGCTTGAGCTACACCACCTCCGAGATGTCCGATCCGCGCCTGTTGAAGGAGCAGATCGGACGCAACGAGCGCTTCGCCGTCGAGGTCGATGTCGTCAACACCGGCAAGCGCGACGGCGACGAAGTCGTACAGATCCACGTCCGTGACGTGGTCAGCTCAGTGCCTCGTCCTAGAACTCAAGGCGTTCCGCCGCTTGACGGTTGCCGCCGGCGCCAGCACGACGGTACGGATCGAGCTGGGGCGGGACGCCTTGGCGTTCTCGGATGTCGCCATGCAGTGGATGTTAGAACCCGGCACCGTCGTGATAAGTGCGGGCAACAGTTCCAACCTGCTCAAGTCGGGGAAGCTGGTCGTTTCCTGACACGCACCTCGCCTGCTACTCGCAACCATGGCCTGGAGTCCGAGACGATGGGATCACTCACCCTTCTGTTTCCCCAAGCGCCGATGGATCGTTCGGGTTTGAACGAGACGATCCATGATATCTACCAGTCCGCGTCGAAGGCTACCCCTAGCGCGCCACCATGGCCCTGTTCTCTCAATACATGGGCTGCGTCAGCACGACCATGGCTTCCGGTGCGTGCGCCTACCGCAATGCTCTCGCTGCACAATCCACTGCACGCTTGCCACACATTTCGCCATACGCTACGAATGTTTCTGGAGCGCTTCCATACGATGATTTCTCGAATAAGGAAGTCAACACTAAATTTGTCATGGATGTATTACGTCGCCCGGACTGCTGACGGAGGATCGCTGCGTCACCTGGATCTCGAAATCGTGCACCACCGGATGGGAGAGTCCGTAGCAGAGGTTCAGCAATTGCCAAACCCCATTCTGCGTCATCTCCCGCCACGGCAGGTGCACGGACGTCAGCTGCGGTGCCGAGTAGTCGGCGCTGGGTGTGTCATCGTAGCCGATCACGGAGACGTCATGCGGCACACGGATGCCGGCGCTGTGGAAGCAGGACAGCGCACCGACGGCCATCTCGTCATTAGCACAAAACAATGCCGTGAAGCGTCGTCCCGAGTCGAGCAGCGCCCTGGCCGCGTGCCACCCGCCGCCGGCCGTGAAGTCGCTTTCGACGATCCACATGCTGCGCCGATCGATGCCAACGCTGTCCAATTGGTCAAGAAAGCCTTCCATACGCAGCACACTGTCCGGCAAGCTCGACGGCCCAGCGATGACCGCGATCTCGCGATGCGAATGCTCGAGTAACGTACGTGCGGCCAGCTGTCCCCCGAAATAGTGGTCAAGCGTAAAGCAGCGGTCGCGCATGGCGTCTAAGCTATGGTTGAGGATGACGATGCGCTCTCGCTTTTTCCCTAGGACAGCCAAGTCTTCGTCGAGCAGAGGCAGCGCCATCCCTATCATGCCGTCGCAGCCGCGCCCCATCAGGAATTCGACGCCGCGCATGGCGCGCGCGCGCGCGTCGCCGTCGCCCGAACCGAACGCGACCATCATCTGCACGCCTGCGGCAAGTAGCTCGGCGTTGATGATCTGCAGGACAGGCGTATAGAATGTGCCGGATAGGACTGGAATGTAGACCCCAATCGCCTGCGTTGTCCCGCGTGACAGCGAACGGGCCACATGTGACGGCTGGAATTGCAGCTCTTCGATCGCCTTGCGTACCCGCTCGGCTTTGGCCGGCGACACCGCGCCCTTACCGCCCACGACCCGCGATGCGGTCCCGAGGCCCACACCGGCTAAACGTGCTACTTGCCTAATTGTTACCTTGTCAGAAGTCATTGAACCTCGCGTTGCTATAGTTGAGGTCGGAGAACAGTGTCGGAACGTCTGAAGCCGGTGATTGCCATGGAGAACCAACATTCACATCAGCCGCCCCGGTAGAGTGAAAGCCGCCCATTATGCTCCAGTTCCTTCCGTCGGGCGATGTATAGAGCACGAACATTTCGTTGCTCCATTTTATAGACAAACACTTGTTCCTGTTCGTTGGAGCTTATTGACAGCACCATGGTTTCGCTGAAGTATCTGTAGCGCCGGTTCCCGCCCGAGCGCGTTTGATTCCATATTCTGCCGAGGTGTAGTCCGTTCGGGGATGGTAACTGGCAGAGCCATCCGCTAGCTACATTGGCGCAACGCGACCTATTGGCGATGGTCGGTACGCTTAAGGAAGCATTTATATCAACGCCTCATAGAGTTCGAGCGATTTTTGACGCCGGGTTGACAATAGGGTCGCACATATGCACGACGTCCATTCTGTTGCAAAAATGCTACAGCAAGGTTGTTGACTTTTACGTCTCAGGAATCGCACAATGCCGCTGGTTGGAACCGGTACCAATGGATAATAGCATGATCTGGCGAAGCTTTCGTAAGGGAAGAATTGCGCACGACTTTTCCTCAAGATCAAATCGTGCGCCATGGCTAGGCACTTTTTTTTCATATCAATTGGAACCGGTTCCACAGATATTTTTGGAGAATTTGCAGTGTGTTCGACGTGCATAACTATTTAATCAATAGGAGATACAGTGTCACAATCCAAACATCAAAACGCATTTCCTTGCACCCGTCCCCGTCTGATTGCCCTCGCCGTCGCGGGCGCATGTGCCACGATGTTTTCCCCAGTGCTGGCACAAGAAGCCAGCGCTCCGGCCACTACCGATATCAAGGGGTCGCAAGCGGCGTCGACTCAAACCGTGGTTGTGACCGGTATCCGTGCGTCGATGCAGTCGACCCTAAATCTGAAGCGCAAATCTGACGGTATCGTTGACGGCATCGTTGCCGACGACATCGGCAAATTCCCCGATACAAACCTGGCCGAAGCGGTCCAGCGTATTTCCGGCGTGTCGATCGACCGTTCCAACGGCGAAGGCTCGCGCGTGACTGTGCGCGGCATCGGCCCCGACTTCAACTTGGTACTGCTGAACGGTCGCCAGATGCCGTCGGCGAACCTAGGTGCCAGCGACTCCCGTTCGTTCGACTTCGCGAACCTTGCGTCGGAAGCTATCTCGCAGATCCAGGTGTACAAGAGCTCCCGTGCCGACAGTCCAGCGGGCGGCGTCGGCGCCACGCTGAATACCGTCTGAACGGACGATGAGATTGCGCTGAATACCAAGCAACATAGCGATGCGATTGTCGTGAGCTACGTCAGTCGTGTCCGCGTCGCTAACACGCCATTCGATCCGCTCGTTCTGCGAGACACCTGCTTTTACATCCACATGAATCTTTTCTCTCGCCTCGATTCCCTCGTCTTCCTTACCTACTTCGTAGTGGTCGCCGGTTACGGTCTGTGGGTCTATCGCCGCAAGAAATCTGGCGCTGGCTCGTCGGCCTCGCACGACTACTTCTTGGCCGAAGGCTCGCTCAGCTGGTGGGCGATTGGTGCGTCGCTGATCGCATCAAACATCTCTGCCGAGCAATTCATCGGCATGAGCGGATCGGGCTTCCGCATCGGCATGGCGATCGCCGTATATGAACTAATGGCGGCGGCCACGCTGGTGATCGTCGCGGTGTTCTTCATGCCGGTCTACCTGAAGAACCATATCTACACGATGCCCCAGTTCCTCGAGCAGCGGTACGGCAAAAAGGTGGCCACCACCATGGCCTTCTTCTGGCTCGGCCTGTACGTGGTCGTCAACCTGACCTCGATCCTGTACCTGGGCGCACTGGCCATCGGAAGCATCGCCGGCCTCGGTGTGCTGCCCTGTATGTTGTTCCTGGCAATCTTCGCTGCCGTGATCACGTTGGGCGGCATGAAGGTTATCGGCTATACCGACGTGATCCAGGTAACCTGCCTCGTCATCGGCGGCCTGGTCACGACCTGGATCGCGCTGGAACTGGTCGCTAAGATCGGCGGCGGCAACGGTGCTCTGCACGGTGCCACCACGCTCTTCCAAAGCGCACGCGACCACTTCGATATGGTGCTGCCGCGGACCAACCCGAATTACATTGACCTGCCCGGCCTGTCGACGCTGATCGGCGGCATGTGGATCGTCAACCTGAACTACTGGGGTTGTAATCAGTATATCACCCAGCGCGCCCTTGGCGCCGACCTGCCGACGGCTCGCAAGGGGCTGCTGTTCGCCGCGTTCCTTAAGCTGCTCATGCCGGTGATTATCGTCCTGCCGGGCATCGCCGCTTTCGCCCTGGACAAATCCGGCGTGCTGGGTGACGCCATGCGGCCGGGCGGTGAGCTGAACCCCGACCGGGCCTACCCTACCCTGTTGGCCCTGCTGCCTTCCGGCTTGAAAGGCATCGCGTTCGCCGCCTTGACCGCAGCCGTGGTGGCGTCACTCGCCGGCAAGGCCAACAGCATCGCCACCATCTTCACCCTCGACATCTACAAGAAAAGATTCAACAAGGACGCGAGCGAGCAGAAGATGGTTTGGATAGGCCGCGTCACGGTGGTCATGGCACTGGTGCTGGCGGTGTTAATTGCCCCGCTGCTGGGCATCGACAAGAAAGGCGGTTTCCAATATATCCAGGAATACACCGGCTTTGTCTCCCCCGGCATCCTGGCGATGTTCCTGCTCGGATTCTTCTGGAAAAAAACCAACTCGGCGGCAGCGATGTTCGCCACCATCGGTGGTCTCGTGCTCTCGATAGTCCTGAAGTTCCTGCCGCTGATGATAAATCTTTCCTTTCTAGCGCCGCTCGGCTTTGCCGTCGACAACGGTCACGGCATGCACGAAATTCCTTTCCTGGACCGCATGTTCATCGTGTTCTGGATCGTGGTCGCGGGCATGATCCTGATCAGCAAGATGGGGGCGCGCGACAAGGCGGTTCTCACGCTGCACGTCGACCGCAAGCTGTTCCACGTGGACGGCGCCTTCGCGTTCGGCTCGGCGGTGGTATGCCTGCTGGTGGCCGCGATCTACGGCGTGTGGTGGTAAGCGCCCCGACGTCCGTGCTGGTACGGCTAGCCATGTTTATTTATTCATTCATTCGCTCGATCTCCATAAGACCTGAACTATGTTCCCCTCTTCAAATTACCCTCACGGCCGCTACAAGCTTCGTCTATTCCTGGCCAGCCTGGCTTGCGGCTCGATTGCATGCGCCGTGGCCGCCGGATCCGCAGGCGCGGTGACCGCGCCGCCACCCACCGAATGGGGCGCCCCCGCCATTTTTTCGGCCGAGACGCTGGCGCGCACCGACGCTCTGCTGCGCAAGATGAACGTCGATGAAAAGCTTGGCCAGCTGAACCAACTGTTCGAGTTTCGCAGGTCGTCCAAGCTGGACGGCATGGTACGCGCGGGCAAGCTCGGATCGCTCCTGTTCGTGACCGACCCGGCGGAAATCAACCGCCTGCAACACTTGGCCGTCGAAGGATCTCGCTTCGGCATCCCTCTCCTATTCGGCAGCGATGTGGTGCACGGTTACCGAACCATCTTCCCGGTACCGATCGCCCTTGCCGCATCCTGGGATCCTGCCATGGTCGAACGCGCCAGTGCGATCGCGGCGACCGAGGCACGTGCCGGCGGCATCGGCTGGACGTTCGCGCCCATGGTCGACGTCGCGCGCGACCCGCGCTGGGGCCGCATCGTGGAAGGCGCCGGGGAAGATGCCTACCTCAACGCCGCGATGGCTACCGCCCAAGTGCGCGGCATCCAGGGTCCGCGCCTGGGCACGCCCGACCGGCTGCTTGCGACCGTCAAGCACTTTGCCGGTTACGGCGCTAGCGAGGGCGGCCGCGATCACGATGCGGCGAATCTGTCGGACGCCCAGCTGCAGAATGTCTACCTGCCGCCGTTCCGCGCCGCGGTCCGGGCGGGCGCAGGTTCCATCATGAGCGCCTACATGGACCTGAACGATGTGCCCGCCACAGGCAATAGCTGGCTGCTGCGCGACGTCCTGCGCGGGCAATGGGGTTTCAAAGGATTCGTCGTCAGCGACAACAATGCCGTCAACGACCTCGAACCGCATGGTTATGCGAGCAACAAGCATGACGCTGCGGTCCGGGCGTTCAAGGCGGGCGTCAACATGGAAATGGCGAGTTATTCCAATGCGTTTGCCACCCTCCGCGAGGCCCTGGACAAGCACGCCATCAACGTGGCGGAGGTCGATGCCGCCGTGCGCCCCATCCTTGCCACGAAGTTCCAGCTAGGGCTCTTCGAACACCCTTACGTCGACGCAGCAAAGGCAAGCGAAGCGGCTAAAAATACGCCGGCGTACCAGGCCGAAGCGCGCATCGCGGCCGAGCGATCGGCGGTGCTGCTGCGTAACGAAGGCAAGCTGCTACCACTCGATCGTTCGGCCTACAAGCGCATCGCGCTCATCGGGCCGCTGGCAGACTCACGCCAGGATACGCTCGGGCCATGGGTGTTCGCGCACGACTTGAGCGACACCGTCACCGTGGCGCAGGGGCTGCGTACCAAACTCGGGGCCGGCGTGACGGTCGACGTCGCGCCCGGCGTGCAAATCAGGAGGACGACGCCTTCGCCGTTCGAATCGATTTTCAAGGAGAAGACACCACGTGTCTGGGATACCGGCCGTGCAGGTGAAGAGTTCGAGAAAGCGCTGGCGCTGGCCGGCAACGCCGACCTCGTGATTCTCGTGCTCGGCGAAAAACAGGACATGATCGGCGAATCCGCCTCCCGCTCGACCCTCGCCCTCCCGGGCGACCAGCAGCGGCTCATGGAACGCGTGGTCGCGCTCGGCAAACCCGTGGTACTCCTCCTGATGAACGGCCGCCCACTCGACATCTCCTGGGCGGACGCGCACGTGCCCGCGATCCTGGAGCTCTGGTATCCCGGCGCGCAGGGCGGCGCCGCGGCCGCGAACCTGCTGTTCGGCGATGCCAGTCCGGGCGGGAAGCTGCCCTTCACCTGGCCGCGCAACGTCGGACAGGTCCCGCTCTACTACGGACACAACCTGACCCAGGATCCATCCGAGCAGGACAGGCGCTACTGGAACGAACCGGGCAGTCCATTGTTTCCGTTCGGGTACGGCCTGAGCTATTCGACGTTCGCGGTCAGCGACCTGCGGCTGAGCACATCGTCGATCCGCGCCGGTGAGTCGATCGAGGCGACGGCCGTCGTCGAAAACACGGGGTCGGTGGTTGCTGATCAGGTCGTCCAGCTCTACATCCATCAGCGGTATGGTAGCGCCTCGCGCCCTGTGCGCGAGCTCAAGGGCTTCGAACGTGTCAGCCTGCGCCCCGCCGAGAAAAAGACGGTGCATTTCACGCTCGGTCCCGAAGAGCTTCAATACTGGAGCGCCGCTACGCGCGGCTGGGTCAACGAGGCCAGCACGTTCGACGTATGGATCGGAACCGATTCGAAAGCGACGTTGACCACGACATTTACGCAGCAATGATAGTCACGCCAACTTCAACGCAGTCCGCGTCCCGCCACGATAGCCCGCGCCTGCTGGCCGACATCGGCGGCACCAACGCCCGCTTCGCGCTGGAACTCGGTCCCGGCAGGATCGGGCTGGTCGAGGTATTGCGTTGCGCCGACTACCCCACGCTCGAGGATGCGCTGCGCGCGTACCAGTCCATGCCGCACGTCGCTGCCGAGGGAACCGTCCGGCACGCGGCGGTCGCCATTGCCAATCCGGTGACCGGCGACCGGGTCCGCATGACCAACCATCATTGGACATTCTCGATCGCAGCCGTGGGCCGCGAGCTCGGCTTCGCAACCGTCGCCGTGGTGAACGACTTCACGGCGCTGGCGATGGCGCTGCCGCACCTGGGCGACGATGACAAGCGGCAGGTCGGCGGCGGCACGCCGGTACCGGGCGAGCCCATCGGCCTCGTCGGCGCCGGCACCGGCCTCGGTGTCTCCGGCCTCGTGCCCATTCCCGGCGTCGATGGCGGCTGGACCGCGCTGCGCAGCGAAGGTGGCCATGCGACCTTCGCGCCGGCCGACGAGGTCGAGGCCGACATCCTACGGTTTGCGTGGCGCGAGTTCCGGCACGTGTCGGCCGAGCGGTTGCTGTCGGGCCCCGGCATCGAGCTGATCTACCGTGCGCTCTGCCACTGCCGCGACCGGACGCCCGAGGCTCCGGACGCGGCGGCGATCACGCAGCGCGCGCTGTCGGGCGCATGCCCGCTCTGCGCCGAAGTCCTCGACATCTTCTGTGGCGTCATGGGCACGGTGGCCGGCAACCTGGCGCTGACCCTGGGCGCGCAAGGCGGCATCTACATCGGCGGCGGGATCGTGCCGCGCCTGGGCGAATGCTTCGACCGTTCCTGCTTCCGCAGCCGCTTCGAAGACAAGGGGCGCCTGAGCCCCCATCTGGCAGGGGTCCCTTGCTATGTCATCACGGCCGCATATCCGGCGCTCACCGGCGTGTCCGCAATACTCGCGCAACAACTTCATGGAATAGTTTGATGAATGACCCGATTTTTACGCCCGATCCCATAATCGGCGGGCAGTCCATGCCCGGCAAACCGGCCGGAGCACGCCGCGCCAGGCCCGGCCTGATCGCGGCCGGCGCAATCGTGGCGCTGGCCGGCATCGGCTGGCTCGTGTACCACCTGCAGGTTGGCCGCTACCAGGAAGAGACGAACGACGCCTACCTGCAATCGGACACCGTGACCATTGCCCCCAAGGTGGGCGGTTATGTGCTTAACGTGCTGGTCAAGGACAACCAGCAGGTGCGGGCCGGCCAGCCGCTCGTGCGCATCGATCCGCGCGATTATCGCGCCCAGGCTGAACAATACGAAGCGCAGATCGCCATTGCCAAGGCCAACGCGGACGCAGTGCGCGCGCAGATCGGCGAGCAGGAGGCGGCGGTGGAGCAGGCGCGCATTCAGCTGGCGACGGCGCAATCCGATGCAGCGTTCGCCGCCACCGAGGAGCGCCGCTACGCACCGCTCGCGGAGATCGGTGCGGAGACGGCCGAGCAACTCGCCAATCGGCGCAATAAGGCGCGCCAAAGCGCCCAGCAGGTCGGTATTCATCGGGCCGCGCTGGCGAACGCGCAGAAACGCATCGCATCGCTGCGCGCCCAGGTACGCCAGGCCGAGGCCCAGGCGGGCAGCGCCGAGGCGCAGCTGAAAGCCGCACGGGTGAACCTGGATTCGACGACGCTCGTCGCCACGATCGACGGCAGCATCGGCGACCGGACCGTGCGCGAGGGCCAGTTCGTCCAGCCAGGCACGCGCCTGATGTCGCTGGTGCCGTCGAGCGGCCTGTACATCGTGGCGAACTTCAAGGAAACGCAAATCCGCCGCATGCGGGTCGGGCAGGAAGCCGACATCAGGATCGACGCCTTGCCGGGCCAAGCGTTCCACGGCCATATCGAGAGCATCGCCCCGGGCACCGGCGCCCAGTTCTCTTTGCTGCCGCCGCAGAACGCCACAGGCAACTTCACCAAGATCGTACAACGCGTCCCGGTGCGCATTGCGCTCGATGCCAGCGCCGACGTTCGCCACGTGCTGGTGGCCGGCCTGTCCGCGAAAGTGGACATCTCGACCGCCGGAGCGGGCAAGTGACGGCGCTGGCGGAACCGCGCGCCGACGCCGCGGCGTGGCTCGCGGTCGCGGCGGGTACGCTCGGCGCGCTGATGGCGACGCTGGACATCTCCATCGTCAACTCCTCGCTGCCGACGATTCAGGGCGAGATCGGCGCCAGCGGGACCGAGGGCACGTGGATCGCGACTGGCTACCTCGTGGCAGAAATCATCATCATCCCGTTGTGCGGCTGGCTGGAGCGCATGCTCGGGCTGCGCACGTTCCTGCTGCTGGTAGCGGCACTGTTCACCGCATTTTCCGTGCTGTGCGGCCTGTCGACGTCGCTGGGCATGATGGTCATCGGCCGCGTGGGCCAAGGGATCACCGGCGGCGCCATGATCCCGACCGCACAGACGATCATCGCGACCCGGCTCCCGCGCAGCCAGCAGCCGGTCGGCACCGCCATGTTTGGCGCGACGGCGATCCTGGGCCCGGTGATCGGCCCGGTGATCGGCGGCTGGCTGACGGAGAACCTGAGCTGGCACTACGCATTCTTCCTCAACGTGCCGATCTGCCTTGCACTCATGGCGTTGCTGTGGATCGGTCTGCCTCACCGGAAGCCCCGGGCCGACCAGCTGGCGGAAGCCGACTGGCTCGGCATCGCGGGGCTCGCGGCCTTCCTCGGCGGCCTCACCGTCGTACTCGAGGAAGGCGAGCGCGAACAGTGGTTCGAATCGAACCACATCGTCTGGCTAACGATTCTGTCCCTGGCTGGCTTGCTGGCGCTGCTGGTCGGCCAGTCGACAGCGAAGCGACCCGTCATCCGCCTGCGCATCCTGCTGGACCGGCAATTCGGATCCGTGGTGGTGATGGGCACGATGGTGGGCATGGTGATCTACGGTACGTCGTACGTCATCCCGCAGTTCCTGGCCTACATCGCCGACTACAACTCACAGCAATCGGGCGCGGTCGTCGTGATGTCGGGGATACCGAGCCTGCTGCTCATGCCCTTCGTGCCCCTGCTGATCCGCTACGTCGACATCCGGCCGGCCGTAGCCTTCGGCCTCGTCCTGCTCGGCGCCAGCGCCTACATGGACACCACATTGACCGCGCAGACCACCGGGCCGGAGTTCCTGTATTCCCAACTGATCCGTGGTGTCGGCACCATCTTCGCGATGCTGTACCTGAACCAGGCCGCGATCCAGTCGGTCACGCCCGACTACGCCAGCGATGCCGCCGGCCTGTTCAACGCCGCCCGCAACCTCGGCGGGTCGCTCGCACTCGCGGGGATCGCCGCGGTGCAGGATCAGCGCATGTGGCTGCACAGCCGCCGGCTGGAGGAGACGCTGAACGCCAATGGGGCCGGCCTGCACGATTACCTCGCCGCGCAGGCGCAGTCCATGGGGGGCATGCCGCAGGCGCTGCGCGCGCTGTCCGGCACGATCCAGGTCGAGGCGTTGACCATGACCTATATCGACCTGTTCTGGATCCTGTCCGTGAGTGTGATCTGCACATTGCCGCTCGTGTTATTCCTGCGTCCGCTGGACAAGCATGCGCCCCTGGCTACGCATTAAAGGAGTCTTCGTGTACCTAAGAGCATTTTTTTCGTTCGTGCTGGGAGGCCTCGCCGCCGGTTGTGCCACCGTCGGGCCAGACTATGCGGGTCCGCCCGCAACGCCCCTTCCCGCCGCGTTTACGCGAGCGGGCGAGCCGCCCGAGGCGCCGCGCGTGGCCGCATGGTGGAACCAACTGGGCGACCCCACCCTCGCCAGCCTCGTCGAGCGGGCGTTCGCCGCGAACCCCAGCCTGGCGGCGGCGCAAGCGCGCCTGCTGCATGTCCGCGACATGTCCCGCACCGAGCGCGCCAACCAGATGCCGAGGGGCGGCGCCGACCTGTTTTACGCCCACGCGCGCCTGCCGTCGATGAGCGGCGGCGCCGAGGACGGCTCCCAATTGCCGTCGCGCCTGGACCTGTACAACGTGGGTTTCGATGCGACTTGGGAAATCGACCTGTTTGGCGGCCAGCGCCGCGCCGTCGAAGCGGCTGGTGCATCGGTGCAGGCGGCCGAGGCGAACCTCGCTGATGCCCAGGTCAGCCTGGCTGCGGAGGTGGCCCAGCTGTATGTCGACCTGCGTGGCTGCCAGCGCCGGGAAGCGCTGAACGACGATGCCATCGCGCGCCAGCAGCGGGGGCTGGACCTGGCCCGGCGCCGCCGTGAAGCGGGCACCGCGTCCGATCTCGACCTTGCGCGGCTGCAGGGGCAGCTGGAAGCGACACGCGCGGATACCGGACAGCTCGCCGCCGAACTGGATGGCTACCGCAACGCGCTGGCCGTCCTGCTCGGACTGCCGCCGGGGACACTGGATGACGAACTCGCCAAACCGGCGCCCATTCCGCTTCCTCCCACCGCAGTGGCGGTCGGTGATCCGACAGCGCTGCTGAAGAACCGCCCCGACATCCGCGCTGCCGAACGCACGCTGGCGGCGCGCACGGCACAGATCGGCCAGGCGCAGGCCGCCCGCTTCCCGCGTTTGACGCTGATGGGCTTGATCGGCATCGGCGGCTCGCACCTGTCCGACCTGGCGCACTTGGACGACTTTACCGCGCTCGCCGCCCCTCGGCTCCGCTGGAATTTCCTGGACTTCGGCCGCAACGCCGCGAACGTCGACAAGGCCGAGGACATGCGCAACGAAGCCGTCTCGCACTACCGCGCCGCCGTGCTCGCGGCGCTGCGCGATGCGGAAGACGCGCTGGCACGCTTCCGTCAACGCCGGGTCACCGTCGCAACGCTCGCACGCGCCGTGGAGGCAGCGAGACGTGCCGCCGACCTCACGCGCGAGCGCGAGCGTGCCGGCACTACCACCATGATGGACTTGCTTGACGCGGAGCGAACGCGGATCAGTACCGAGCAACGGCTCGCGTCGGCGGAGACGGCGCTCACGGGCGATTTCGTCTCGCTGCAGAAGGCGTTGGGTCTCGGGTGGGCCGAATCACCTCGGCATTGAAGTCCTGGATTGGGGCCGATCGCCGGAGCCCGACGCCCGGCGCGACCCGATCGCCACCGGGCGCGCTTTATCGCTTCCCGTGCCGGTCAGAGCCAGGCAACAGGGGAACCGACGTCGATTTTCTCCGTGAACCGACAAAGTAACGCACGCAACGCCACCGTCTCCGGCAAGCCGAGCAGGCCTTCCATTCCGGCCTGCACCTGCGAACCTGCACGGCTGAACTGTCCAACGACGTCCCGCCCGGCGGCCGTCAGGTCGAACGTCGTGTCGGAGACCACGCCATTGGACGGTTCGTGGGAGACGATCAGGCCGCGCGCCTCGAGGTCGTCCATGGCCTGGAGGCTGGTGGGATGGGCACTGTAGGCCAGCAGCGTTTCGATCTCGAGACGGGTGCGCCCCCCACGCTCGCCGAGCGCCGTCAGCACGAACATCTCGATGTTGTCGTACCCGAGGCGTCCGCCGACATCGCGCATTTTGCCGTAGAGATAAAAGAATGCCGCCCCCAACAGGTAACTGAGCGACGTGGCCGTCGTCGTCCCGTCCACGGGCCGTCCGCCGATGTCGATGCCCACGGCCTCGGTGCCATCGTGCCGGATCAATGGCGGCAAATCGCTGCGCGCGAAGCCGACGACGCGGCCAACGACGATCAGGCTGTCCTCGCACGCGAACGACGTGACGCGCCGGCACGACAGGGTAGCCGCGCAGCCTTCGAGCACCGGGATGCCGTCCGCGCCCGCGTGCACGCGTAGCTCGCCGGACGCCGTTGCGGATGGTGCCGCCAGCGCCGCCTGGTCGTAGGCCAGCACATGCGCGGCCCAATCCGGGGCCTGTTCCAGTTCGGCGGCCCCCGGCGCATGCCGGTCGATGGTCCACACGACGAGCGCGGACGCCGGTGACAGGATGCCGAAGCTGCGAGCCAGGGCGCCTATTCCAACAGCCTCCTGGCCGGTGGTGACCAGCACGACGCCGCTGGGAAAGCATGCAAATGGATCCTGCAAGTGTGTGTTCATAGATGTCCTCGTCAACCCTGTTCCATCCATTATGAAGGCCGGGTTGACGCTGACATCGTCAGTGCGGACTAGACGGGGCGGCGTCCAGCAGTTTTACGCGGATTACGCCGACACCTTGGGCGGGAAGGAGCATCACGAGTTCGTCGCCGTTGAGGCGGCGTCCCGGAATCTACTGCCCATCCTTGAAGCGCCCTTCTTCCACCAAGTCGATCTCGGCGAGCTTGCCGTTGCGCGCGAAGTCCACCATGAAATCCTGACCGACGAGGAAGAACTCGTCCGGTCCGCCGGCGATGACGAAGCCGAACGACGTCGGATCCTTCGTCACGGGGCCCGGCACTGCCGCCTTGTCGCCCGCGGCGGTACTACCGCCCGCAGGTGCCGTGACGCCGGTGTCGAACATCATTTTCTTGAGCTGCGCCGTCATGCCGCGGACCGTCATCGAATAGCCGGCGACGGCCGCGGGCACCAAATCGTTGCGTTCGAGGAGGACGGAGTGCAGCGTACCGCGTTCCTGCGCGCGCTGGATGACATCGGCCATCGAGCCGAGGACGTCGTAGGCCTGCGTCAGTCGTTTGCCGGGGAACAGGTCCTCGATGCCGAAGACCAACCATCCCAGCGCCTTGTGCTCGCCGATCGCGCGGAACAGGTTCACGGTCTTGAAGCGCGACTCGGGCACGAAAACCGGGTTGTCGGCGCGGTGGAAATTGGCGAGCGTGCCCTTGACGTCAACGACGTAGATATCCGGCGCCAGCAGGGCAATCGATGGGGCGGCCGCCTTCCACACGTCCATCATGTGCGCTACCGGGCCACCGCTCGGGTAGTCCCCCGGTTGCGGCTGTCCAGACTGCGGTCCGAGCTATGCATTCACGTACATCGGAAGCGGCAACGTTTTGTTCGCGGCCTGGGCGACGCTGTCCACGTAGGTGCCGTAGGCCCAGGCCACGAAGATTTCCTCTGCCCGCGCATCGTTGCCGAACACCTGTTCCCACGTGCCACTGCGGCGGAACTGCTGGCGCCCCCAGACGCCCACTACCTCGCAACGCAGGGCCCGGTGGCGTTCGAGGTAGCCCATCAGCTGCGCGGACACCTGGGCATCCCACGCAGCCTGCGCGAGCTTCGAACGGTCGGGGCTGTCGCCCAGCAGGCCCACTTCGTTATCGACCTGCAGCATGATGATAGTGTGGTCCGGATCGACGGCTTTCAGGTGCGCCAGGAAGGCCGCGAACACACGCCTCTCGGCCGCCTTCAGTTACGTCGAGAACGGCGGCAGCGCCGGATTGGGTATCGCGCCCTGATAGCTCATGAATTCGGGCTTGGCGCCGTCGGTGGCTGCGCGCGAACCGGGCGGTGTCGCGCCGCCCCCGTCCTGGCGTATACGTCGACCGTGCATTCTTGTTGGCGCCGAACCAGACGATCACGAGGCGCAGGCCTTGCACGCGCGGTGTCGAGCTGGCGGTCGAGGGAACCGAAGTCGTACCTGCCCTCCTTCGGCTCGACCATGTCCCAGCTCACCGTGCTCAGCACCGTATTCAGGTTCATCTGCTTCAGGCGCGGCCAGATCGATGCCATGTACTCGGCGGACGACGCGCTCGAATTATGGAGCTCGCCACCCAGAATGAGGTAAGGTTTGCCGTCAACGATCATCTGCGTCGCGTTGCCGCGTTTTCGATTGCAGACAGGGGCGCGGCCGCCGCGTGCAGGCACACCGCCGCGAGCGCGACGGCGCGCACGGATTGTTTCAATATGTTTTCTTCCTTCGTGTAGTTCAGTCGCGCTGCGCGTCCAGTCCCAGCACGGCGTTCAACAATACCCTGACGAGTTCGCTCTGCCGCGTGACGCCAGCCTTCATGAAAATCGCGCGCAGGTGTGTGCGCGCCGTGGTGCGGCGGATCCCGAGTTTGATCGCCGCGTCGTCGAGGCTGAGACCGTTGACGAGTTCGACGGCAAAATTCGCCTCGGCGGGCGTGAAGTCGAACAGTTGCCGGGCCATTTCTTGCGCCGGTTTCGCTTGTGCATCCGGGTCGCGCAGGAAGACGGCGTAGGCCGGCCGGGACCTGCCCTCGGACTCCTCGATCATCGGAATGCTGCGTACCACGGAGGCCATTTTGCGGCGTCCCGACGGTCGGCTCAGCGACATGGCCGCGACGGAGCGGCCGTTGGTCGTCGTGTTGTTGAGGAGCCGCCGCAGTTCACGCGTCTCGGCCGACGTGCACGCTTCCAGTTCGCGCCCGGACAGGCGGAGGCCGTCGCCGGCAGTCAGGATGTGGCAGGCGACAGGATTCGCCCTGAGCAGCTGCCCCCGCTCGTCGAGGACGATGACGCCAATGTTCAGGCGGTCCAGGCCTTCCTCGTAGATCTCGCGCTCCGCTTCATTGCGCGTCACGTGGGCGGCAAGCGTCAGCGCCTGCTTGATGTGCGGGACGAGGATTCCCAACCGCCGCTTGTCGTCCTGGTCGAACGGCGGCAGCTCCTGGTACCGGAACAGGCGCAGCCTGCAGACTGTGCCGGCGCTCGTGGCGATGTCGACGCCCATGCCATGGTCGGCATCGGTTGGCATGCCGGATCGCAGGAACTCCCTGAAGTATTCACTCTCCTGCCATTCACGGTTTGTCATCATGTCGGACACGAGGACGGCACGCTCCCGCGGCAGGTTGACGAAGGGATCTGACCGATACCACCTGGTCTTATAGGCCGCCTCGAACTCGGTTCCATTCGTCGGATGACACACCATATATCCGAGGTCAGTCGCCGTGCTCGGACGCACGACGATGGTCGTGCTCGTGCAACCCATGTATTCCGAAATCAGCGTCATACTCGCACGCCATGGCTCGGCTTCCAGTACGGATTGATAGATCGCGTGGATTGCTTCGTTCATCAAACCCGAACGGTCCACTGGCATTTGCGCAAAAGGAGTAGCTAATGATCCCATGATCAGGAAATCTCCAGGCAACGATATCAGGCGACGACCAGCTTCGCCGACTTAAGACGGTCCGAACTGTTACCGGCACTAATCAGGAACGTGCCCGGCTCGACTACCCATTTCATCGCGGCGTCCCAGAACGCCAGCGCGTCCGGGCCGAGTTCGAAGCGCAGCGTTGTCCTACCGCCGGCCGGCAGCACAACGCGCCGGAACGCTTTCAGCTCGAGCACGGGACGCGGGACGGAACTGACCGTATCGCGCACATAAATCTGCACGACCTCTTCGCCGTCGCGCTTGCCCGTGTTAGCGACGTCGACCTCGACGGTGAACAGGTCGTCGCGGCCGATCCGGTCTTTCGACAAGCGGGGCGCCGATACGTCGAACGTCGTGTAGCTCAGACCGTATCCGAAGGGATACAGTGAAGTTCGCTTATCCTCGACGTACGGCACCTTATCCGCGGACGGATGACGGTTGTAAAACGCCGGCAACTCCCCGACTGAGCGCGGGATGCTGACAGCAAGCTTGCCCCCCGGGTTCACTTTACCGAACAACACGTCGGCAATGGCGTTGCCACCCTGCTCACCCAGATACCATCCCTCGACCAGCGCATTGGCCCTCTCCGCCAGACGATTGACTGCCAGCGGACGGCCATTCAGCAGCACCGCCACGACAGGCTTCCCGCAGCCGAGCACGGCCTCCACGAGCGCATCCTGGTCGCCATACAGGCCGAGCGAATTGCGGTCGCCGGGCAGCACCGCGGCCACCGCTTCGCGGGTCACCTGCTCGTTGTCGCCCACGACGAGGACCACTAGGTCCGAGCGCCGCGCAACCTCGACCGCCGCCGCGATGCGTACCTGATTGTCGGCGGCCGGCACCTTGCGGATCGTCGGCGCTTCCGGACGCACGCCTTCCGCCAGCGGCGGCGTGATCCAGACCCCGTCGGACTGCTCGATGCTCACGTTGGTGCCGGCCTGGCGCAAGCCCTCCAGCACACCGACGGCCGCCTTGGGCCAGCCCGAATAGCCGCCCAGCATGGGCTTGACGGAATCCGGCCCGATCAGGGCGATGCGCATGCCGCTCGCGCCGTCCAGGGGCAGCACGCCATCGTTCTTGAGCAGGACCACGGCCTTCTGCGCGGCCGTACGCGCCAGCTCGGTTGCCTTCGGATCGTTCAGCACGTCGGCGGCGCGCTGCGGGTCGACATAAGGATTGTCGAACAGGCCAGCTTCGAACTTCAGCGACAAAATCCGCGCGACGGCGGCATCGACACTGGCCTGCGGCACGCGGCCGGCCTGCACGAGCTTCGCCAGCTTCTGATAGGTGCTGCCTTCGGGCAGGTCGGCGTCCACGCCCGCGCGCATGGCCAAGACCGCAGCGCCATCGGCGTCGTCAGCCATCCCGTGAAGTTCCGCGATCTCGCCGACGCCGCCGTAGTCGCTGAAATAGGCCCCCTGAAAGCCGAGCAGGCCGCGGCCCGTCTGCTGCAACAGCTGGACGTTCGCATGAGAAGGCACGCCGCCCACTTCGTTATACGAGGGCATGACGATGGCGGCTTTGGCGCCTACCGCCGCCTTGAACGGCGGTAGAAACGTCTCGCGCAGCATGCGCTCGGACATGTCTGATGGGCCAATGTTCAACCCATTCTGCGGCACGCCGTGGATGAAGTGCTTGAGCGTGGCGAACACGTTGTCCGGCCCGATCGGACGGACTGGTCCTTGCAGCCCTCGTACCGCCGCGGCGCCCATCATGCCGACATGGTACGGGTCTTCCCCAAAGAACTCTTCGCTGCGGCCCCAGCGCGGATCGCGCACGAGGTCGAGAACGGGGCTCAGCCCAACCGTCACGCCGCGGCGACGCGATTGGCGCCCTGCGATGGCGAAGCACTGCTCAACCAGGGCGGGATCCCAGGTGCTGCCCAGCGCAGGCGGAATGGGGAACGACGTCGCGCCCTTGACTGCCAGCCCGTGTGCCGTCTCCTCGTGGAACAGGACCGGGATCCCGAGCCGGGTCTTTTCGACGGCATAGCGCTGGACGGCGTTAACGAACGCCACGGCGTCTTCCGGCTCCCGGAACGACTTCGTCTGGAATCGGCCGCTACCGGCCAGGTCTGACGGCCTGGCTATCTGCCCAATGCCATGTGGGATCGCCCGCGCTGCTTTTTCCGGCGAAAAGGAGAAGGTCTCCCTGTCCACGATGCTGGCCTTGGTCATCCACATGCAGCAAAGCTGGGCGACCTTCTCGTCGAGCGTCATACGGCCGAGCAAATCGCGTACGCGGTCAGCGATCGGCGCACTGGAGCGCTTATAGATGGGAAGTGGCGCGCCTAGCGCCGGTAGTGCCAGCGCGAGTCCAGTGGTGGTCAGCAACGTGCGCCGAGTCATTTTCATTGCTCTGTCTCCTGATGAATATTCTTGATGTCGAAAATAAGTATACACCTGCGTTTAATTAATGCAATCAGGTCGAGACCTTTGAGCAACATATTTCGATACGTATGTAAAACGGCAGCGGCCGTTGCGATCCGCAAGCGGATGGCAACAGCCGGGGAAACAAACGGGAGTTGGACAGCCTGGAATGAACTTCAATTAGGCGCGGCGCAGTCGGCCTGCATGCCAGCGAATAACAGATTGACGATGCGTATGGACGCGACCCGGGTCGTGGCGATGCCGACAGTCGCGCCCAATGCGCGGTAGCGCTGGTAGTGGGCCATGGCCAGATCCAGCAGCGACGCGGCATAAAAGGCAGGTTCGTGCACCGTCATGCCTACCCTGCCGGCTGTATCGACGATCGTCTGGACGATGTGCCGGATGCCCAGCTCATATGTGATTTCCTGCCCCAAGGACGTCAACTCGCGCACGGTTGGCGAGGGCTTGTCGCCCATCGCCATCAGGACACGCATGCCGGGATCGTTGCAGATCATGAAAAAGTTCTCGACATGGAACATCAGGCAACTGCGCATGTCCACGAACGCCGGCGGATCGGGATTCCGTGCATTGCCGACGATGGACGTGATGACTGCCTTGATCAGCGCCTTCTTGTCCGGATAACGCATGTACAGCGTGCGCTTCGAGATGCCGGCACGCGCCGCAACCGCCTCCATGGCTGTACCGTCGAACCCCATCTCGTCGAAGAGGGCGATGGCTGCCTTGAGGATTTCGGCATCGATATTTCCGGCGTGTTCCTTGCGCGGGCGCCCGCGCAGCTTGGGGCGCTCGCCGTCCGCCCGCTCCTGGACGGGCTGCTCGGTGTTATCGGAGGACGGCAGGGTTTTCGGCATGGATGGAGTTACCCGGAAGTGTTGATATGTATATACGAAAGTGCCGCGATCATAGCAAAAAAAGGACGCTACCTCGGGCAGCGTCCTATGAAGGCACAGGGAGACGCCCTGGCACGTAAGGAGACTTCTTGAATTATTTACAGACCGGAAGCTTCGCCAGGTCAGCGTCGATGGCGTCGAGGACCTTGTCGGTGAACGTTTCCTCCGCATACGGCTGGATCGCGCGCAACGGCATGGAGCGGGCCATATCGAACTGGTCATTACCTTTCAGCGAAGGGACGTGCTTGTACAGCACTTCTTTGGCGGCCGGGTCGTCGAGAAGTTCCGACACCAACGACTCCGAGCTCAGTTTCTGTTTGATGCATGTGGCGTTCGATGATTGCGCCGCAGGTGCGGGCGCCGGTGCTTGTGCGGCGACGGTGCTGGCAATCACGGACAGCACGGCAGCGAGCGAGATGTTGCGAAAATTCATGAAGTGTCCCCAGACTTAAATAATGGCAGCGATCAGCGTCCAATCCGGCACCGATTTTCGTATCGGCATCGAATCAGCGTACAGCGACTATACGTGAGGATTCGCATAAAGTATACGGCACCGTAAATTTATTTTGACGGCGAACCCGGCTGTATTACACTTGCAACAGCCGGATCACCGGCCTCCCTTCCCTAATCGATGGCGGGCACGCACCTGCGTGCTGCCGGTCTACTTACGTCCAGGATAAACATGACTGTCGTGTCCCTGCAGCGCGTGCGCTGCGCCACTCTCGTCGCCGCCGCAATTCTTGCGTGCGCACCCGCCGCGCATGCGGTTGCGGCAACCAATCCCATGCCGCATCTGCTGCAAAAAGACGGTAAATTCGCCCTGATGGTTGACGGCGCCCCCTACCTTATTCTCGGGGGCCAGGCCAACAATTCAAGCAATTACCCCGAGGTGCTGCCGCAGGTTTGGGCCGCGATTCACGACCTGAAGGCGAACACGCTGGCCATGCCCGTGGCGTGGGAACAGATCGAGCCAGTGGAAGGCAAATTCGATTTCCGGTGGGTCGACGAGCTCATAAGCCAAGCCCGGCAGCGCGACGTACGCCTATGTCTGCTGTGGTTCGGCACGTGGAAAAACACCAATCCGAATTACGCGCCGGCGTGGGTCAAGCTCGACAACAAACGGTTCCCGCGACTGATCAAGAAAGACGGCAGCACGTCCAATGCCCTGTCACCCCACGCCAAGACGACGCTCGATGCCGACATCAAGGCATATTCCGCATTGATGAAGCACCTGAAGGACGTCGACGGCAAGCGCCATACCGTCATTCTGATGCAACCGGAGAATGAATCCGGTGTCTTCGGCAGCGTGCGCGACTATTCTCCGGCTGCGAACACCCTGTTCGCACAACCCGTCCCGCAGGTCCTGTTGGAGCGGCTGAACAAGCAGCCGGGTACGTGGCAGGAGGTATTCGGCGCTGACGCCGACGAGTTCTTCCATGCCTGGTCGATCGCGTCCTATATCGAGCAGGTGGCCGCGGCCGGCAAGGCCATTTATCCGCTGCCGACCTACCTGAACGCGTCCCCGCGGGAACCAGACCCCAAAAAGAAGTCGGTGCCCGGCCTGTTCTATGGCAGCGGCGGCGCGACGTGGAACGTCATCGACATCTACAAGGTCGCGGCACCGCACATCGACTTCCTGTCCCCGGACATGTATATGCCCGAGTCGGACATCTACGAAGCCCAGGTCAGGCACTACCGGCGCCCCGACAACGCGCTTTACATCGCCGAAAGCGGTAGCAAGGATGTCTACGCGCGGTATATCTTCACGATTCTGGGCCAGGGTGGCATCGGGTTCGACCCGTTCGGCTTTGACTATACCGGCTACAGCAACTACCCGCTGGGCGCAAAGGATTGGGGTCCGGAAGCCGTCAAGCCGTTCAGCCGCGTCTACTCCTTGTTCGGGCCGATGGCCCGCGAATGGGCGCGGCTGAGCTTCGAATCCGACGTCTATGGCGTCTCTGAGCCGGATGATCACAGCAGCCAGGAGATCGACCTCGGTTCCGCCTGGGCCGCCAAGGTCAGCTACCGGCAGTGGCAGATGGGCGAGACGTACTGGCTACGCAAGAAGGACGACCTGCCGAAGGGTTCGGAGGTGCCCAGCGGCGGTGTGGCGCTGGCGAAACTCGGCGACAACGAATACCTGGTAACCGGACAAAATGCCCGCCTTACGTTCAGCGCCAACAAAGCGATCAAGGACCGCGCTGCGATCTTCGAACGCGTCGAGGAGGGCCGCTTCGTCAACGGCAAATGGGTCATGTCGCGCGTGTGGAACGGTGACCAGACGGATTACGGCTTAAATTTCACGGACCGGCCGGTCGTGCTCAAGGTGAAGCTCGGCACCTACATTTTCTGACACGTTCAACTGGCCTGTGGCATCTCCACAGGCCAGTCGAAACGAAAAAGCCAGGACAAACGTCCTGGCTTTTCGTTAGGCGGGTTACCGGGATCAGAAATCGTAGCGCAGCGTGACGCCGACCTTGCGCTCCTGCGGCAGCAGACTGGCAAGATAACCGCCCCGCTCACCGGCAGGCGAGAAGCTCGGCATGAGGAACGGCGTATTGGCGCGGTTGAAGACGTTCTGCGCCCACACGCTCACCTCCCAGTTCTGTCCGGGGTCCCGGACGCCGGTGAAGAGGTCGACCGGCGTGAACGATCCCATCTGCTGGCCGGTCGTCACGTTGTAACGCGGCGGGGTATAGCGGACCAGTCCACGTACGAACGCCTCGACACTCCCGATCCCGTGCGTATATTCCGACTGAAGCACCATGTTGAACTTGCCGGACTCGTTGCCGAGAGGGTCCGCAAGCGGCCGGTTGCTACGGCAAACCGACACCTGCCTGCCGGGTTGGACGTGTTTCGTATCCGCGTCCGGTATGCCGTCATTGTTCCCGTCGTTGCAGTACAGCTCAGCGTCAACGTAATGCGCGTTGACGTAACTCGCGGACACTTGCGCGCGCCAGTTCGGCAGAATGCTCCAGATCGCGGTGGCCTCGATACCGCGGCTGATCACATCGCCGTTCGTGTTCAGGTTGATCGTTCCGCTCAGGTCGGCAGGATAGGCGCCGCCAGCCGTAGGGCCTGCCGCTTCCCCAGGAATTGCCCCGGCCCGGATTCCGAGCGCGTTCGCGCGGCCGATATAATTCTTGATGTTTTGCTGGAAGATGTCGGCATTCAGTACGAGCCGGCGTTGCAGCAACGTCGACTTGATGCCCAGCTCGAACGACCTCGATTTCTCGGCCTTGTAATTGATCAAGTCCGGTGCCAGCCCGGGTGCAGTCACAAATGCCGTCGCCCCTCCTGGGCGATAACCTGTACCCGCACTCGCGTACGCCATCACGTCCTTACTGAAGTTGTGCCGGTAGCTGGCCGAACCGGTCCAGGCCTTGTCGCTGATGTGGGCGCGATCGTCAGGGAGCGATTGGATCCGGTTGCCGAACACGTCGAGATATTGCTGGCTGTACGAACGGTTCTTTTGTACGCGCAGTCCGACCTCCAGCTGGTCCACGTTGTTGATGGCGAAACGATGGTCGGTAAAGAGCGCCGTGCCTTCGCTGAAAGTCCCAGGAGCGGTCGAGCCGGTCAGGATCGCTTCCATCGGAGGCAGGAATGGCCCCGGATAGAAGTACGGGAATTTTTGCGTGAACGTGGCGGTAGCGTCGCCGTACGAGTAGTACGCGCCGACCATGTAGTTCCACCAGCGCTGGCCAGTCGACTCGAAACGCAATTCATGAGTGCGCTGCAAACCTTTGACGCGGACGGTTTGCTGGTTGCGCCACCCTGGTATGACGTTGGCAATGTCGGTATCACGGTCATCGTTTTCGGTAGTCTGCTGGAAGCCGCCGATGTAACTGAGCCGATGTCCGGCGAGGTCCCAGGTCGCACTGAGCGAAGTCAGTTTGGTCTTGTTGTGGAACTGATACGGCCCTTCGACGATGGACTTGCGATCGGAGAAATTCAGCTCCGGACCTGGTTGACCAGGGAAAGGTCGCCCAATCGCGACCGGCGGATTAACTTCATTGGACGTCAGCTGCTGATGTACCAGTAGGAATTCGAGCGATTTGGCCGGTTGGTACAACACCGAAATGCGCCCTCCCTGGTTCCGGTCGCTGTTCGCCTGTCCGTTGTTGAGATTATGTACGCCCGACTCCGTGTAGCTGTTCAACCCGGCGACACGGACAGCAAGTACGTTCGAAATCAAAGGCACGTTGACTGCGGCCTGGGTATTACGCATCTGACGCGAGCCCAACGTCTGGACCAGCCGGCCACTCGTTTCGCTCGTGTCAGGACGCTCGCTGGCGATGGTGATAGATCCTGCGGGCGTGGTCACACCTCGCAGTGTGCCTTGCGGACCGCGCAGGACCTCGATACGTCCGATGTCAAACAGTCCTCGGAACGCCTCGGCGGCGCTGATCGGTGTCTCGTTCCAGTAAATCTGCACCGCCGGACTCGTCCCGGTATCCGGGTCGAAGGTAATCCCGCGCAGTTCCACGGTCTGGCCGCGACCATCGGCCGGATTGAGCACCAGTCCCGGCACCAGTTTTTCGACATCCTCGAACTTCTGGATGTTCAGCTTCTGGATCGATGTGCCGCTGACGGCATCGACGGCCATCGGCACGGATTGGATGCTTTCTTTTCGCTTGGACGCAGTCACCACAACTTCGGGGACCTTGCCGTCGTCATTGCTTGCCACTTGTTGAGCCACGGCGGGAAAGGCAAGAGCCAGCGCAGTAGCGCAAACCGTCAGTCTGATTGCAGCATCGTTACTTTTCATTTCGTCTCCAAATATTTCCAAATTTGTTCTGATGCAAGTGTTCTTGTGTGGTCCATCGCAGCGTCTCTCATACCGGCCCGCCCGTGGCAACTGCACAGTCATCTTGCGGGGTTTAGGATCCGCCGGCATCGTCCGTTCAGACGGTAAGGACGTCAGGAGCGTCGGAAAACTCAAAAAAAGAAACGCCGTCCTCGCACTGTCGCGCGATCAGGACGGCAATCTGGGATGGGATTAACTGCGCGACACGACGAACGGCACGGGCCTGCCCGCCACCGAATTCGGAGCAATCACGACCTCGAACACGCCTGCGTCGGTCCGCATCGTGGTGTCCGCATGCACGTAAGCGAGGTCCTTCGCAGTGACGACGAATTCGACGTCGACGCTCTCACCGGGATCCAGGTCGAGGTGGCGAATGCCTTTCAACGCCCGCACGGGCTGGACGACCTCTGCCACCTTGATCCGGACATACAGCTGCGCGACTTCATGATGCCTTCTCGTTCCGGTATTGGTGACGCGTGCATTGACGGCCAGCGAACCGTTCATCGTTATGCGCGGCGCGGCGATTTCGGTGGGGCCATAGGCGACGGTCGAATACCCCAACCCGTGCCCGAACGGATAAAGCGCGCTGGTCGACACCTCGCGGTAGCGCGCTCCGACGGGGGGGCCCTCTACCATGCTTGGTCTGCCTGTCGAGCGGTGGTTGTAGTAGAAGGGTTCCTGCCCAGCGCGCCGCGGAAAACTGACCGGCAGGCGGCCCTGCGGCGCGAAGTCGCCGAACAACACGTCGGCGATCGCGTTTCCGGACTCCGACCCAAGGAACCAGGTGCACACGATAGCTTGCGCGTTCTTCACGGAATTCGGCAATTCCAACGCCCTTCCGTGCTTCAGCAGGATCACGATCGGCTTGCCGACGGCGGCGACCGCATCGATCAGGTCGACCTGCGCTTTCGGGATAGTGATATCGACGCGCGACGCGCCTTCACCGGACATATTAGTCGCTTCGCCTACGTAGAGCACCGCGACGTCGGCAGCGCGGACAGCGGCCACCGCAGCGTCGATGCCGCCCTCGATCGGTCGTTCGACACCGCAGCCGGACACAACAGACAGCGCGGCATTGGCGCCCAGCGCATCGCGTACGCCCTGCTCGAGCGTCACGGCCGACTTCATGTCTGGGAATACCATCCAGGGCCCCAGCGCATTGTTTTTGTCCATGACGAATGGGCCGATCAGCGCGATGGATTTGCCCGACTTCGGCAGCGGCAGGAGGCTGCGCTCGTTCTTCAGCAGGACGATCGCCTTGCGCCCCGCTTCCCGCGCGAGTGCGACGGCTTCAGGCCGCCGGACGTCAGTGGCCATACGCGCCGGATCGAGCGACCGGTAAGGATTTTCGAACAGGCCCAGGGCCTTCTTCACACGCAGCACGCGCCGTACCGCCTCGTCGACAACCGCCATCTTCAGTCGCCCCGATTTTACCAATGCGGGTATGTGCTTGAGGTACAGCCCGCCTTGGATGGACATATCACAACCGGCCGTGATGGACTTGTGGACGGCTTCGGCTTCATCGGCGGCGTAGCCGTGATCGACCAGCTCCTTCTCGGAATTGAAGTCTGACACGACGAGCCCGCGGAAGGCCCATTCGCCACGAAGAATATCGGTCAGCAAGTGATGATTGCCAGTCGACGGCACGCCCCCCGTGTCGTTGAAACTCGCCATCGTCGACAGCGCGCCCGCGTCGAAGGACGCCTTGAACGGCGGTAGATGTACTTCGCGCAGCGTCGTTTCGGGAATATCGGCCGTGTTGTAGTCCATGCCGCCTTGCACGGCGCCATAGCCGGCAAAGTGCTTGGGGCAGGCCAGCAGTGAATCGTTTGCGCGCAGGTCGGTACCCTGGAAACCCCGCACTCGCGCCTGCGCGAGGTGACTCCCAAGCCAAGGATCCTCGCCAGCGCCTTCAACGACGCGGCCCCAGCGCTGGTCTCGCGCGATGTCGACGGCCGGTGCGAATGTCCACTGGACGCCGAACGCCGTGGCTTCGACGGCCGTCGCCCTGGCTGTCCGCACGCACAGGTCGGCGTCGAAACTGGAGGCCTCGCCCAGCGGGACTGGAAATGCCGTCTTCAGTCCGTGGATGATGTCGGCGGCGAAGATGAGCGGGATGCCGAGACGGGATTTCTCGACCGCGATCTGCTGCATGGTGCGCCCGAGCTTCACGTCGTCGCTGTTGAAGAGGCCCGTGAGGTTGCCGTTGGCGATCTCGTCCAGCGTGGCCTGCAGGGTCGGCTCGGGTCCCGTGTCCGGATTTACCAGGCGTCCGATGCCCTGCGCGCCGTTCATCGTCAGCTGGCCGGCCTTTTCTTCGATCGTCATACGCTTCAGCAAGCGCTCGATGAACGGATCGGTAGCTGACGCCGGTCCAGCAGCCATGCCGGGCAGGCTGAACGCAACGGTGGTGGCCGCCAGCGAGCCGACGAGGAAGGTCCGGCGCGACGGGCTGAATTGGGAGTTGTCGTTTGCGTTTTCCATTGTCTCGTCAGGGTTTGATCCGTTGCTCGCCCAAGCGCACCTTCGCCTTGAGGACAGGGTGATCGACGTCTTCGCCGACCTCGATGTCATAGGTGCCGCCGGCCACATGCCAGTTGTGCGCCACCACGTCGAAGCCCGCCATCAATCGCGGATCGACGTCGACCGACACTTGCCGGCTTTCCCCCGGCTTCAGATAGACTCGGCTCCAGCCGACGAGGTGCTTGACACCGTTCACGCGGGCATAGACCTGGGCGACGTCGGCGCCGGGACGCGCGCCCGTATTCACGATCGTGAACGACAGGCGCGGCGTTGCCCCGCCCGTCACGCGCAGCGCCTTGTACACGAAGCGCGTATAGCTGAGCCCATGGCCGAACGCGAACAGCGGCTTCGCCCCGGTCTTGTCGAACCAGCGGTACCCGGCGTTCGCACCTTCCGGGTAGGTCAACGAGAACGGTTTCATATCCTTCGGCAGGCCATACAGGTCGCGCTGCACCGTCTCCCCTGCCATCTCGTAGCCGGGAATGGTGGGGTTGGGCAATTGCCGTTCACTGGCCGGGAAAGTCATCGCCAAGTGGCCGGAAGGATTCGCTGCTCCCGTCAGGATGCGCGCGATCGCGTCGCCGCCGCGTTGTCCCGGATACCAGGCTTCGAGGACGGCGCCGACCTTGTCCAGCCATGGCATGAGCACTGGACCACCCGTGACCAACACAACGACGGTCGCGGGATTCGCGCTGGCGACAGCCATGATGAGGTCGTTCTGATTGTCCGGTAGGTTCAGGTCTTTCACGTCCATGGTCTCGGTCGTAAACTGTTCGCCGATGACGACGACAAGATCCGCCTTGCGGGCGGCGTCGGCAGCACGCTTGGAATCAGTGCCGTCGTCGAAGGACACGGTCGCATTCGGCAGGGCCTTGCGCAAGGCCTCGACGGGCGACGAATTGCTGTACAGCTTCCTCCCGAATGCCGCCGGCAACTTCAGCACGGCGCCGCCCACGGGATTGACCTGCGACGAGCCGCCGCCGCCAGCGAGGATGCCGACGTCGGCATGGCCACCCACCACCAGGATTGTGGGAGCGGCGGCGGTGATGGGAAGCAGGTTGCGCGCGTTCTTCAGGAGGACGATACCGCTCTCCGCCACCTCCTGGGCGATGCGGCCGTTTGCGTCGTAATCGATAGGCCTGCGCACCGGCGCATGGTCGACCAGCCCGATGGCGTGCATGGAGCGCAGGATCCGGCGCACCGATTGGTCCACGTCGGTTTCCGTGACCGTACCAGCGGCCAACGCCGCGCGCAGCTGCGAACCGAAGTATCCCGCGTCGGTTGGCGTCGTGCCCGATTCCTGGTCGAGTCCCTCGCGGATCGACGGACCATGCACGGCGCCCCAGTCGGACATGACAAATCCTTTATATCCCCAGTCGCGGCGCAGGACGTCGTTCAGCAGGAATGCGTTCTCGCACCCGAACACGCCGTTGATCTTGTTGTAAGCGCACATGACGGAGCCCGGCTGACCTATCTCGATGCCAATTTCGAACGCCAGCAGGTCGCTCTCGCGCAGCGCACCCTCCTCCATCTCAGCACTGAGGATCGTACGGCCCGTCTCCTGGGTGTTTAGGGCGAAGTGTTTGATTGTGGAGATGACATGGTTCGACTGGACGCCGCGGATGGCGTGGCCCACCAGCGTGCCCGCCAGCAGCGGATCTTCGCCGAAGTATTCGAAGTTGCGGCCGTTCCTCGGTTCGCGAGCCAGGTTGACGCCGCCCGCAAGCAGAACGTTGAATCCCTTATCGCGCGCCTCCGAACCGATCATCGCGCTACCGCGCTCGACGAGGTTCACGTCCCAGGTCGACGCCAGCAGGACTGTCGACGGCAGTGCCGTGGCGACATCGCCAGGCCGCAGCCCACCCATCATGTTGGCGACACCGACACTCGCGTCGCTCTCCGTCAGGAACGGCACGCCCAGACGCGGGACGCCCTTCACGTACCCGGCGCCTTTGACGACATCGGCGGGCAGCTTTGGCTTCACTGCGAAAGGATTGCTGCCGTGGACAAGGTCGAGTTTCTCGTCCAGCGTCATCTGCTTCAGGATGGTATCGGCCCATGCGTCGTCCGCGGACGCCTGCGCCATGGCCGGCGGCGCCGTGCCTGCCGAGTACAATGCCGTCAAGCAGGCCACGATGGCCAGCCTATTCCAGCGCCTTTTTCTCTCCGTCCGCCCCGGGCCGACGCTTGCTTCCAGTTTCATTCTTGTCCTTTCGAAGACTTCTCCGGCAATCATAATCTGCTGTTCGCGTCCGCCGGGCATCGTCCGTTCGGACGGTGCATACCTGTGCCCGCGCAACCAGAATCGCAATGGGCGTACAACCACGAACGAACACGGAAACCCTATGAAGACGAAACGAGCCATGTTGCCCCTGATCCTTGTCCTGCTCGGCGCGTCCGCGCATGGTGCGGCTCCACAAACGGCACCCCGCCTGGCCGTGCAGCTGTGGTCCGTCAAGGACGAGATTAGGCGGGACTTCGATGGGATGCTCGCGCAGATCTCCCGATTGGGCTTCCAGGGCGTGGAATTCGCAGGCCAGTTTGGCCCGTACAGGCAGGACCCGGCAGCATTGAAGGCCCTCCTCGACAAGAACGGGTTGCAGTGCGCCGGCGCCCACGTGATGCTGGCCCAGCTGGCGCCGCACCGCCTCGAGGCGACGACGGCGTTCTACCGGCTCCTGGGTTGCACGAATCTGGTGGTTCCGATGGACCCGCGCGGTGCCACACCCGGGGAGAGTGCGGGACTGGCACGGGACCTCGCCGCACTGTCTGCCACGCTGGCTGCGAACGGCATGCGCATCGGCTACCACAACCATGCTCAGGAAATGGCCGGCACCGTGGGCGGTACGCCGTGGGACGTCATCGCGCAAGGCACGCCGCAGGAGACGATCCTGCAACAGGACGTCGGCTGGACCGTATTCGCCGGCAAGGATCCGATCTCGTACGTACGGCGTTATCCGGGCCGCACCCTCACTATCCATTTCAAGGCCAAGCCGGCCGCGGGATCGTCCTCCAAACCCATCATCGGCCAGGATGGCGCGGACTGGGCGGGGCTAGTGCGTGCCGTCCGCGAAGCCGGCGGTACCGAGTGGATCATCGTCGAGCAGGAAGAGTATCCGGACGGGATGGGGCAGCTCGAGTCGGTCGCGGCCTCGTTGGCGGGACTGAGGGCGTTGATGGTAAATGCAGCCGCGAAATGACTCGCACGCAGACTTCCCGGCCTCGATAACTACATGCAGGTACAGTGAAGGTGAAACGCCTCGGGAGTCCACAGTCCAGCACGAACAGTGGCGAATGCCCGAGCATCGGACGTTCGCCACTTCGGTTCTATCAGGCCACCCTTTTAGCAGACTGCGAAAGAGCCGCATCCTCATCGACGTCAAATACGGGATAATCCGTATACCCTTTGGCACCGATCACACCATAAAACGTCGTCCGGTCGGCCTCCGCGAGCGGCCAGTCGTTTTGCATCCGTTCCACGAGATCGGGATTGGCGATGTACGAAGTCCCGAATGCGATCAGGTCGAGATCACCCTTCTCCAGTTCCGCCTCGGCAAGCTCGCGATCAAAGCCGCCAGCGCCGATGATGGTGCCGCGATAGGCCTGGCGGAAACGTGCCCCGAACCCAGTAGGTACTTCCGCCGCGGAAATCGTGGGTTGATAGTTCAAGTGCACATAGGCCAGCTCTCGTTCATTCAGGGCCAAAGCAACACTCGTCCACGTCTCACTCTCTTCCTCAAAAGGCTGCAAATCGTAGAGACGTCCAAACGGCGAGAGGCGGACACCGACCTTTTCACCACCGATGGCAACCGACAGGGCGTCGACTGTCTCGAGCAAAAAGCGCTGGCGATTGGCAATGGAGCCGCCGTACTTGTCGCTCCGCTGGTTGATTGCGCTGCTGAGGAACTGGTCAAACAGGAAAGCGTTTGCGGCCATCAGCTCTACGCCGTCAAAGCCTGCATCGATCGCCCGACGTGCAGACGCCACAAAATCCTGCGTAATGCGGCGAACTTCATCCGTGGCCAACGCACGGGGAACACTGGGGGTGACGGGGCCTTCCTTGCCCGGTTCCAGCCATGCATAGACGGCGGTGTTTTTCGCCGCCACCTCACTGGACGAAACGGGCGCTGCGTTTCCTGGCTGCAGGGAGACGTGCGACATCCTGCCGACATGCCAGAGCTGCGCGAAGATCTTTCCGCCCTTTGCATGCACGGCATCCGTCACCTTGCGCCATGCCTGAGTCTGCTCATCGGTGTACAGGCCTGGGGTATACAGGTACCCGCGGCCTTCATCGGAGATGGGAAGCCCTTCCGTGATGATCAACCCGGCCGATGCTCGCTGCGCGTAATAGAGGGCGGTCAGGTCGGTGGGAATATTTCCCGGGGTCCGGGTACGTGTCATGGGTGCCATGACCACGCGATTGGCGAGTAAGGTTCCCGACAGATCGTAAGAAGTGAAAAGTTTGCTCATGATGCTCCGCGAATAGGATGCTGCCACCAGCGGTGGCAGCTAAATTTCATTTATAAGAAGGCTTTTCAGACTGGTTACGCGTCGACGATTTCCAGCTTGGGCTTCATGTGAATTGCTTTAGAGAAGTTAGCCAAATTCACCGAAGTCCTGGTGACAACCTGGTGCAACTCTTCCAGTCGCTCACGCGTGGCGTCCGTATGCAGGCGCACCACGTAGCTGACTTCGTCGTAACCCGGATTCACGCTTTCATCCAGGCCGAGGAAGCCGCGAAGGTCGAGCTCACCGTCTGTTTCAATTTCCAGGCTGTGTACCGTGATGCCCATTGCCGCGGCGTTCACCACATAACCCACTGTCAGGCACGCATTCAGCGCAGCCATGAGCAACTCCTGCGGATTGGGAGCCGAATTCTGACCAAGCAGCTCAACCGGCTCATCCGCCGCGATGTCGAAGTGGCGTTGATGCGTTACACCACCGAGGGCGTAATGGCTTACTGTCGCGACCGAACGGGTCTGGTGTTCCCATTTCGTCTTGACATTGAACCGTGCGCTTCGCTTTGATGCGTCTTCGGCTACGCCTTTTGCGAACTGCTGCAACGCGGCTACATCGATTCCATTAGGCTTGTTCGTCATTGGATTAGTCCTTTCTAAATTGCGCCAGGGCGCGTGGAGGATCGTCCGAAGGGCAATGCGGCCACTTCATTGGATCTGGATTCGGTTTGTGTCGGCTCGGCACACGGTGCCGCGCACTAGCGGGCACATCCATCGATGCCGCAACTCTCACCGGTGCCGGCGTCGAATGCATCTGGCACATCGGTGGCCCCTTCGAGGAGAGCGTTCTGGAACGCCTCGACTTCTCGTGCGCCGGACAGATAGAGCTTCTTGTTGAACACGAACAGAGGTACGCCGTTCGCTATCTGGTTCGCTTCCCGTTCGTCGAGAGCGATTTCGGATGCGAAATCGGCAGAGTCAAATTCAAAGGCCGTGTCGGCCATGCCCGTTTCTTTGGCCAGTAAAATGAGCACCTCCCTGTCGAAGATGTCGAGCCCGTCCGTGGTCGCGGCCTTGAATACACGCTCTACCAACCGCTGGGCTAACACTGGCGAACGTACGCTTTTGATCAGCGTGTGCGCCGCACTCGTGTCGCCAAAGCGCATGGTGTCGAAGTTGTATGTCAAGCCCTCCAGGAGACCTTGCTCCCGGACGGCGGCCATCATCCGGTCGGCGGCAATACGATTACCAAATTTCTGATAGAGCGCACTCTTGAAGTCCATGGGCGCCATACCTTTCGCAAGACGGTAGGACTTCGCCGTAACTATCACCTCGACTTGGCTGGACAGCGACGCGGCCGCCTTGTCAAGCCGACGCTTGGCGATCCAGCACCAAGGACATACGAAGTCCGACCATACTTCTACGTTAACTCTCTTCATTTTCTCTCCTGTTTCGACCGCGTTGGCAGCCCCAAATCGCCGCCCCTACCGACTAGTTGGTTTCTAGGTGAATAAATTAAACCCCGTGCTTTATCAGCACCGCGCGGGGCAATACCCTATGTCATTTGGCTCAGGTTTGTTCGACGATAAGCCGGACAATTCCATCGTTCAGGAGGTCCCCCTCCTTAACGGCCCAGTTGATGAAGCTGGAGCCTTCCAGAACGCTTAACAATTGAAACGCCTTTTGCCTGGCACCACAGCCACTCGGAAGCTCGCCGCGATCTATCCCTACCTCCAGGATTCCAGTAAGCCACTTCAACTGTAAGTCGAAGAAGCGTTTCGTAAGTTGCTGCAGACCTGGTGGAAGCGCGGACATTTCGGCAGCAAGCGCACCACACAACGGCAGCATGCCGCCTTCGCCGCTTGCCCTGAACATCTGGAAGAAGGACTCCAACCGGACTCTCGCGTTCAGATCCTGCCGCTCAATGCGATCGAAATCGTCTCGCACCCGACTGATATACTCCTCGACGATAGCAATCCCCAGGTCTTCCTTCGTCGGAAAATGGTGATGAATGCTGACCTTTTTGATGCCAACCTTTTCAGCGAGATCCGCGTAGCTGAATGCAGCGTAACCCTTTGTGCGCATCAAGCTTTCTGCGGTTTGTACCAGGGCATCACGTGTTCCAGCCGCCATAAATTCTCCTAATAACTACGTCCGTTAGCATCCATAATTATAGGCTGCCGACCAAGCGGACGCCCACCAACCCTGCCTTAACGCTCCGTCGATCATTGCATATCGCAGGGTCGCGGCCAGATTCAGGCTGCGAGTTCTTCGTAGGCCTCAAGAGCGCGAGAAGAGTAGACATAGGCCGCGCCTGCATTCAGGGCAATCGCGGTGCCCAGTGCAGCAGCAATCTCGTCCTTGGTGGCGCCGGCCTTCTTTGCCGCGCCTGCATGAGCCGCGATACAGCCATCGCAACGGGTGGTGACCGCGACAGCCAGCGAGATCAGCTCATGTGTTTTGGCATCGAGCACGCTGTTTTCCCGCGTGGCGGTTTCGAGCTTGTGAAAAGCGCTTGCGACAGGCGCATTGGCCTTGTTGAAACTGCCGACACGCCTGATCACCGATTTCAATTCTTCAGTCCACTTCTTATCCATATCAAACCACCTTTCTGTAAAAAATTATTTGCCGAGTTTGCGCGCTGCCATGACACCGCCGTCCACGTCCCAGATTGCTCCAGTAACCCAAGATGCTTTGTCCGACAGAAGGAAGACGATGGCCTCGGCAACGTCACGCGGCGTACCATTGCGGCCCAAAGGATGGAAATTCTTGAACCCGTCCAATGCGCCGCCCAACTGCTCGCCCGGAATAAAGCGCTCGAAGATATTTGTCTCGACTATCCCCGGGCTGACGGCGTTCACGCGAATACCATATTCGGCCAGTTCTGCGCCGGCATGTTTTGTCAGTGCGTCCAACCCCGTCTTTGCCATCGCGTAGGCCGACGCCGGGACAGTTTCAGTTGCTTGTCTAGCGGCAACGGCGGTGACGTTGACGATCGATCCGGGCTCTTTCCGCGCCACGAGGGAGCCGGCGACTTGCTTTGTGATGAAAAAGAGGGCCCGATTCAGGTTGAGGAAATTGTCATAGTCCTCGGTGGAGTGCTCCAAAAAGGCCTTGGGATAGTAGATACCGGCACTATTCACGAGCAGATCGATGTCGCCATGCTCGACGTCGAGCTTGGCGAGTAGCGATTTCACACTATCGAAATCAGAGAGGTCGGTGGCGATAGCGCTCGCCCTGCCGTCCCCTGCGATCGCGGTCAGTTCCCGTCGCGCGACTTCCGCCTTTTCGGCCCGGTTGCCGACGACAACGACTGCGCCACCTTGCTCGGCCACCATCCTCGCCACTTCCAGTCCGATGCCGCTCGTGCCGCCAACGACGAGGAGTTTGCGGCCGTCAAATTGCTTGGTTTCCATAAAAGTTACCCCTATCACGTCGAACAAACCAACTAGTTGGTTTGTATACTATGCGTGTTTTCCGGACGTGTCAACTGTCGATCACGCCGTCGGGGCGTGTTCAAAACGGAAAAACCGCACGCTAGGTGCAGGCTCGTCTCACTGGAGCGGATTTTCCTGGCAGTTTGTCGTGTTAGCCAGACCTACTACATATTGCCATAAGAACAACATCGCACGTGCACTGATGCCTGCGAGGTTAGTATTCGGCTCTAGTTCTCCGCTAAACACCTGGCATCGGCTGACACCGGCACTGCAATCACATCGGTGGCCTGCTGCCGATTCGGATGACACCGCTTTAAGCTTTTCTAGCTTCTTCAAACTGTACCGGACTGATATACCCCAGCGTCGAATGACGGCGCGTAGGATTATAGAAGCGCTCGATGTAATCGAACACGTCTGAGCGGGCCTGGGCGCGGGTTCGGTAGACCTTGCGTGCCGTCCGTTCGGTCTTGAGCGAGCTGAAGAAGCTTTCCATTGCCGAGTTGTCCCAAACTTCGCCAGCCCGGCTCATGCTACAGGTAATGCCCTGTTCCTTGAGCAGTTGCTGGAAATGCTCGCTGGTGTATTGGCTGCCCTGGACGCCGCCCTTCTATGTGTCAAGTAGCGATTTGGTCGCGTTTATCTCGCGTTGCCGCCGTTGAATGATGTAAAAGACTTCGCGTGCGATGTAGCGTTTGAGGCAGCGGATGGCCTCAAGCTTGGAGTGTCCTTCATTGAGCCGTTTGGCCACGTATGCCTGCGTACGCGCATCAGTTCGCAAGCGGCCAATCGCAATGATATGTAGTGCGCTGTTCGCGGCTCGGTCGCCCCCACGGTTCAAGCGATGCCGCGATACCTTTCCCGAGGAAGCAGGCACCGGGCTTACGCCGCACAGGGCGGCGAAGCTGGATTCAGACTGAAGTCGCCCGCTGTTATCGCCAGCCGTGAGTAATAGTTGAGACGCCGATTCATACCCGATAGAGTTTTGCGCGATGAGTTCTGGAGCAAGTTCGTCGACAAGTGCGGCGATCATAGCGTCCAGGTCAGCGATCTCGTCGTGCAGTTCCAGATAGCGTCGGCCCAACGACTTGAGAGCGATGCGATACGCCGAAGTCAAATTCCGATAATCAGACAGGTCCGGACGCCAGGCTGCAAGCGTCCGGATGAGCTGCATACGGGTAAGCGTGCGCAACGATTCTCGCAGTTCGTCTGGCGCGCTAATGATGCTATTTTGGATGAGCTGCAGGGCAACGCGGCGCGCGGCGATTGCAGTCTTGCGGCAGGCCTTCAATACACGCAAAGACTCGACCATGCCATCGCGAGTTTTGGGCGTGACGGTCCGTACTTGGGCCAAAGCTGCGTGAGCGGCATTTTCAGCGTCGATCGTATCGTCTTTGCCTCGCTTGCGGCGATCATGCTTATCCGGTGCCGTCACTTCCAGCACGGTCACGCCAGCCTTCTGAAGGTAACGAAGCAAACCAGCGCCATAGGTTCCCGTGCATTCCACGCCAATGCGAGCAAGTTCACCAAACGAACGGAGCCATGCCAACATCTGCTTATACCCATGACGCGTACTTGGGAAACACTCGTTGCCCAAAACGTGATCTTGGTCATTGACCACTGCTGCGAAATGCGGCTCCTTGTGGGTATCCACGCCACCAACCACAACCCGATGCTCATCCATGGCCCGCCGCTCCTTGAGGTAGAAGTTAGCGATTTCGCCACAACGAATACCTGGACAAGACAGTAAAGCGACAGAGCGTCAGGCCCTTCTTGGGTCACATGTATCGACGAGGCGAGACCTCGCCGCGAAACGTTGCTGGGCAACCGACAGGTCCAGGGAAAGACAAATAATGCTGTCGATCAGAATGCGGGTCAGGTCGCCCAGAACGTTGTACGGCACCAGCTCTTCTCTGGCCAACCAATGCTACGAAGAATTTGCTCACCCAGGAATAACCGGCAGAGACATTATTACTGTCCGAATGATGAAGCAAGGCTGTCGGCTTACCTCGACGCCAGACACCCATCATTAACGCGTCGACAACCAACTGCGAAGTCATGCTGTCCTGCATCGACCAGCCAACGATACGGCGCGAATACAGGTCCAGCACAGTGGCGACGTACAGCCACCCTTCGGCAGTCCAGATATAGGGGTGAGTAGACCGTGGGAATTTCACCCACGGCCCTTCGCAGAACCGGACGTGAACCTCTCAGCTCATCCGGCTCCCATCATCCAGCTGATGGGACATACCCCGATTTCCAGTGCACGAATGCACTTTCAAACTGACGTGCAAGTCCCCCGAGGGCACGACCTGCTCGGGTTTTATGCCGAGCCAGGTGCTTATACTTGCGCATCATCCAGCGCGTCAGGTAGCCATTCACATGCCGCCACACAGGTGACATGGCCGACTCGTAGAATCGGCCGTAGTACTGTCGCCATCCCCGGAGTATCGGGTTGAACATGGCCGACAAATCGGCCAGGCTCTTGTCGCATTTAAGCTGGAGGTGCCACCCACGTATCGTCTGTCGCATGGCCTTGAGGGCATCGCGGCTGACGGCCGGAGCGAAGTTCACGTAGACCCGGCCGTACTTGTCGACCGCCTTGCGCGGCCGGAACGTATAGCCGAGGAACGTGAACTGCACACATGGATAGTCTCCTGCTCGATTGACATCCTTGCAGTATACGATCCGCGTTTTCTCTGGATGCAGTTCGAGCCCGCACTGCCGGAATCGCTCGTCGATCTTCGCCAAGACAAACTTGGCCTGCGCCAGACTCCGACAGTGGATGACCCCATCATCGGCGTAGCGGCAAAAGCGCACGCTCGGCAGGTGACGTTGTACCCAGCTGTCGAATGCATAGTGCAGAAACAGATTGGCGAGCAGAGGGCTGACGACACCGCCTTGCGGCGTGCCACACGTCCTCTCCACCATGCCTTCCGAGGTCTGCATTGGCGCTTTCAGCCAACGGTCGACGTACAGAAGGACCCATGGTGTCTGGCAGTGCTTCCTCAGCGCTTTCAAGAGCAAGTCATGGTCGATGTTATCGAAGAGACCTTTAATATCGAATTCAACCACCCAGTCATACTGCCAACTGCGCCGGCGGACGATGGCGATCGCATCGTGTGCGGATCGCCCGGGCCGATATCCGTACGAATTCTCATGAAACACCGGATCAATGACCGGTTCGAGCAAGCGTTTAACCACCGTCTGCGCCACCCTGTCCGCAACCGTCGGCACGCCGAGCATGCGCACTCCGCCAGACTTCTTCGGAATGGGCACGCCTTTAACGGGCGGTGGGAAGTAGCTGCCGGAACACATGCGGTTCCAGAGCTTGTACAGGTTGCTGCTCAGATGGCCTTCGAACTGTTCCAGCGATTCGTGATCGATACCTGCTGATCCTCCATTCGCTTTGACATATTGATAGGCTTCCCAGACGAGCGCCTTGGGAATGTCGTACGGCTTGGTC
>NZ_JASNRB020000030.1:0-53518 GCF_030411975.2 Massilia orientalis | reverse complement strand
CACCACGCCTTCCAGCTCGCCCTACTTACACTGATCAATTTGGTGCAGGTTGTGAAAATTTGAGGGGAAGGGTCAGGCTCTGACCCCGAATTTGAGAAATTGCCTAAAAACGGGCTCTGACCCCGATGTTGGTGGTGAACCGCGTTTGACCCGCCGGTGATGGGTTTCTGCGCCGCATTGGTTTGACGGCATGGGTGGATCGGGGGACCATGGCGCCAACGTCAATGCTCCCGCTTCGTCCATGCCCGTCTCCTCCCCGCCCCAGCTCGGCCTGGTCTGCATCACCGTCTCGAAGGACATCCGCTACCGCACCGTCACGCGCAAGCGCCTGCTGGAGCAGTCGGACGACGGCCAGCGCAAGCTGCTCGACGACATCTACCGCGACAACCTGCAGACGCTGGACGGCGCGCTGCAATACTGCCGCCGCAACGGCATCCGCCTGTACCGCATCCCGTCGTCGATCTTCCCGTTCTTCGACGAGGACATCGGCCGCGCCGTGATGCAGCCCCTCGTGCCCGCGCTCGCGCGCACGGGCCGGCGCGCGACGGAACTCGGGCTGCGCCTCGTGATGCATCCGGACCAGTTCGTCGTGCTCAGTTCCGACTCGCCCGACGTCGTCGCCAACAGCGTCAAGATCCTGCAGATGCACGCCGACATCATGGACCTGCTGGAGCAACCGCGCTCGCCGTGGGCGCTGCTCGAGATCCACGGCGGCAAGGCGAACCGCAGCGACGCGCTCGTCGAGCGCATCCGTGCGCTGCCCGACGCGATCCGCCTGCGCCTGTGCCTGGAGAACGATGAATATTCATACGGCGCGGACGCGATCCACGACGTGTGCATGCGCGCCGGCGTGCCGATGGTGTTCGACGCGCACCACCACATCGTGCACGACAAGCTGGCCAGCTACGACGACCCGAGCGTGGCCGCGATGCTCGCCGCGGCGCGCGCGACGTGGCCCGTGCCGGCGCACCAGGTCGTCCACATCTCGAACGGGCGCGACGGGTTCAACGATCGCCAGCATTCGGACCTGATCACGACGATGCCGGCGGCGTATGTGGAGGCGCCGTGGATCGAGATCGAGGCGAAGTTGAAGGAAGAGGCGATCGGTGGATTACAGGGTTGGCTCCGACCCGTCGCCCCCGCGAAGGCGGGGGTCTAATTGTTCATGATCTGTCGAAACGCATGCAACCCCGGGTCCCCGCCTCCGCGGGGACGACGTTGTGCTGCTTAGCGGTTGACCGCGCCCATCGCCCCTTCCGGATACCGCGTCCCCGCCGCCGCCCCGCGCGGAAAGATCGCTTCCAGCTCCGTCAACTGCGCCGGCCCGAGGTCGATGTCGACGGCCTCCACGTTCTCGTCGAGGTAGGCGCGGCGCTTGGTGCCGGGAACCGGCACGATGTCCGGCCCCTGCGCCAGCACCCACGCGAGCGCCAGCTGGCCCGGCGTGCAGCCCGCCTCGCGCGCCAGTTCGCGCACCTTGTCGACGAGCGCGATGTTCTGCGCGAAGTTCGCGCCCTGGAAACGCGGGCTGTTGCGGCGGTAGTCGTCCGGCGCGAAATCGTCCGGCGTACGGATCTCGCCCGTGAGAAAGCCGCGGCCCAGCGGGCTGTATGGCACGAAGCCGATGCCGTGGCGGCGGCACGCATCGAGCACGCCATCCTCGGGGTCGCGCGTCCATAACGAATACTCGCTCTGCAGCGCCGTCACCGGATGCACTTTCACGGCGCGTTCGATCGTCTGTACGGACGCCTCGGACAAGCCCACGTGGCGCACCTTCCCGGCGCGGACGAGGTCCGCCAGCGCGCCCATCGTGTCCTCGATGGGCGTGGCCGGGTCCACGCGGTGCTGGTAATACAGGTCGATCGTGTCGATGCCGAGCCGCCTGAGGCTCCCCTCGCAGGCGGCGCGTACGTACTCGGGGCGGCCGGAGACGCTGAAATCGCCCGGATTCTCGGGCGTTCGCTTGACGCCGAACTTGGTGGCGATGACGAGTCCCTCGCGCCGCCCGCGGATCGCGCGCCCCAGCAAGACCTCGTTCGTGTGCGGGCCGTACATGTCGGCCGTGTCGAACAGCGTGACGCCCAGGTCGATGGCGCGCTGGATCGTCGCGATGGATTCGGCGTCGTCGCGGTTGGCGTAGAAATCGCTCATGCCCATGCAGCCCAGGCCGATGGCCGAGACGTGCAATCCTTCATTGCCCAGCTGACGTGTCTTCATGATGGTCTCCGTGCGATTGATGGGCGTGACGATAGCCGTTTCGCGGCGACGGCGGCACACGACAGGTTTATGATCATGCAAGCATTCACATCGTTCATGACGGACATGGGAAATGTGAATTGGGAGTTTCCGAGTGTGAAGTCCAGAATAGACGACCATGCCTCTTATGCACTTCATGGATGACCGGGCCTGGAGGCGGACGTGATCGTCCGCGACCGCCCATCGGCCCTGCGGCTGTTCTTCATCATGCGCGGCTCGATCCTGCCGCGCATCTGGATGCACCTCGCGGTCAGTACGCTGCTCGCGGTCGTCGTCACGTGGACCGACGGCCAGTTCGGCCACCACAAGCTGCATTTCACGACGACGCCGTTCACGCTGATGGCGCTCCCCCTCGCGATCTTCCTCGGCTTCCGTAACAACGCGGCCTATGACCGCTACTGGGAAGGCCGCAAGCAGTGGGGAGAACTGATACTGCGCAGCCGCAGCCTCGCGCGCCAGTGCCTGTCGCTCGTCGCGCCCGGCCATCCGGCCGCAGACGATCCCCACCTGCGCATCATTCGCCGCGCCATCGCGTACGCGCATGCGCTGCGCCACCGGCTGCGCGGCGACACCGACGGCAATGCCGACGTCGCGCCGTGGATCGCACCAGCCGAATGGGAACGCGTGCGCACGCAACCGAACGTCCCGTACGCGCTGATGCTCGAGATGGGCGCCGACCTCGGAGAATGCCTGCGCACGGGCCGCCTGGATGCGTGCCTCGCGCCGTCCATCGACACGAGCCTGTCCGCGCTGACGGCGGTGGCCGCGTCGTGCGAACGCATCCGCGGCACGCCGATCCCGTTTTCGTACACGCTGCTGCTGCACCGCACGGCGTACCTGTATTGCTTCCTGCTGCCGTTCGGCCTCGTGGACACGATCGGCTACCTGACGCCCCTCGTCTCGGCCATCGTGGCCTACACCTTCTTCGGCCTGGACGCCCTCGGCGACGAACTCGAGGAACCCTTCCGCGCGTCCGACAACGGCCTGCCGCTCGAGGCCCTGTGCCGCACGATCGAGATCGACCTGCGCACCGCCCTGGGCGACCGCGACCTGCCTCCCCCGCTGCTGCCGGAGAACTACCGGCTCAGCTAGTTCCACCCCGACGTAGACCCGAGAAAGACATGAAGACAGAATACCTGGACCGTATCCGCTGCGCCTCGCTGCGCGGCCGCGTCACCAGTGCGCACGAGGCTGCGCGCTGGATCAAGGACGGCATGACCGTCGGCATGAGCGGCTTCACCCGCGCCGGCGACGTCAAGCTCGTGCCGGCCGCGCTGGCCGAGCGCGCCCGCACGGAGCCGTTGAAGATCACGCTGATGACGGGCGCCTCGCTCGGCAACGACACCGACAAACGCCTCACCGAAGCGGGCGCGCTGGCGCGCCGCATGCCGTTCCAGGTGGACCCCGTGCTGCGCGCGGCGATCAACCGCGGCGAGGTGATGTACATCGACCAGCACCTGTCCGAGACCGTCGAACAGCTGCGCAGCCGCCACATCGCCCCGGTCGACGTGGCCATCGTGGAAGCGGTGGCGATCACGGAAGACGGCGCCGTCGTGCCCACGACCTCCGTCGGCAACAGCGCCAGCTTCGCGATCCTGGCCGACAAGGTGATCGTCGAGATCAACCTCGCCCAGCCGGCCGGCCTGGAAGGCCTGCACGACATCTGGATTCCGAAGAAGCGCCCGTTGCGCGAACCGATCCCGATCATGTCGGCCGACGACCGCGCCGGCACGCCGTGGATCGCCCTCCCGCCCGAGAAGATCGTTGCGATCGTGCTGTCCGACCAGCCGGATTCGACGTCGTCCGTGCTGCCGGCCGATAGCGAGACGGCCGCCATCGCGGGCCACCTGATCCGCTTCTTCGAAAGGGAAATCGAGGCGGGCCGCCTGACGAAGGAACTGCTGCCGCTGCAGGCCGGCATCGGCACGATCGCCAACGCGGTGCTGGCCGGCTTTGCCGACAGCCCGTTCGAGCGCCTGACGATGTATTCCGAAGTGCTGCAGGATTCGACGTTCGACCTGTTCGACGCGGGCAAGCTGGATTTCGCGTCCGGCTCGTCGATCACGCTGTCGCCGGAAAAGAGCCGGCAGGTGTTCCGCGACTTCGGCCGCTACCGCGACAAGCTCGTGCTGCGCCCGCAGGAAGTGTCCAACCACCCGGAAGTGATCCGCCGCCTCGGCATCATCGCCATCAACACGGCGCTGGAAGCGGACATCTACGGGAACATCAATTCGACGCACGTGCTGGGCACGCACATGATGAACGGGATCGGCGGCTCGGGCGACTTCGCGCGCAACGCCTACCTGTCGATCTTCGCGACCAAGGCCACGGCCAAGGGCGGGAAGGTGTCGTCGATCGTGCCGATGGTGACGCACGTCGACCACACGGAGCACGACGTCGACATCATCGTCACGGAACTGGGCCTCGCCGACCTGCGCGGCCTCGCGCCGCGCGAGCGGGCCGAGGTCATCATCGAACAGTGCACGGCCGAACCGTACAAATCGATGCTGCGCGCCTACGTCGCCGAAGCGCAGCAGCGCGGCGGCCAGACGCCGCACGTGCTGGAGCAGGCGTACGCGTGGCACACCCGCTACAGCAAGACCGGCGCTATGCTCGAGGCTTGAACTTTCAGCGCACCGTCAGCGCACCTCGAGCTGGAACGGCGCGGCCGGCAGGTCGTCCGCGCCGAACAGGTTCACGAACGGCGCGTCGGCCCACGCGTAGCGCACGCGCGTGACGTCCGGCGTGCCGGCGCCGGCCAGGACGACGGTGTCGCCGGCCACGCGCGCATCGGCATAGCGGCACGTCGTGCCCGCGCACACCTCGAACGCGTTGGCGCGGTCGGACGAATACGTCGCCAGGCCGCCGCCCGTGTCCTTGAACGTCACGACGATGTCGCCGCCCTTGCGCTGTGCCGACACGGCCGTCGGGCTGCCGGGGATCGTCTTCTCGCCATACGCGACGGCGCGGGCCGCGCGCGCGAGGCGCTCGCCGACGAGCGTCTTCTGGGTCGGGTGGATGTCGAAACGGTCGCCCACGTCGATCGTGACGGCCAGGCCCGCGTGCGGGTCGTTCGCCACCGCGGCCGCCTGCGCGTCGCGCAGCTCGGCCCAGCCGGACTGGCCCGGCGTTTTCGCCGGCGCCCCATACGACGTCAGTTGGACGACGAAGAACGGGAGCGTCGGCTGGCCGAAGCGCTGGCGCCAGTCGCGCATCAAGAGCGGCAGCAACGTGCGGTATTCCTGCGCCGCGCCGGCGTTCGATTCGCCCTGGTACCACGCGGCCAGCTTGAATTTATAGCCGACCAGCGGCGCGATCATGCCGTTGTACAGCGTGGTCAGGCTCGTCGGCACGGACCACGCCGCCGGCGGCACCGACTGGCCTTTCATGGCGCCGCCGCGCTGGACCTTCCATGCGGCCGGCAGCGGGATCGCCTGGCCGTCCGCGAGGCCGATGCTGCGCTTGTCCACCGGTCCCGACAGGCCGCCGCCCTGCCCGCCGCTCAGCACGCGCATGGCGATCACGTTGCGGCCCGGCTTGAACACGCCGGCCGGCACATCGTAGTCGCGCCAGATCCATCCCGTGCTGACGCCGCCCACGCGCACGCCGTTGACCCACGTCGTGTCGTACGTGTCGACAGGGCCCAGGTGCACCGAGTTCGCGGCCTTGGCCTGCGCTTCCGTCAGGGTGATCGTCGTGCGGTACCACGCGACGCCGTCGAAGTCCTTGAAGCCGGCCACGCCGCTGTCCTTCCACGATCCGGTCGGCGTGACGGTGGGCCACGCGCTGTCGTCGAAGTCCGGCGCGATCCACGCACGCTGCGCGGCCGCCGCCGGGTCGTGCGCCGTCCACCAGGCCTCGTTGCGGGCGTCCTCGGCGCGCATGCCGGCAACCGGATCGGCGCCGTACTGTTTGACGGCGTCGACGCCGGCCGTGTAGTCGCTCACAGTGCGCAGCGACTCCCCGCCGATCCAGCCCTGGATCGTCGTGCCGCCCCAGCTGGCGTTGACGAAGCCGACCGGCACCTTGTAGCTGCCCTGCAGCGAGCGCGCCATGTAGTAGCAGACGGCGGACGCATCGCCGATGGTGTCCGGCCCCGCGATTTTCCACGCGACCGGGCCCTTGAGCTCATCCTGCGGCGCGGCCGTGCTGTTCTTCTCCACGTTCAGGAAGCGGATCTTGTCGTTGGCCGCCGTCATCGTGGTCGACCACGCGTTGGTCGAGTTGTGCACGACGAATTCCATGTTCGACTGGCCCGAGCACAGGTAGACGTCGCCGACGAGGATGTCGGCGCGGCTGACGGACTGGCCGCCCGAGGCGACCGTCAGCGTGTACGGGCCGCCCGCCGGCTGCGGCGGCAATTGCGCCTTCCACTTGCCGCGCGCATCGGCGGTGCCGTTCACGGTGCGTCCGCCCAGCGTGACGCTCACCTTGCTGCCGGCGCCGGCCGTGCCCCACACGGCAATCGGCTGGTCGCGCTGCAGGACCGCGTGGTCGGCAAAAATACGGGCCAGGCCCAGGTCGGCCGCCTGCCCCGGCAGGCAGGCGCTTGCCGCCGCGAGCGCCAGCAGGCGTGCGGCGATGCGTGTTGTCTCCATCATGATTCCTCGTCGTTGTTGAATGTTTGCGCAACCATTTTTAGGGAAACCATGTTATACCAAGGCTGGGACGGCCGCACGCGTTGTTTGCATTGGGCAAAAAAAACCAGCCCGCAGGCTGGTGTTGCGCGAAACACGGCGCCGCGGGCGCCGCATCGGGCCGATCAGTAGCCGCGGCTACCGGTGCCCTGGCTGCCGCTGGTCGTGCTGGAGCTGGTGCCGGTGCCCGCTGCGCCCGTGCCGGTCGCGCTGGTGCCCGTGCCCGAACCGGAGCCCGTGCCGCTCATGCCGCTCGAACCGGACAGGCCGGTGCCGCTGGCGCCGGTGCTGCCGCTCATGCCGCTGGTGCCCGACGAGCCGGAACCCGTGGTGCCGGTGGCGCCGCTCGAACCCGAGGAGCCGGTGCCGGTACCGGTCGGCGGCGTGGTCGTGCCGCTGCCGGTGCCCATGCTGCCGCCGGTGCCGGTGCCCGTGCCGTCCGACGTGCCGCTGCCGCCGCTGGTGCCGGTGCCGGTGCCGGTGCCGGTGCCCATGCTACCCGACGAACCGGAGGTGCCCTGGGTATCCTGGCTGCCGCTCGACGACGAACCGCTGCTGGAGGAACCGCTGGTGCCGCTCGAACCGCTGCTCGAGCTGCTCTTCTTGTGGTGTTTCTTCTTCGTGTGTTTCTTGGTGGTCGAGCTGCCCGACGTCGACTGATCCTGCGCGGTCGCGCTGCTGCCCGTCGACGAACCGGTCTGCGCCTGCGCGTTGACCGTACCGAACATCGCCACCGTGACGGCAGCACCCAGCAGGCCCTTCAGTAACTTATTCATTTTCATATCGCTCTCCTCGGAGAATGGATTTGGGGCAAAAAAAGCTCTGCAATATCAAGAAGATACTGTGGAGGCGCAGTTTAAAGACATCGCCGTGAAGGGTGCGCGCGTTAGCCGCGCGGAAACAAAAATCAGTGCGCCCCGGCCGCCTGCGCCGCGAGCGTGCCCATCCGCGTGTACAGGTCGAGGATGTTGCTCTTGTCGTCCGGATAGACGCGGTTCGACAGGAACACGTAGAACGACTTCGACTGCGGATCGACCCACAGGATGCAGCCCGTGAAGCCGGTGTGGCCATAACTGCCGACCGGGTACACGGTGCCGCGCGGGCGCTTCGCGTACGGCGAATCGATGTCCATGCCGAGGCCGCGCCTGGCCAGGCCAGGGGGCGATTGCACCGTCGTCAGCAGGCGCACGCTGTCGGGGCTCAGGATGCGCACGCCGTCCAGCACCCCGCCCGCCAGCAGCATGCGGGCGTAGCGCGCCACGTCGCCGACGGTCGTGAACACACCGGCCGAGCCCGCCACACCGCCCATGCGGCGCACCGTCGGATCATGCACGACGCCGCGCAGGAGCCCGCCCGGCGCGAGGTCGCCATGCGCGCCTTTCCCGTCCGCGCTGCCCACCTGGGTCGGCGCGATCGTCTCGACATCGACCCGGCGCAGCGGCAGGTAGCCCGTGTCGCGCATCCCCAGCGGCGCGTAGATGTGCGACTGCGCGTAATCGTCCAGCGGCGTGCCCGTGACCTTTTCGACGACCTGGCCCAGCAGCACGTAATTGACGTCGGAATAGCGGAAGAACGTACCGGGCGGGTGCGTAACAACCTGGTCGCACGCGAGCTTGTGCGCGGCCACGCGGCCTTTCCATGCAGGGACGGCCGGCAGCCCGGCGGGCAAGCCCGAGCTGTGCGTGAGCAATTGCCGGATCGTGATCGTTTCCTTGCCGCCGCCCGCGCATTCGGGGAAGTATTTGACGAGCCTGTCATCCAGGCCGATGCGCCCCTGCTCGGCCAGGATCAGCACGGACGGCGCCGTCGCGAGCACTTTCGTCAGGGACGCGGCGTCGAACGTCGTCGCCGTCGTGACGGCCGGCGCATCCCGTTCGTAGGTCAGGCGGCCGTAGGCGCGTTCGTAGACGGCGTCCTCGTGCTCCAGGTGGAATACGGCGCCGGGCAACTTGTGGGCGTCGATGGCGCCCTCGATGGCGGCGTCGATCTGGGGAAAGCGGCGCACGTCCAGCCGTGGGACATCGGCCGCGGGCACGCTCGGTACACGGGCAGGCAAGGTGCAGCCGGCAGCGAGCACGGCGATGCAGGGAAGCAGGTAAATACGCATGTTGAGCAAACGGAGATGCCGTGGAGACATTGTTCAACAGGCCATCATATGCCGTTCCGGACCGTGGCGCACGCGAAAAATTCGATCGGCGTATCATGAGGCGATGAATGCACCGATGATTCCTTTCTCGATACTCGACCTCGCCCCGATCACCGAAGGCAGCGACGCTGCCGAATCGTTCCGCCGCACGCTCGACCTCGCGCAGCACGGCGAACGCTGGGGTTACCACCGCTTCTGGCTCGCCGAACACCACGGCATGCCGGGCATCGCCAGTGCGGCGACGGCGGTGCTGATCGCCCACGTGGGCAACGGCACCTCCACCATCCGCCTCGGCGCCGGCGGCATCATGCTGCCGAACCATTCCCCGCTCGTCATCGCCGAACAGTTCGGCACGCTCGAATCGCTGTTCCCGGGCCGCATCGACCTGGGCCTCGGCCGCGCGCCCGGTTCCGACCACGCGACGGCCCGCGCGCTGCGCCGCAATCTCGCCTCCGACGCGGACGAATTTCCGCAGGACGTCGTGGAACTGATGGATTATTTTGCGGACGCCCCGCGCCGCCACGTGCGCGCCGTGCCGGGTGCCGGCCTCAAGGTGCCCGTGTGGATCCTCGGCTCCAGCCTGTTCGGCGCGCAGCTGGCGGCGATGCTGGGCCTGCCGTACGCGTTCGCGTCGCACTTCGCGCCGCAGATGATGATGCAGGCCATCGAGATCTACCGCGCCAACTTCCGCCCCTCGGCCCAGCTCGACAAGCCGTACGTGATGCTCGGCTTTAACGTGTTCGCCGCCGAGACCGATGCGGAAGCCCAGTGGCGCGCGACGTCCATGCAGCAGGCGTTCGTCAACCTGCGCAGCGGCCATCCGACGCGTCTGAAACCGCCCGTCGAAGGCTATCTCGACCTGCTCGGCCCGGCGGAGCGCGGCATGCTCGACGGCGTGCTGTCGTGCTCGGCGATCGGCTCGCCCGAGACCGTCGAACGGCAGCTCGGGGATTTCATCGCGCGCACGGGCGCGGACGAGCTGATGATCACGTCGCAGATCTACGACCACGCGGCGCGGTTGCGCTCGTACGAGATCGCGGCGGAGATCCGCCGCAAGGGTGATCTGGCGAACATTCAACCGGTGCGGCCTTAGCCACACTTGTCATCCATGGACGGCACCGGGCCGTTGATTGCATAACCATGGAGGACGTATGAACACCAAACTGATCGCCGCAACCCTGATGCTCTCGCTCGCCTCGACAGGCGCCGCCTATGCCAAACCCAGCTGCGCGAAAGGCGCCATCGTCGGCGGCGTCGGCGGCCACGTGGCGGGCAAGCACGGCTTGCTGGGCGCTGCCGCCGGCTGCGCCATCGGCCACCACATGGCCAAGAAGCAGGAGAAGGAGCAGCAGCGGCAGGCGCAGGCGCAAGCACGGCAGCAGGCCGCCAACAGCCAGCAGCCGGCGCCGCGTAAATAATTAACCCGTCGTCCTCGCGAAAGCGGGGACCCATACTGAGCGACCTATTCGGCTCAGTATGGATTCCCGCGTGCGCGGGAATGACGACAGGAGCGTCACGCGTCTCCGGTTCCCGCCTGCAACGCGTCGATCACATGGCGCGTCGAGCGCACCTTGCCCATGGCGGGGAAGATGCGCCCGCAGGCGAACGCGTGCGCGTCCGCCGCCATGCTGCTCATCGCATCCTCGACGAAGACGAGCTCGTAGCCGCGGTCGAACGCGGCGCGCGCCGTCGACTCGACGCCGAAGTTGGTGGCGATGCCCCCGAGGACGATCGTCTTGATGTGGCGCCGGCGCAGCAGCTGGTCCAGTTCCGTGCCGTAGAAGGCGCCCCACTGGCGCTTCGTCACGACGATGTCCTGCGCCTGCACCTGCGCGTCCGGCGCCAGCAGCGACGCATCCGGCGGCGGCGCGGGCGTGCCGGGTTTGCGCAGCGGGGCGTCGGCCGGCGGAAGTTGCATCTGGTCGACGAGCACGCGCACGAAGATCACCATGCCGCCGCGGTCGCGCATTTCCCCCGACAGCAGCACGCAATTGCCCACCACCTGCTCCGCCGTGTACGGGGCCAGGTCGCGTTTCACATTACTGTTCTGCAAATCGATCAGCACCAGGGCGGTGCGGCCGATATCGATGTCCAGGTCGATCATGTAAAGTCCTCCTCGCCACGCAGTATCCACCGGCAGGCGATTTGGTGGCGCCGGTTTCCGCTGTGCTAAATTCCCTGCATCATGCAAAGAACCGCCATCGCCGCCTTGTGCGCCCTGCTGGCCGGCTGCGCCGGCCAGCCCGCCCTCACCGACTACACCGTCAACTCGGGCGCGCAGCGTAGTAGCGCGCAGCAGGCGCTGTCGTTCGACCATGCCGACCTGAGCCTGCGCATCGACCCGGACAGCCGCAGCCTGCGCGGCGACGCGACGCTCACGTTCAGCGCCGGCGCGCCGCTGGACAGCATCGAACTCGACCTGGACCGCAACCTGCCCATCGACACCATCACGGTCGACGGCCAGCCGCTCGCGGCCGACCGGTGGCGCAATCCGGACGGCAAGCTGACGATCGCGCTGCCGCAGCGGCTGGAACCAGGCCGCCAGGTCAGGGTGCGCGTGACGTACCACGGCGAACCGCACGTGGCCAAGCGCGCGCCTTGGGACGGCGGCTTCGTGTGGGCGCGCACGCCGGACGGCAAGCCGTGGGTCGCGAGCGCCGTCGAAGGCGAAGGCTGCGACCTGTTCTGGCCGTGCATCGACCATCCGATGGGCAAGCCGAAGGTCGTCGACGAACACATCACCGTGCCCGCGCCGCTCGTGGCCGCGGGCAATGGCGTAGCCATGGGCATGACGGAAGCGAACGGCTGGCGCACGTGGCACTGGCGCGCAAAGTACCCGAGCACCTACGGCATCGCCATCAACGTGGGGCCGTACGAGGTGCTGTCCGGCGAGTACCGCAGCCGCTACGGCAATACGATCCCGCTGCGGTTCTGGTACCTGCCGCAGAATAAGGCGCATGCGCAAGACCTGTTCTCGGAATTCCCGAAGATGCTGGATTTCTTCGAATCGACGATCGGTCCCTACCCGTTCGCCGACGAGAAAATGGGTGTCGTCGAAACGCCGCACAAGGGCATGGAACACCAGACCATCAATGCCTACGGCAACAAATACGTCAAGACGCCGTACGGCTACGACGACCTGCTGCAGCACGAATTCGCCCACGAATGGTTCGGCAACCAGCTCACGAATGCCGACTGGGACGACATGTGGCTGCACGAGGGCCTCGGCTCCTACATGCAACCGCTGTACATGCAATACCTGCACGGCGACCAGGAATATTTCGCTGCGCTGATGCAGCAACGCGCGGGCATCCGCAACAAGGCGCCGCTCGTGTCCGGCAAGCACAAGCGCGAGGAAGACGTCTACGACCTCAAGCGCGGCGGTCCCGGCGGCGACATCTATTCGAAAGGCTCGCTCGTGCTGCACACCTTGCGCGGCCTGATCGGCGACGACGCCTTCTTCCGCGCCGTGCGCGAACTCGTGTACGGCACACCCGACCCACGTCCCGGCAATTTCTCGCCGCGCTATGCGACGACGCCGGACTTCATCGCCATCGTCCAGCGCGCGAGCGGACGCGACCTCGGCTGGTTCTTCCAGGCCTATATGTACCAGGCCGGGCTGCCCGAACTCGTGGCCACGCGCCACGGCGACACGCTCGACCTCGCGTGGAAGACGACCGCACCTACCCCGTTCCCGATGCCGCTCGACGTGCGCGTGGACGGGCGCATCGTCACCCTGCCGATGGCGGATGGACGCGGCAGCATCGCGCTGCCGCCGTACGCGACCGTCACGCTCGATCCACATTCGAAGATCCTGCGGCGCGAGAAGCGCTTCGAGGTGTTCCAGCGCTACCAGGAACGCACGCAGAAGCAGGCGAAACCGCTAGGGTAATGCCTTGCCGTCGACGTCGATCCGGCGTACTTGTCCCAGGTTCAGCGCGCGGATCGGCGCCTCGATCTTGCCCATGTCGCCGACGACGATCCACACGGGCTGCCGCGGCAGCACCACGCGCCCAGCCAGCGCGTTCAGCTGCGCGGGCGTGACGGCCAGCGCCGTCGCCGTGTACGTGTTGTAGTAATCCTCGGGCAGGCCGTATTGCAGGATCGTCGCGTAGGCATTGCTGAGCTGGCTGACCGTCTCGAACGAACCGGGCAGGCCCAGCGTCTCGTCTGCCTGCGCATCCTGCAGTTCGCGCGGCGTGACGGGGCGGGCGCTGCCCAGCTCGGCGTATTGGCGCGCCAGCTCGCGCAGCGCGTCGGCCGTTTTATCGGTCTGGACCGGTGAATCGCTGACCAGGATGCGCTGCCCGCGCGCCGCGACGAGCGACGAGCCGACGCCATACGACCAGTGTTTATCTTCCCGCAAATCCATGTTCAGGCGCGAACTGAACGTGCCGCCGAACACATCGTTGAGCAGGTTCAGCGCGACGGCATCCGGCGTATTGCGCGGCGGCGCCAGCTGGGCGCCGACGATGTCGCTCTGCAGCGCGCCCGGACGGTCGATCAGGTAGATCGTCGTGCCGGCCGGCTGGTCGACCCTGGCGATGTCGTGCGCAGGCAAGGCGCCGGCCTGCCATGCGCCGAACGCGCGCTCCAGCAGGGGTGTCAGTTCGGCCAGGGTCGTGTCGCCGACGACGAGCAGGGTCGCGTTGTTCGGCTTGAACCACGTGGCGTGATAGCCCTCGAGATCGCCGCGTGTCATGCGCGCCACCGCGGCTTCCGTGCCGGTGCCCGTCAGCGGCAGGGAATACGGATGGCCGGGGCCGTACAGCAGCGGCGGCAGCACGCGCAAGGCCATCAGGCGCGGCACCGTCTGCTCGCGCTGGATCGCGGCCAGCCGCGTCTTGCGCACGCGCTCGAAATCGGCCTGCGGAAAGGCCGGACGCAGCGCGAGGTCGGCGTACAGCCCCAGCGCCTGCGCCAGGGTCGGCTTGAGCACGTTCATGTTGACGAACGCGCCGTCCAGGTTGATCGATGTGCCGAACGATGCGCCCAGCGCTTCCAGTTCGCGGCTGATCTGCAGCGCGCTGCGCGACGTCGTCCCCTCTTCCAGCATGCGCAAGGTGAGGCTCGCGAGGCCCGGCAGCGCCTGCGAATCGGATGCGAAGCCGCCACCCAGCATCAGCGACAGGTTGATCACCGGCGCGCCGTGGCGCTCGGCCAGCACGACGTTCATGCCATTGGACAGCGTCGTCTTCTGCATGGGCGGCAGGGTCAAGGTTTCCGGATGGCCGGCCGGCGGGCCCTTGCTCCGGTCCACCGTGGACGCCCCCGCCGCGAGCCCGGCCGGGAATGGATCGACCTCCAGCACGTAGTCGCCGTCGGCCAGCCAGTCGAGCATCGCCTTGCGGACCGCCGCCGGCGTCGCGTCCTTGATGCGCTGCAGGTACAGTTTGTAGCAGTCCGGATTGCCCGTGTACGTGGCGCAGCGCGCCAGCACGTCGCTCTTGCCGCCGAAGCCGCCCACGCGCTCGACGGCACGCGCGTGCTGCGCGAGGATCGTCGTCTGCGCAAGCCGCAGTTCGGCGGCCGTCGGGCCGGATTTCATCAGCGCGCGCAATTCCTCGTCGGCCAATGTTTCCATGCGCGCGACGTCGGCCGCAGGCGCCCCCGGCTTCGCGGTCAGGTTGATGCCGAACTGGCCGGCGATTTCGTTCGAATCGTTGCCGGTGCCGACCGACGTCGCCAACTGTTCCTTGACGACGAGGCGCTGGTACAACCGCGACGTCTTGCCGCCGCCCAGCACCTGCGCGGCGAGGTCGAGCAGCGGTTCCTCCGGCGTATCGGCGCCGGGCACGTTCCACAGGCGGTAGATGCGGGCCTGCGGCACGCGGTCCTGGACCTGGCCCCGGTGCGTGCCGCTGCGCTTCGCGATCCACGCTTGCTGGTGGGCCTGCGGCGGGCCGGGCGGAATGTCGCCGTAGTATTTTTCGACCTTCTCGCGGGCCTGCTGCGGCGTGATGTCGCCGGCCAGCACGAGCACGACGTTGTTCGGGCCGTAATGACCCTTGAACCAGTCGGTGACGTCCGTCATCGATGCGGCGTCGAGGTCGGCCATCGCCCCGATCACGGTCCACGAATACGGGTGGTTGGCCGGCCATGTGTTCTCCGTGACGACCTGCTCGACGATGCCGTACGGCTGGTTCTCGCGCTGCCGTTTCTCGTTCTGGACGACGCCGCGCTGCAGGTCGAGCTTCTTCTGGTCGAGCACGTTCAACAGGTGTCCCATGCGGTCGCTCTCGGCGAACAGCGCATAGTCGAGCATCGAGGTCGGCACGGTCTCGAAGTAATTCGTGCGGTCCTTGTTCGTCGTGCCGTTCAGGTCGGTGGCGCCGATGCCTTCCAGTGCCGACAGGAACGTCTTATTAAAATTGGCGCTACCGGAAAACATCAGGTGCTCGAACAGGTGCGCGAAGCCCGTCTTGCCGGGCCTTTCGTTCTTCGAGCCCACGTGATACCACGTGTTGACGGCCACGACGGGCGATTTGTGGTCTTCGTGAACGATCACCGTCAGTCCGTTCTTCAGGACAAATTTCGAGTACGGAATATCGGGGATCGGAATATCGATACCGGCGTCGCGTGCGGGTGCGGGCGCGGCCAGTACAAGCATCAGTACCAACGACGAAACGAGGGCGAAGCGCATGCGGGTCTCCTGATGGGATGGACTGCCGCGCCCATTCTAAGCCAGGAAATGTTGCAGGGCTTGTCGTCCTGGACTGACAAGCAGTCCGGACACGGTCCGCTGCAAGAATCATGCGTGGGGCGTATCATTGAGGCTGGCAATCAGCAAGGAGAAGCTCATGAATCAGCGACGCTCTTTCCTCAAAAGTTCCGCCGTCCTCGCATCGGTACTCGGTGCCCCCGCCATCCGGACCAGCGCCAAGACCCTGCCGGATGCGCCCGTCTCCCCTGTGGCGCCGAACGAGCGCATCGTGCGCCTGTACAACACGCACACGGGCGAAAGCCTGCGCACCATTTTCTGGGCCGAGGGCGAGTTCATCCCCGAGGCGATGCAGGACATCAATAAACTGCTGCGCGACCACCGCAACAACAAGATCTCGGCCATCGATCCGAAACTGCTCGTCTTGCTGGACCGCATCAGCGCCCAGTACGGCAACCACCCGACCGTACACGTGATCTCGGGTTATCGCTCGCCGGAAACGAACGAGATGCTGCACGAAAAGACGGGCGGCGTGGCGAAGCACAGCCTGCACATGGAAGGCAAGGCGATCGACGTGCGCATTCCCGGCCAGGACCTGGCCAAGCTGCACAAGATCGCGATGGCGCAAAAGGCGGGCGGGGTCGGCTATTACCCCGACTCGCAGTTCGTGCACATGGACGTCGGCCGCGTGCGGTACTGGTGACCATGCGCCGGGCCGTCGCGCGGATGGTGCCGTTGCTGCTGGGTGCGCTGTGGGGCACGGCCCCGGCGCAGACGGCACCGGCGGATCAAGGTATCCAGACCGTCACGGTCACGTACACGCGCGACCCGGTCGACAAGTCGTATCGAAAAATGATCCGCGGCATGGAGCGGTTCCAGCGCGAGCATGCGCTGGCGCCGCAGGCCACGTTGCGCTTCCGCCTGCTGCCCCGTTCGCCGACCGTGGACATGCACGGCATCACGCTGCGCGTCATCGGCGACCACATCGCGGTGCCCGTCCCGGTCGCGCCCGACAACAGTTTTACGCTGCCGCGCAATGAACATGCGTTGCAGGAAGACGCGGCCGTCGTCGCCAACCGCAAGACGACGAGCATGACATGGCGCGCGCAAGTCATGACACCGGGCCTGCCGCCCGGCACGCGCCGGCTGGGCGACTTGCGCCTGGAGTGTCTCGTCGGCATGGAAGCCGGGCTCGTGTCGAACAGCTCGCCCCTGTTCGGCTGGATCTCGAACGCCCTCACGCGTCCCGAACAGGTATGCAACAGCCCCGACGGCAATTTCCTCTTTTTCAACGAGCGTCCCGTGTTCGCCGTGACGCTGCGCGCGGGCGAGCGCACGGAAATCCTGCCGTTCCGTTTCCTGTACGCGGGCGGCGACCAGACGCGCGACATGCTGCCGTTCTGCGACTGCCAGGTGCTGCTCGACCGCACGTACTATGCGCCGATCTGGGACCGCAGCTGGCCGGACGACACGCTCGTCAGCTTCGAGACCATGGAGGATGCGCCATGACACTGCGCCTCGTGCTGGCGGCCATCTTGTTGTCCGGCTGCGCCACGCGCGCGCCGGAACCCGGCACGAGCGTGCCCGAGTCCCGCTTCGACCAGCTCGTCGTCCCCGGCCGCACGACGCGTGCCGAGCTGCTGGCCGCGTTCGGGCCCACGAAGACGGTCGTCTTCGATTCCGGCATGGAGACGTGGTTGTACACCGCCCCGGCGGCCGGCGGGCACATGGAACTGGTGCTGCTGCTGGGCCGTGACGGCGTCGTGCGCAAGATGCGCAAGCGGCCGCCCTACCCGACCGACCCGAAACCCTGAAGCGGATTCCATGGCAGAATCCTCCCTGCCATGCATACCTTGCCCACCTCCCCCGAAGCCGTCGTCCAGCGCCAGCTCGACGCCTACAACGCCCGCGACCTCGACGCGCTGCTCGCCACCTATGCCCCGGACGCCCGCCAGTACGCGCTGCCGGCCACCCTGCTCGCGACAGGCCACGCGGAGATGCGCCCGCGCTTCGCCACCCGCTTCGACGAACCGGACCTGCACGCGCACCTGTTGCAACGCGCCGTAATGGGCAACATCGTCATCGACCACGAAGTCGTCGGCCACACGTTCCCGGAAGGCCCGGGCAAGGTCGACCTCGTGGCGATCTACGAAGTGGTCGACGGCCTGATCCATTCACAGACCGAGCAGGTCAGCAACCAGCGTCTGGACGCGCAAGCGGCCTGAATCGGTGTACAGTTGAGCACCATTGTTTTGAGAAAGATGACGATGCGCAGGATCACCGGGGCGCTGCTGGCGCTGACAGCACTGGCGTACTTACAAACGGCGCGGGCCGACGGGCTCGACCCGACCGAGCAAAAAATCGTCGCGGAGATCAAGGCGCATGCGCCGCAAGCGCTCGCCCTGCTCGAGCAGAGCGTCCTCATCAACAGCGGCACGATGAATACCCGCGGCGTGCGCGACGTGGGCGCCCTGTTCCGCAAGCAGTTCGACGCCCTCGGCTTTACCACGCGCTGGATCGAGCTGCCGCCCGGGATGCGCCGCGCCGGCCACCTCGTCGCCACGCGCGACGGCAACCGCGGCAAGCGCCTGCTGCTGCTCGGTCACCTCGACACCGTGTTCGAGCCCGGTTCCGACGTGCCCATGTGGAAGCGCGACGGCGACAAGGTCCGCGGCCAGGGCGTGTCCGACATGAAAGGCGGCGACGTGATCGTCATCGAAGCCTTGCGCGCGCTGCACCGCGTGGGCGCCCTCGACGGCACGCGCATCGCCGTCATGTTCACGGGCGACGAGGAAGAAGCGGGGAATCCGAAGAGCGTGTCGCGCGGCGACATGGTGGAGCTCGCCAAGCGCAGCGACGTCGCCCTCAGCTTCGAGGGCAGCATCCCCGACAAGAATGGCCAGGCGACCGCCACCGTGGGCCGGCGCGCGACGGCCACGTGGGAGCTGGAAGTCAAGGCGCGCCAGGGCCATTCGATGGCCGTGTTCGGCGCCAACGGCTATGGCGCCGTGTACGAGACGGCGCGCATCCTGGACGCCTTCCGCCAGCAGGTCATCGAGCCGGGCCTCACGTTCAATCCGGGCGTGATCCTGGGCGGCACCGAGGTCGCGTTCGACGAGGCCACCTCGCGCGGCACCGCATTCGGCAAGACCAACGTGATTGCCAACACGGCCACCGTGAAGGCCGACCTGCGCTACCTGGACTACCCGCAACGCGACCGCGCGCAAGCACGCATGCGGGACATCGTCGCGCAGAACCTGCCCGGCACCAGCGCCACCATCGCGTTCCACGATTCCTATCCGCCGATGGCCGTGACACCCGGCAACCTGAAAGTGCTGGACCTGTATTCGCGCGCCAGCCAGGATGCCGGGCTTGGGACGATCGCCCCCTTGCCGGCGGAAGCGCGCGGCGCGGGCGACATCCAGTTCGTGGCGCCGCTCCTCGACAGCCTCGACGGCCTCGGCGCGAGCGGCAACGGCGCCCACTCGCCGAACGAAGACCTGGACGTGGGCTCGATCGAACGGGGTGCCGTGCGCGCGGCATTGCTGATCTATCGTTTGACGCGTTGACGCTCGTCGAATTTCTTCAACCGGACACGCTACCCGAATCGGGTAATATGCACACATGGCACGACTGATACTCACCTTCCCCGAAGACCAGTACTACTACACGACCTTGCTGACGGTGCGCGTCACCGACATCAATGCCGGCAACCACCTGGGCAACGACTCGATGATCTCGATGATCTCCGAGGCACGGGCCCGCTTCCTGTTCGAATACGGCGTCTCGGAAACGGAGGGCGACGGCACGGGCATCATCGTGACGGACCTCGCGACGACCTACCGCGCCGAAGCGCATGCGCGCGACCAGCTGCTGTTCGAAGTGGGCGTCATGGACTTCAACAAGTATGGCGGCGACATCATCTTCCGGGTCACCCGTCCCAAGGACAAGACCCTCGTCGCGATGGCCAAGCAGGGCTTCGTTTTCTTCAACTACAAGACGAGCCAGGTCGTCGCCATGCCGGAAGACTTCCGCGGCAAGTTCGACCGGGTGAACTGGATCGACTGAACGCGCGCGAAATAGCTGGAACTTTCTCCCCCTCCCGCTGGAATATGGGTAAAGACAATGACCCATGACCACACCAACCACTGACACCGACCTGCTGCGCCAGACGCGCAGCGGCGCCGCCGACGCCTTCGCGGCCTTGTACCGGCGCCACCAGGGTCCGCTGTACCGCTTCGCGCTGCTGCGCTGCGGCTCGGCGGACACGGCCGCCGACGTGGTCCAGGAAACGTTCATGGGCCTGCTGACGGATCGGTTCCGCTTCGATCCGCTGCGCGGACAGTTGCAGCACTTCCTGTTCGGCGTGGCGCGCAACCTGATCCTGAAAAACGAGACGGCACACCAGCGCCACGTGGTGCTGGACGGCGGCGACGACGGCGACGACGAGCTGCCGGACGACGCGGCCTGTCCGCTGGCGCGCCTGCTGGACAACGAGGCCGCCGAGGAAGTGCGGCGCGCGCTGGCGCTGCTGGCCCCGCACTACCGCGACGCCGTCATCCTGTACGAGATGCACGACCTGTCGTACGCCGAGATCGCCGACATCTGCCAGGTCGACATCGGCACCGTGCGTTCGCGCCTGTCGCGCGGCCGGGCGGCGCTCGCGAAGCGCCTGGCCGGCTGGCGCGCCACGGCCGGCGCAGCATGAAAGGATAGTCATCATGGACATTCGAAACACGACCGACCGCGATCCCCTGTTCGACGCCCTGCGCGCCGAGGTGGGCCGGCTGGACGCCCCGCGCGGCGTCGAGAAGGAATTGCTGCAGGCGTTCGCGAAGCTGCACCCGCCGAAGCGCCGCTGGTATCACAGGCTGGCCGTGCGTCCCGCCGCGCTGGCCGGGGGCGTCGTGGCAGGGGCGCTCGTGCTGGCGTTCGCCGTGCGGGCGCCGCACCCGGTCGAGGACGGCCGCGCCGGCGCGCTCGTCGCGCTCGACGGCAACGGCGTGTTCATCGCACTGGATTCGGCCGAGCGCATCGCCGCGGAACCGGCGCCGCGCATGGTCGCCACCGATGTGCCGCGCACGAGCCTGGCCGCGCTGGGCGTGCCGCTGACGCCCGAAAACGCGGGCGATTCCGTCCGGGCCGAGATGCTCGTCGCGGCCGACGGCCAGCCGCTTGCCCTGCGCCTGAGTGCCATTCAATAACGAAAGAGGATGCCATGACTACCAAACATGTTGTGATCGCCGCCCTGCTGGCCGGCCTGTTCGCCCCGGCGCTGGCCGAGGATACCCAGGGCCGCGCGTCCGACGGCGCCATGACGTTCCACTTCGATAGCATGAACGTCGACGCGCGCACCGGCGCCGCCGTGATGCGCTCGAACATCGTCAAGACCGCGCCCTACAGTGCGCAGATGGTGACGGAGTTCGCGCAGGCGCTGGCCGACGGCAACCAGATCGCCACGCGCCGCACCACCATGACGTACCGCGACAGCGCCGGCCGCACCCGCCAGGAAATCCGCGACGACAAGGGCGACGTCGTCACCGTCACGATCAACGATCCGGTGAGCGGCACGAACCTGATCCTGCACCCGCAGAACCGCACGGCCGTCAGGATCAATCCGGGAGCAACGGCGCGCGCCGCGGCCGATGCGGCGCGGGCGAAAGTCGACCAGATGCGCAAGGACGGCACGCTGCCCGCCGGCAGCCAGGACATCATCGTCAAGCGCGTGCAAGGGATCGACGACGCCGAACGGCAACGCATCCAGCGCGACGTGCGCATCCAGGTGTCGCGGGCGCTGGCGGAGAACGGCACGGCGCTGCGCGACATGCAGATGCAGGTGGCGCCGCTGATGAACGGCGCGTTCGCCGACGTCAAATGGTCGACGAAGGCGGCGACGAAGGACCTGGGCACGCGCGATTTCGGCGGCATCAAGGCCGAGGGCAAGCTGCGCAGCTACGAGATCCCGGCCGGCGCGATCGGCAACCGCAATGCGATCGTCGTCGCGGACGAGACGTGGACGGCGCCCGACCTGCAGGTGACGGTCTACACGAAACACAGCGACCCGCGCAGCGGCGACGTCGTGTTCCGGCTCGAGAACATCAAGCGCGAGGAACCCGCGCCGGCGCTCTTCACCGTGCCGGCCGATTACACGGTGCGCGAAGCGGGCGGCCGCTGGCGCGACAGGATCGGCCGCCCCGACAAGTGACAGTGAATCAGCGCCGTTTCTTCTGGATCGGCGCGATGGTCTTGTCGAACCAGTCGTCGATCATCTGCTTCTCGTAGCGATACGGCTCCGAATCAAAGTAGTGGCTGAACGTCTGCTGGTAATTCATGTCCTGCAGCTGCGACTGGCCGCTCTTGATCACCTGGCCGTTCTGCTCGATCGCATAGTTCAGCTCCATGCGCGGCCAGTCCGCGCGGCCGGTCATCACGCGCAGGTCGCGGCCCAGCCGGGTACTCGGAATGAGGCGGCCGGCCGGGTCGAAATCCGTGATTTCGATGCGCAGGTCCTCGCCCGGCGGCAGGTTCGCGCCCAGCTTCACGAAGTGGTCGGTGATCTGGTCCAGCATCTCCTTGCGTTCCCAGCCCGGGAACGGCAGGTCGTGGAAATTCTCGGGGTGCACCCACGTGACGTTGACCGCGGCGGACGCACTGCCCGCTGCCAGCGCCAGCAGGCCCGCCAGGGCCATCGTTTTCATGAACGCTTTCATGATGTTCTTCCTTTCGTCGTCATCCAATACAACCGTTTATACCTCATTCTTATACGCCGGTTTCCATGCCGGGTCCGTTATCGATTCGTCTTAGTTTGTATCGAAATGTTAGTCCGCGCACAGGTGTCCCGGGCTCTTGCACAGCACAATCCCGAACGGGACAACGCAAGCGAGGAAGCATCATGCCGGAAGGCCCGTCGCTGGTCATCTTGAAAGAGCAGACGGCCCTGTTCGTGGGCCAGGAAATCGTGCGTGCCGAGGGCAATACCTGGGCCATCGACACGACGCGCCTCATCGGCCAGCCCGTCGTCGCGCTGCGCACGTGGGGCAAGCATTTCCTCATCCAGATGCCGACGATGGTCGTGCGCATCCATTTTCTCCTGTTCGGCACATACCGCGTGAACGAGCGGCGCGACAAGCCGCCGCGCCTGTCGCTCGGCTTCGCGGACGGCGGCGAGCTCAACTTCTACGCCTGCTCGGTCAAGGAGATCGACTGCGACATCGACGCGTACTACGACTGGGCCGCGGACGTCATGTCGGATGCATGGGATCCGGCGTTGGCGCGCAAGAAGCTCCGTGCAGCGCCGGACACGCTCGCCTGTGACGCCCTGCTCGACCAGGACATCTTCGCCGGCGTCGGCAATATCATCAAGAACGAGGTGCTGTTCCGCATCCGGATCGATCCGCGGTCCAGGGTCGGCGCGCTGCCGCCGGCCAAGCTGCGCGCCCTCGTGCACGAAGCGCGCCAGTACAGCTTCGACTTCCTCGAGTGGAAAAAAGCGTTCACGCTCAAGAAACACTGGCTCGCGCACAACCAGAAAACCTGCCCCCGCTGCCATATCCCCTTCCACAAAGCGAACCTGGGCAAGACGAACCGCCGCAGCTTCTGGTGCGAGCGCTGCCAAAAGCTGCATGAATAAGGCGGAAACGACAGGGAAACGACACGTTGCGACATTGTGACTTTTTGCAGTGCGTCATTAATATTTCTTGTTGTTAATGGTCACTGCTCATACTACAATTATTTCGGACCGTGCTGCCTTACCTCAAAAACCTCGTGAGATCGTCAAATGTCCTTCCTGTCATCCGCCGCGCCGAAGCTAGCACCATGGAAAGTACTGCTCGTCGACGACGAACCGGACATCCATGACATCACCAAGCTGACGCTCTCCCGCTTCCGCCTCGACGGCCGCAGCCTGTCGTTCCTGCACGCCTACAGCGGCGCCGAGGCCAAGGCCATCCTGGCGCGCGAGAAGGACATCGCGCTGGTGTTCCTCGACGTCGTCATGGAGCGCGAGGATAGCGGCCTGGAAGTGGCGCGCTGGATGCGCCAGGAGCTGGACAACCAGTTCACCCGCATCGTGCTGCGCACGGGCCAGCCGGGCCAGGCGCCCGAGGAACGCGTGATCGTCGACTACGACATCAACGACTACAAGGAAAAGACGGAGCTCGACCGCACCAAGCTGTTCACGACGACGTTCGCCGCCCTGCGCGCCTACCGCGACATCATGAAGGTGGAAGACGCCCGCCGCGTCCAGCAGAATTACCGCGAAGGCCTGGAGCGCGTGATCTCCGCGTCCACGCATCTGTTCAGGCAGCGCAATTTGAAAGATTTCGCCAGCGGCCTGCTGCAACAGGTCGTCGCCCTGCTGCGCCTGGAGCAGAGCATGCTGCTGCGCGTGGCCGGCGCCAGCGTGATCACGGGCGAGAGCCAGTACGAGATCCTCGCGCGCATCGGAGACGTCGGCGACCAGGACATCGGCCCGGAACTGATCGCCCAGCTGGACGAGGCACGCCACAACCGCATCTCCAAGCTGCACGGCGACACCTATGTCGGCTACTTCCCGAACAGCAGCGGCAAGGCGTCCCTGCTTGTGCTCAAGGGCGTGGAAGAAATCGACGAGATCGATGTTCAATTGCTCGACGTCTTTTGCTCGGGCGTCGCCATCGCCTTCGACAACATCCTGCTGAACCAGGAAATCACCGATACCCAGGCCGAGCTGATCCTGCGCCTGGGCGACGTCGTCGAATCGCGTTCGAACGAAGCCGGCAACCACGTACGCCGCATGGCCCAGGTGTGTCACCTGCTGGCCCAGGAATCGGGCATGTCCGACGACGAGACGGCGGTGCTGATGCATGCGGCGCCGATGCACGACGTGGGCAAGATCGCGACGCCGGACGCCGTGCTGCTCAAGCCGGGGCGCCTAACGCCCGAGGAATGGGACATCATGAAGCAGCACCCGACGATCGGCCTGCAGATCCTCGACGGCTCGCAGCGCCCGATCCTGAAGGCGGCCGCCGTGATCGCCCACCAGCACCACGAGAAATGGGACGGCAGCGGTTATCCGCAGGGACTGAAGGGCGAGGACATCCACCCGTATGCCCGCATCGTGGCCGTGGCCGACGTGTTCGATGCCCTCACGCACGAGCGCGTGTACAAGAAGGCGTGGCCGATCGACCAGGTGCGCGACTACCTGCGCGACGTGGCGGGCCAGCACCTCGATCCGCACTACGTCGACATCCTCATCAAGAACCTCGACAAGGCCGCCGAGATCAACGCGCGCTGGCCGGACTGAAATCGATGTCATCGCTGGGACAATCCCGGCGGAGTCAGGTAGTATGCAGAGCTTCGAGGCAATACTGTCCCGACTGCCATCCGGCCCATGCGTATCCGAACCCGACTGCTGCTCCTGATCCTGGCCATTCTGGTCCCTGCCCTCCTCGCGGCGGTACTGGCCGTCTGGTATGTCTATCAGGAAGAGCGGCGCGCCCAGGAAACGAGCGTCAAGGAAGCCGTGCGCGCCTTCACCCTCCTCGTCGACAACGAACTGGAGATCAGGGAAGGCATCCTGCGCACGCTGGCGAATTCCCCCGCGCTGGCCCGCGGCGATCTCGACACCTTCTATCACCACGCCCATTCGGTGGCGCCGCGCGGCGAGACGGCGATCCTGCTGCTCGACCGGGACGGCCGCCAGCTGCTCAACACGCGGGTCGCGCCGGGCGCGCCGCTGCCGCCCGGCCGCGCGTCGAACCTCGACGCGCTGATGCAACGGGACGGCGCCGACCGCACCCTCGTCTCCGACCTGTTCGTCTCCTCGCTCAGCCAGCGCCATGCGGTCGCCATCCAGGTGCCGGTGCACGTGGACGGCACCTTGCGCTACTTCCTCGCCATGAGCATGAACGCCGCCCAGCTGCAGGCGCTGCTGGGTGAACAGCGCTTCCCGCCCGACTGGCAGGCCGCCATCGTCGACCGCACCGGCCGGCTGATCGCGCGCTCGATCGACCCGGACCAGTACCGGGGCCGCTCGGTCAGCGACGTGGCGCTGGCCCAGTTCGCCGCCCACCGCGAAGGCGTGTTCTCGAACAGGAACCTGGCCGGCATTCCCGTGCAGGCCTTCTTCAGCACCGTGCCCTCGTCGAACTGGAAAGTCCTCGTCAGCATTCCGACGGAAGACCTGCGCCGCGTGCCGCTGCATGCGGCGGCCTTCCTGGCGGCCATCATGGCCGTCATGCTCGTGCTGGCATCGGTGGCCGCGCGCTGGTTCGCGCGCCGCGCCGCCATCCCGATCGAATACCTGGGCCGCAGCGCCGCGGACCTGGGCGCCGGCCGCGAAGTGCACTACCGGCCGCAGGGCATCGTCGAGATCGACGCCGTGGCGCAGCGCATGGCCGACGCGAGCCGCCAGATCCTGACCGCGCAAGCCGTCCTGGAGCAGCGCGTGGCCGAAGCCGTGGCGGCCAGCGAGCGCGCCCAGAGCGCCCTCGTGCGCGGCCAGAAGCTGGAAGCCCTCGGCCGCCTCACGGGCGGCATCGCGCACGAATTCAACAACCTGCTGCAGACGCTGACGACCGCGCTGCAGCTCGCGTCCCTGACGGCGAACCAGCCCAAGGTGCTGAGCCTGATCGACACGTGCAAGCGCACCGTCAGCCGCGCCACCGCGCTGACCACCCGCCTGGGGTCGTTCGGCCGCGTGCAGGATGCGCGTTTGCTGACGGTCGACCCGGGCGAGCAGGTGCGCGGCTCCGTCCAGCTGCTGCGCGGCGTGCTGCGCCAGGGCACGCGCATGGAAGTGCATTGCGGGGACGACCTGTGGCCCGTCACCGTCGACCCCGTGCAATTCGACCTGGCCCTGTTGAACCTGGCGATCAATGCGCGCGACGCCATGCCGGACGGCGGCCGGCTCGCCGTCGACGTGCGCAACTGCATCCTCGAACCGACCATGGAACGCACGGGCGGCGACTACGTGTGCGTGAGCGTGACGGACACGGGCATCGGCATGCCGCCCGACGTGCAGGCGCGCGCGCTCGACCCGTTCTTCACGACGAAACCGCCGGGCCAGGGCTCCGGCCTCGGGCTGCCCCAGGCCTACGCATTCGCCACGCAGTCGCGCGGCTGGCTGACCCTGGCGAGCACGGTCGGCGCCGGCACCACCATCGAGATCTACCTGCCGCGCTCGCTGCAACCGCTGTCGGCCACGGCGGCGCGCACCGACGGCCAGGCGCCGGGGCACGGCAGCGGGCGCGTGCTGTTCGTCGAAGACGATCCGTTCGTGCGCGAAGCGGTCGTGCGCGGCCTGGAAGACTGCGGCTTCGACGTGATGGTGGCGGCGGACGGCGACAAGGCGCTCGCCATGCTCGACGCCGGCCTCGACGCCGACGTCGTGTTTTCCGACATCGTCATGCCCGGCAAGGTCAGCGGCATCGACCTGGCCGGCATCCTGCACGAGCGCCGTCCCGGCCTGCCGGTCGTCCTCGCCACGGGCTACACCGACCAGCGCGCCGTCATCCCGGGCGTGCAGGTCCTCGCCAAACCCTACGAGATCGACCAGCTGGTCGAATTGCTGGCCAACCTCTCCGGCAACCGCTGAACCTTTACAGCGTCAGCGTGACGTGCTCGCCGGCCACGGCGACCGTGCACCTGGTCGCGCCCGCCGTACGGCCCGGTGCCGTGCTGCAGTCGGCGCTGACCTGCTTGCCCTGCCAGGTGCCGTCGAACTTGCCGTCGCCGTGCAACAGCGACACGTGGTCGTCGATGACCTTGTCGCCGTTGACGAAGATGCGCACGCCGGAGCAGTCGATCAGCGCGCCCTGGATATCCAGCTTGCCGTCGCGGCTCGTGTAGTGATTTCCGGTTACCGGCGATAGCGCCGCGCAGCCGGACATTGTGACGGCCAGCACGGCCGCGATCATGAACTTGGTTGACATCTTTGTGTAATCTCCGCTTATCTGCGCGGTTCTCTTCAGGAAACCTTGAAATCATAACCGTATTTACTGAGAAATTAATATTCAAAAATTGCAATAAGCATTCTTTTTTTTGCAATGCAAACCGGATGTTTCCACTCGTATTGCAATTTCCATATGGAAACTATTGGTTGCAGCCAGGCTGGCGTAGAATGGACCGCATCAAGGAGACCACCATGCAGACTCTGCCCCTACGGATCGGCGCCGGCCAGGACCTGCGCGCCGTGCTCGACGCCCTCGTGGCGGAACACCATGTGGACGCCGCGTTCGTCCTGCAAGGCATCGGCAGCCTGTCGGTCGCCCGGTTGCGCTTCGCGGGCCGGCCGGAATTCACGGAACTGCGCGGCGACCTGGAAATCCTCACGCTGGGCGGATCGTTGTCGCCGGACGGCCCGCACCTGCACGCGAGCGTGGCCGACGACGGCGGCCGCGTCATCGGCGGCCACCTCGGCCCCGGCTGCATCGTGCGCACGACGGCCGAGGTGCTGGTGGCGCTGCTGCCGCGCCACCGCTTCCGCCGCGAATTCGATCCGGCCACGGGGTTCGACGAGTTGTTCGTGAAGGCCTAATGTCCGTTTCCGCACTGAACGATCCGGTGCGTGGCCGTAGTCTGGCGGTAAATACTTCCGCAGAGACCGATCATGACCACGCACGTTCCGGACGAAGGTCCGACCCAGCCCAAGCCCGCCCCCCTGTCGCTCGCCGCGTGGAAGCACTTCGTCAACGTCGCCAGGCCCTACTGGCTGGGCGATGAGAAAGGCAGGGCCTGGACCCTGCTGCTGCTGTTGATCGTGCTGATGCTGGTCGATACCAAGCTCGCGGTCATGCTGAACAACCAGACCGGAGAATTGACGTCGGCACTGGCGGGCAAGGAGGCCGACCGCTTCTGGACCGCGGTGCGCGCCTGCCTGTTCATCCTCGCGTTCGCGGTGCCGACCTACGCCTTTTATTACTACATGCGCGACGTGTTCGCGAACCAGTGGCGGCGCTGGCTCACCGGCCGCTTCCTCGACGGCTATCTGCAGGACCGCAAATACTACGCACTGGGCGCCGGCAACGAGATCGACAATCCGGACCAGCGCATCAGCGAGGACATCAACACGTTCACGGGCCGGTCGATCAATTTCCTGCTGATCTTCCTCGGCTCGCTCATGCAACTGGTCGCGTTCTGCACCGTGCTGTGGTCGATCTCGCACCTGCTCGTCGCCGTACTCGTGGCCTATGCGGTGATGGGCAATATCGTCGCCCTGTACTTCTTCGGCAGTCCGCTGATCCAGCTGAATTTCTGGCAGCTGCGGCGCGAGGCCGACTTCCGCTTCAGCCTGATGCGCCTGCGCGAAAACGCCGAGTCGATCGCGTTCTACCGGGGCGAAGCGCAGGAGCGCACGCACATCGACAGCCGCTTCGACAAGGTCATCCGCAACTTTGCGCGGCTGATCAGGAAACAGCGCGCGCTGAATTTCTTCCAGCGCACATTCAGCCAGCTCACCGTCGTGCTGCCCTACGTGCTGCTGGCCGGCGGCGTGCTGTCGGGCGAACTGGAAGTGGGCGCCGCGACGCGCGCCGCCGGCGCCTTTACGGCCGTGCTCGGCGCGGTGGGCGTCATCGTCGACAACTTCGAGAGCCTCAGCCGTTTCGTGGCGGGCATCGGCCGCCTGCAAGCCCTGTCCAACCTCGTGCTGCCCGGTGCGCAGCCTGCCGCCGACGATCGACAGCCGCGCATCGCGATGCGGCCCGGCACGCACTTCGCGCTGGAAGCCGTGACCTTGCATCCGCCGCAATCGGACCGCGTCCTCATCAAGGAACTGAGCCTCGTGTTGAAGCCCGGCGACGCGCTGTTGATCACCGGCGCCAGCGGCTGCGGCAAGAGCTCGCTGCTGCGCGCGATCGCGGGGCTGTGGCGCACGGGCAGCGGCACGATCCAGCATCCGCCGCTGGAAGACGTGTTCTTCCTGCCGCAGCAGCCGTATCTGCAGCCCGGCACCCTGCGCAGCCAGCTCATCTATCCCAGCGTGCACCGCGACCTGGGCGACGAGCAGCTGCTCGACATCCTGCAACAGGTGCACCTGCCCGCACTGGCAGACCGCGTGGGCGGCCTGGACGCCGTGCACGACTGGGGCAAGCTGCTGTCGGTCGGCGAGCAGCAGCGTCTCGCCTTCGGCCGCGTGCTGGTGCACGCGCCGCGGATCGTCATCCTGGACGAGGCGACAAGCGCGCTCGACAGCGCCAATGAAACCGCGCTGTACGCGCGCCTGCGCGCCAGCGGCGCGACCCTCGTGAGCATCGCCCACCGCGAAGCCGTGCTGCGTCACCACACGCACGTGCTGAAGCTGGTGGGCGACGGGACGTGGGAAGTCAGCGAAGCCGGCGGATTCGAGTTCGACAAACCCGTGGCCGACACCGGGCCGGCGCCGGTGCGGCCGGCGGCCGTCGCGACGTTCGCCGGCTAGACGTCACACCACGGCAGCGCCGAACGGCTCGGGCCGCCGCGCAAGCAGGTGAGAGAGCCGTTGAAGCCCCGCCTGCAAGCGTCCGCGGTCCTTGATGCTGCCCAGGGAGATCCGGATGGCATTCGCGGACCCGCCGCCGGTCGCGAACGCCTCCGCCGGCGTGACGGCGATGCCCTCGCGGTCGGCCGCGCGCGCTAGCTGCGAGGCGGTCCAGTACGCCGGCAACTCGAGCCAGACATGCAGGCCGTCCCCGGCCCCGCTGTACCGCCCCGCCAGGATATCCCGGGCCATCCGGTGGCGCAGGCGCGCCTCGTTGCGGACGCCTTCCATCAACCGGTCCGCCGAACCGTCGAGGATCCACTGCGTGGCCAGCGCGGCCGTCAGCGGCGCGACCATCAGCGCGAATGACCTGAGCGCGGCCAGGAACCGTTCGCGTACATGCGGGTCGCGTACGAGCACGAAGGCGACCCGCAAGCCGGGCGTCAGGCATTTCGACAGGGTCGAGATGTAGACCACCTGGTCCGGGGCAAACGTGGCTACGGGCGGCGGCGGGGCCGCGGCAAGGCGCCAGTAGGGATCGTCCTCGACGATGCTTGCCTGGCAGCGCTGCGCGATCCCGGCGAGCGCCTTGCGCCGGCGTTCCGGCATGGTGACGGCGGTCGGGTTCTGCAAGGTCGGATTGAGGTACACCAGCCCGGGCTTGTGCCGGCGGCACGCTTCCTCGAGCATCTCCGGGACCATCCCGTGCCTGTCCGCTTCCACCGCAATGACCTGCCGGCCGAACTGGGTGGCCGCGGCCAGCAGGCCGGGATACGTCGTCGGCTCCGCCAGGATGACATCGCCGGGCGCCGTCAGCGCAAGGATCAGCGCGGCGATCGCGGCTTGCGCACCCGGACAGACGACGACCTGGCGTGCATCCGGCTGGCCGAACATCGGTGCGAGCCACGCGGCGCCGGCCTTGCGGTCGGAGTCGCTGCCCCCGCCCAGGTGGTAATTCATCAGCGCTGCGTTATCGGACCGCATCAGCACTTGCGACAGACCCTGTTTCAACATGTCGTCGAAGTCCACGCCGTCCGGCGGCGGCGGGGTGTTCATGCTCAGGTCGAGGATCGCCGTCAATTCGACTTTCGGCGCCGCGACATACGTGCCGCGGGCGCCGCGGCCCTCCAGCAGGTTGCGGCGCCTGGCTTCGTCGTAGGCGCGCGTGACCGTCGTCAGGTCGACGTCCAGCTGTGCCGCCAGCCGGCGCTGCGGAGGCAGCCGGTCGCCCGGTTTCAGCGATCCGTCCGCCACCGCCGCCTGCAACGCCTCCGCAATCTGCAGGAAACGCGGCCCGCCATGCACGGACAGGCGCGGCAACCAGATGGGAAAATCGTCATCTTGTATGGATTTCAACTGGGACATTTTGTCTCGATGTATGGAGATTGCTTTTGCGTAGTATGTGGGTATTCGACGATGGTTCAAACACAAAAATCATGGAATGGATCCCTGTAGTCTTCGTTGTATTCAAGTTTCTCGTGCTAGCCACGGGGATGTTCTTCGCCATCAAGTGGCATTACGACCAGGGAAAGAAGGGAAAAGCCCAGGAGAGTCGCGCGGTGCTGCGCACGAGCGCCAAGGTGGCCGTACTCTTCGTGGTGATCCTCGTGGGCCTGGGGATCGTTACCTTCGCCCTTGCCAGGGTGCTCGGCCTGGACCTGGGCTACCCATGACGGTGCTCCGCCGCGCAGACTAGAATATCCGTCCGACAACGCACCCGAAGGACGCCCATGGCCCTGCTGAACTTTTCCCAACCGGCGCTCGACGACGCCACCCTCGCCGCCGTGACCGACACGATGAAGAGCGGCTGGATCGCCAGCGGCCCGCGCGTCCTGGCGTTCGAGCGCGCGCTGTCCGGGACCTTTGACGGCCGTCCGACGCGCACGCTGACGTCGGCCACGGGGGCGATGGAACTGGCGCTGCTGGCGTGCGGCGTCAAGCCCGGCGACGAGGTGATCACGTCCACGCAAAGCTTCTTCTCGACGATGAACATGATCGTCAAGGTCGGCGCCCGGCCCGTGTTCGTCGACTGCGACCTGGTCACGCGCGCGATCGACCTCGACCGGGTGGCAGCCGCCATCACGCCGCGCACCAAGGCGATCGTGCCCACGCACTTCCCCGGCGCCCTGGGCGACATGGACGCGCTGTACGCGCTGGCGCGGCGCCACGGCCTGCGGGTGATCGAGGATGCGGCGCTCGTGCAGGGCTCGACGTGGAAGGGCCAGCCCATCGGCAGCTTCGGCGACATCGCCACGTTCTCGTTCCACCCGAATAAAAACATGACGACGATCGAGGGCGGCGCCATCGTCGTGCCCGACGACGCGACGGCCAAGCGCATCGAGGTGCTGCGCTTCCACGGCATCGAGCGCCTGGCGGACGACACGCGCGACGTCGCGGTCGCGAGCGGCAAGTACAACATGTCGGACGTGTCGGCCGCGATCGGCCTCGCCCAGCTCGCGCAACTGCCCGCCTTCCTGGCGCAGCGCCAGCGCCTGGCCGAGCGCTATTTCGACGTGTTCCCGGCCATCGACGGCGCCGTGCTGCCGCCGCGCGGCGTGCCGGGCCAGAGCTGGAACATGTTCTGCGTGCTGCTGCCGTACGAAGCGCTCGGGACGACGCGGCAACGCTTTCGCGCCGCGCTGCGCGAACGGGAGATCGCGACGGGGCTGTCGTACGAACCGTCGCACCTGACGACGCTCGGCCGCAGCCTCGGCTGGCGCGAGGGCCAGTTCCCGAACGCGGAACGGATCGGCCGGGAGACCGTCACGATCCCCCTGCACTGCGGGATGAACGAAGCGGACGTGGACCGCGTGTGCGCGGCGATCGCCGATATCCTCGGCTAGTCAGGCCAGCTTCAACTCGGGCCGAGAAGTCTTGCGCGGAAAGCGCAAGTGGTAGCGCAGGCCCTGCCCCGGGCTGCTCTCCACGCGCAGCGAGCCTTGCAGCACATTCGTCGCGAGGTTGTACAGGATGTGGCCACCGAGGCCGCTGCCGCCGCTGCCGCGCTTCGTCGTGAAGAACGGGTCGAACAGCTTGGCCAGCGTCTCCGCATCCATGCCCACGCCGTCGTCGGCGTAGTCGAACACGACGTGGTCGCCGTCGAGCGCCGCGTGGAGCGTGATGTGGCCGGGCTGGTCGCGCTCGAAGCCGTGCATCAGCGAGTTGACGACCATGTTGGTGACGATCTGCGACACCGCGCCCGGAAAACTCTCCAGCATCAGGTCTTTCGGGCAGTCGACCGCGACTTCCAGCGGCCGGCCCTTCAGCTTCGGCTGCAGCGACAGCAGCACCTCGTTCAAATACGTGCCGAAATTGAACGTGCGGACGTCGTCCGAAGACTGGTCCACCGCGACCTGCTTGAAACTGCGCACGAGCGCCGCGGCGCGCTGCGTGTTGGTGGTCATGATGCGCAGGGACTGGTCGACGATGTCGAAGAACGCCTCCAGGCTGTCCTGGGTCATCTCCCCCGCCGCCAGTTCCTCGCGCGTGAGCTTGAGTTCCTGCACGAGGTGGCTCGTGGCCGTCACGCAGATGCCCAGCGGCGTGTTGATCTCGTGCGCGACGCCGGCCACCATCTGGCCCAGCGACGCGAGCTTTTCCTTGCGCACCAGTTCCGTCTGCGCTTCCTGCAACTGGTGCAGCGCCTGTTCGAGCGCGGCGTTCTGCTGTTCCAGGCGTTCCTTGGCCTTGCGGATGGCGCGGTCGGCCTGCATGCGCGCGATCGCCACCGCCACGTGGCTGGAGATGAAGGCCATCAGGTCCAGGTCCGCCTTCGTGTAGACGATGGTCGGGTCATAGCTCTGCACGACCAGCACGCCGTACGCCTTGTCGTTGACGAGCATCGGCGCGCCGATCCAGCTCGCGATGTCCGTGTTCCCCAGCGGGTGCTTCACCTTGCCCGCCGCGTGCAGGCGCGCGAAGCTGCCGGCGTCGTGGAGCTGCGCCTGCTTGGTCTGCAGCACGTACGACACCATGCCCATCCCGAACGGGAAGCGCTGCTGCGGCGGCGCGTCGTCCTTTTCGTCGGCAAAATACGGGATGCTGATCTCGCCCGTGTCCGGATGCGTGAGCGCGATGATGAAGTTCTTCGCCATCATCAGTTCGCCGATGATGGCGTGCAGACTGGCCGCCAGCACGTCGGTCTCGATGGCGGAGGCCGACAGGTCCGCGATCTGGTACAGCGCATGCTGCACCTGTTCCGCGCGGCGGCGCTCGGCCACCTCGCGCGCCAGCGCGCGCGTGCGCTCCTGCACGGCGCGCTCGAGGCGGTCCATGCTCTGCAGGCCCTGCAGCGCGTTCGACACGTGGTTGGCGATCAATGCGAACAGCGCCTGGTCTTCCTCGCTGTACGTGTACTCGGGCAGGTAGCTCTGGATGACGATGGCGCCCACGACCTCGTGCTGCTGGTCGAGCAGCGGGCAACCCATCCAGTGCTCGGCGATGCTGCCCGTGCCCCAGACGCCGCCATTCTCGCGCGCCCGCATTTCTTCGCCCGTCACCACGAGCGGTTGCTTGTTGAGCATGACCCAGGCCGTCGGCGATTCGTCGGGCGACGCGAGCGTCACGCGCTCGTCGGGGCCCGGCCCCGCGTCGCGCGAGTCGACGAAATAGACGAACCGGACCGTGTCGTCTTCCCGCTCGGCCAACGTGACGTAGAAGTTCTCCGCATACATGATGCGGCCCAGCGCGCGGTGCACGGCGCCGATGAACTCGGTGACGTCGGTACAGCTGGCGGACAGGTGCCCGATGCCCAGCAGCATGGCCTGGACCGTTTCCAGGCGGGCGAGGCGGTCTTCCATCGATTCCCCTTATCGAACAAAAAGTTACGCTCGGGAAATCTTATCAGTTCAGGCCGTCTCTGCGGGGGTTGTGTCGCGAAAATGCCTTACCGGGGCGCGCGAAACTCGTTCTCGACCCAGGTGGACGCGGACGACGGCGACAACTTGAAATCGGGACGCACGCGCACCTGCGCCACGCGCTCGCCCATCTCGTCGAACGCGCTCAGCAGCGCATACGGGTTGTCCTCGTCCGGGACGATGTCCAGGGTCACCTTCAGTTCCCCGTCGGCGGTCGAGACGACGGTGCTCTTGTGCAATTGCGCGTGCAACTGCTGCTCGTGGCGGCGGATCACTTCGGACGCCGTCTTGACGAGCGTGTGGAACGCCGGCGTATCGAGCGGCTTCGGGTTTTTCTTGTCGCGGCCCATGGTCCAGGGGCCGACGAGGGCAGGCTCGGATTCACCGTCCTTGTACATGGCCACGGCCCAGCCGTCGTCGTCTTCGTTCTTGATGACGCGTGCGGTCCAGCCGTTGCCCTGCCACAGACGGGGCTCCTGCACGGGAGCATCATCGTCGTGGTCTGGGATGTCGTCGTTCATTCTTGCTTTCTCGGTCGTGCGGGCATGCGCCCAGAAGCAAGATCATAGGCGTTCACGGCGCACTGGACAAGCGTCGCTTCCGTACCGCTAGATGATGCGCAGGTCGGGGCCGCGGGGCGGCACGATGGGTGGGCCGGGCGGCGTGTTGCGCGGGTCGATCGCCGGCGATGGGATCTGGCTCTTGAATGGGTTGATGATGATCGGTGGAATCGCCGGCGGTGCCGATGGCGGGTTCTTGTGGCCGGCGGCGTACTGGATACACTGCATGGAATGCCTCCTGCAAACAGAGCAGGCTGTCAGTATAGACCTCGAGTCCAGCATTGCAAGGCTTGATTTCCGGCCACTTTTTTCCTTACTGCAGCGCGCGATCGAGCAGTTCGACCCAGTGCTCCACCGGCACGTCCGTCCCCGACTGCAGGTGCGTGATGCAACCGATGTTGGCGGACACGATGCGTTCCGGTGCCGTCGCTTCCAGCCGCGCCAGCTTGTCGTCGCGCAGGCGCAGCGACACCTCCTTGTGCAGCACCGAATACGTGCCGGCCGAGCCGCAGCACAGGTGACTGTCCGCGCACAGCCGCACGTCGACGCCGGCCGCGCGCAGCAGGTCCTCGACCTTGCCGCGGATCTTCTGGCCGTGCTGCAGCGTGCACGGCGGGTGATACGCAACGCGCTCTCCGGTCTCCCGTTTGCGCAGCTTCGCCCGCAACCTGGCCTCGAACTCGGGCAGCACTTCGCTGACGTCCTTCGCCGCGGCCGAGACGCGCGCCGCCTTCGCCGCGTAGGCCGGGTCGTCGGCCAGCGCATGACCGTATTCCTTGATCATCGCGCCGCAGCCGGACGCGTTGATCAGGATAGTCGTTATCCCCTGCTCCAGGTACGGCCACCATGCGTCGATATTGCGGCGCATGTCGGCGCGGCCGCCGTCCGCATCGTTCATGTGCCAGCGGATGGCGCCGCAGCAGCCGGCCCGGTTGGCCGCGACGATCTGCACGCCGACGGCATCGAACACGCGCGCCGTCGCCGCATTGATGTTCGGCGACATCGCCGGCTGCACGCAGCCTTCGAGAAACAGCATCTTGTGCGCGTGCTCGGTGCGCGGCCACACGCCCGCGCTTTGCCGCGCCGGCACCTTGTCCTTCAATGCCTGCGGCAGCAGCGGCCGCACCGCCTGCCCCGCCTTCAGCGCCGGCGTGAACAGCCAGCGGCGCGGCAGGGTCTCCTTCAGCAGCATGCGCAGCATGCGCTGGCGTGCGGGCCGCGCGACCTGCTGTTCGACGACGCGCCGGCCGATGTCGGCCAGCCGTCCGTACTGCACGCCGGACGGACAGGTCGATTCGCAGTTGCGGCACGTGAGGCAGTGGTCCAGGTGGGCCTGGGTCTTATCGGTGGCGGGCCGGCCTTCGAGCACCTGCTTGATCAGGTAGATGCGGCCGCGCGGGCCTTCCAGCTCATCGCCGGACAGTTGATAGGTCGGGCACGTGGCGGTACAGAAGCCGCAATGCACGCATTTGCGCAGGATCGCGTCGGCCTCGTCGCCGTCGCGCGTGCCCCGGATGAAATCGGCGAGATTGGTTTGCACGGCTATAAATCCTTGTACATGCGGCCGCGGTTGAACACCCCGGCCGGGTCGAACACATTCTTGAGTTGGCGGTGGATCGCGAGGACGGCGGGCGCCAGCGGCTGGAACACCCCCGCTTGACGGTCGCCGCCACGGAACAGCGTCGCGTGGCCGCCGGCCTGGTCCGCGGCCGCGCGCACGGTGGCCGCATCGGCATCCGTCCGGAGCCAGCGCTGCGCGCCGCCCCATTCGATCAATTGGGTACCCGGCAGCGCCAGCGGTGGCGCAACCGTCGGCAGGGACAGGCGCCACAGGCTGCCGGCGTCCGCGAAGAACGCGCCGTCATGCTCGCGCAGCGCGCGCCACCAGCCGTCGGCATCGTCCAGCAGCTCGCCACCGATGCGCTTGCGCGCCGCATCGACGGCCGACCGCGCGCCCGACAGGCGCACCGCCAGCACGCCGTCGTGCCAGCTGGAGGCCGAGACGGGCAACGGCTGGCCGCCCCATGCGTTCAGCCGGCGCAGCGCCTCGTCCTCGTTCATGTGCAGCCGCACCGTGCATTCGGCGACGGGCTGCGGCAGCACCTTCAGCGACACCTCGGCGATCAGGCCGAACACGCCCAGCGATCCGGCCAGCAGGCGCGACACGTCGTAGCCCGCCACGTTCTTCATCACCTTGCCGCCGAAGTGCAGCGTCTCTCCCTTCCCGTCCACCAGCACGGCCCCGAGCACGAAATCGCGCACGGCGCCGGCGGCCTGGCGGCGCGGGCCGGACAACCCGGCGGCCACGGTGCCGCCGATCGTCGCGCCAGGACCGAAGTGCGGCGGCTCGAACGCGAGCATCTGGCCGTGCTGCGCCAGGTGCGCCTCGATCTCGGCCAGCGGCGTGCCGCAACGGGCCGTGATCACGAGTTCGGTCGGCTCGTAGTCGGTGATGCCGCGATACGGCGTCGTATCGAGCACCGTGCCCTGCACGTCCTGCCCGTACCAGTCCTTGCTGCCACCGCCGCGGATGCGCAGCGGGGACCTGGTGGCGGTGGCATGACCGATCCGGTCGGCGAAGTCTTGTAAGGTCGTATCCATCTTCAAAAGCGCGGCAGGTTGGAAAACGGCATCCGCCCGTGGCGCACGTGCATGCGGCCGTATTCGGCGCAGCGGTGCAGGGTCGGAATCGCCTTGTCGGGATTGAGGATGCCGGCCGGATCGAAGGCGCGCTTCACCGCGAGGAACGCATCCAGCTCGGCGCGCGAGAACTGCACGCACATCGAATTGATCTTCTCGATGCCGACGCCGTGTTCGCCCGTGATCGTGCCGCCCACTTCGACGCACAGCTCGAGGATGTCGGCGCCGAACTGCTCCGCGCGGTGGAATTCGCCCGGCACGTTCGCATCGAACATGATGAGCGGGTGCAGGTTGCCGTCGCCGGCGTGGAACACGTTCGCGCAGCGCAGGCCATACTTCTGTTCCATCGCCTCGATCCGCTGCAGCACATGGGCGAGGTGCTTGCGCGGGATCGTGCCGTCCATGCAGTAATAGTCCGGCGAGATGCGGCCGACGGCCGGGAACGCGTTCTTGCGGCCGGACCAGAAACGCAGGCGCTCCGCCTCGTCCCGCGACACGGCCAGCGCCGTCGCGCCGCACTCGCTCAGCACCTCGCTCATGCGCGCGATCTCCTCCTCGACTTCCTCGGGGATGCCGTCGGATTCGCACAGCAGCACGGCGGCAGCCTGCGTGTCGTAACCCGCGTGCACGAATTCCTCCGCGACCTGCGTCGACAGCCGGTCCATCATTTCCAGGCCGGCCGGGATGATGCCGGCCGCGATCACGTTGGCGACGGCATCGCCGGCCTTCACGATGTCGTCGAACGACGCCATCACGACGCGCGCCACGCGCGGCTTCGGCACCAGTTTCACCGTCACCTCGGTCACGACGCCGAGCATGCCTTCCGACCCGATGGCGACCGCCAGCAGGTCGAGGCCCGGCGCATCCAGCGCCTCGCTGCCCAGCTCGACGATCTCGCCGTCCGTCGTCACCATCCGCACGCGCAGCACGTTGTGCACGGTGAGACCGTATTTCAGGCAGTGCACGCCGCCGGAGTTCTCGGCCACGTTGCCGCCGATCGTGCACGCGATCTGCGACGACGGGTCGGGCGCGTAATACAGCCCGTGCGGCGCGGCCGCTTCCGAGATCGCGAGATTGCGCACGCCGGGCTGCACGACGGCCGTGCGGGCGGTCGGATCGAGTTTCACGATCCGGTTCAGGCGCGCCGTCGACAGCACGACGCCCCCAGCGATCGGCAGAGCTCCGCCGGACAGGCCGGTGCCGGCGCCGCGCGGCACGATCGGCAGGTTCAATTGCCGGCACACGGCGATGGCGGCCATGATCTGCGCCTCGTTCTCCGGCAGCAGCACGATCATCGGCATCTGGCGGTAGGCGGCGAGGCCGTCGCATTCGTAGGGGCGCGTCTCCTCGTCGTTGGCAAGGATACAGCGGTCGGGCAGCACGGCGCGCAGCGCGGCGACAGCAGAATTCATCGGATCACCAGCAACGTGAACGGCCACACATACGCCTGCAGCGTGACCATGACACCGACCAGCACGGCCAGTGCGAAGGAATGGAAGAAGACGAAGCGCAGGATGTCGCCTTCATGGTTGATCCAGCGCGTGGCCGTGGAGGCGACGACGATGGACTGGGCATCGATCATCTTGCCCATGACGCCACCGGAACTGTTCGCGGCGCCCATCAGGTTCGGGGCCAGGCCGAGCTGCTCCGCCGCCACCTTCTGCATGCCGCCGAACAGCACGTTCGACGCGGTGTCGGAACCCGTCATCGCCACGCCGAGCCAGCCCATGAGGGTGCCGAAGAACGGGTACAGCGCGCCGGTGTTGGCGAAAGCGAGACCCAGGGTCGTGTCGGTGCCGGAGTAGCGCGTGAGCGTGCCCAGGGCCAGCATCAGCACGATGGTCAGCAGCGAGTAGCGCACGAGCCACAGGGTGCGGCAGAACGTGCGCACGATCGCGCCCAGGCTGTAGTGCATGAACAGCGCGCCGACGATGGCCGACAGCAGGATGCCGGTGCCCGTCGCCGACAGCAGGTTGAACACGTAGACGGCCGCTTCCGGCTCGGCGTGCGGTACCACCGGCGGCACGCGCATCACCAGGTTATGCAGGCCATCCATCGGGAATTTCGGCGCGAACAGCGTGTTGAAATACGCTTTCACCGGCGGCAGGCCCCAGATGAAGACGAACACGGTCAGGATGAGCCACGGCGTCCAGGCGCGCACGAGTTCCGCGCGCGTGTACTTGCCGACGCTGTCCGCGGGCCGGGCGGTCTCCGCCTCGCGGCCCTTCAGGCTGGCCGACGTCCACACGGTCTTCGGCTGCCACACGCGCAGGAACAGGATCAGCGACGCCATCGACACGAGGGCCGCGATGATGTCCACCAGTTCCGGACCGATGAAGTTCGACACGAGGAATTGCGGGATCGCGAACGACAGGCCCGTCACGAGGATCGCGGGCCAGATGTCCCACATGGCCTTGCGGCCGGCGAACGCCCAGATCAGCCAGAACGGCACGAGCAGCGAGAAGAACGGCAGCTGGCGGCCGATCATCGCGGTCACTTCCATCAGGTCGTAGCCGTGCACCTTGGCCAAGGTGATCACGGGCGAACCGAGCGCACCGAATGCGACCGGCGCCGTGTTCGCGATCAGCGACAGGCCCGATGCGGCCAGCGGCGAGAACCCGAGCCCGATCAGGATGCCGGCCGTGACCGCGACCGGCGTGCCGAAGCCCGCCGCGCCCTCGAAGAACGCGCCGAAGCAGAACGCGATCAGCAGCAGTTGCAGGCGGCGGTCGTTGGTGATGCCGGACAGCGAGGCCTGCAGCACCTTGAAGCTGCCGTTCTGTTCGCACAGCTGCTGCAGGAAGATGATGTTCAGGACGATCCAGCCGATGGGCAGCAGGCCGGTGAAGCCGCCCAGCAGCGCGGCCTTGCCCGCCATCGCGGCCGGCATGGAGTAAGCGAAGACGGCCACGCAAAAGGCCGCGGCCAGGCCGAGCGCGGCCGCGATATGTGCCTTGATGTGGAAGAAGCCGAGCGCGGCGAGCATCACCACCACGGGGATCGCGGCTAGCAGGGTCGATAGGACCATGCTGCCGAACGGATCATAAACCTGTTGCCATACCATCTAAGTCTCCTTGATTGATTGAATTCTTATTGGGCCTGATTCTTGTCGCGCAGCAGGTCGGCCAGGCTGCGCGGTGCGGGCTTGAGGGGGGTTCTGTATTTTGTCCAGCCCAGTTGCTGCGTCGGCGCCAACACACGCAGGCGCGTGGCCGCCCAGCGGAACATGCGGTAGACGCCGGGCCGGCCGAACGCGCCGCGCCAGAAGCGCCAGACGAGGCGCTCGCCGCGGCTGTACTTGGCGCCCTGCCCGCGCAGCGGATGTTCGACCTCGGCGTCGGGATCGCGGTTCGCTTCCGTGCGCAGGCGCACGAGCAGTTGCGGGATCGGGATGCGCACGGGGCAGACGTCACCGCACGCGCCGCACAGGCTCGATGCGGTGGCCAGGTCCGCCGTGGACTCCAGGCCCAGCAGGTGCGGCGACAGGATCGCGCCGATCGGCCCGGGATACGTCGTGCCGTACGCATGGCCGCCGATGCGGCCGTAGACGGGGCAATGGTTCATGCACGCGCCGCAGCGGATGCATTGCAGCGTGGCCCGCAGCTCCTCGTCGGCGTAGGCTTGCGTGCGGCCGTTGTCGAGCAGGACGAGGTGCAGCTCGCGCGGCCCGTCCAGTTCATTCGCGCGGCGCGGGCCCGAGATCAGGTTGAAGTACGTGGTGACGGCCTGCCCCGTCGCGGAGCGCGTCAGCAGGCTCGCGAGCGGCACGATGTGCTCCAGCTTCTCCACGACCTTCTCGATGCCCATGATGGCGATGTGCACGTCCGGCACGGTGGTCGACAGGCGGCCATTGCCCTCGTTCTCGACGAGCCATAGCGTGCCCGTGTCGGCGGCGGCGAAGTTCACGCCCGACAGGCCGATGTCGGCCTCGACGAACGCGTTGCGCAACGTGTGCCGCCCGGTCTGGATCAGGCGGTCGACGTCTTCCGTGTATTCCGTGTCCGGAATGTGCTCGGCGAACAGCGCGCCGATGTCGGCGCGGGTCTTGTGAATCGCCGGCATCACGATGTGCGACGGCTTTTCGCCCGCCAGCTGGACGATGTACTCGCCCATATCGGACTCCAGGCACTTGACGCCGCGCGCTTCGAGGTAGTGATTGAGCTCGATCTCCTCGCTCGCCATCGACTTGCCCTTGACGATGCTGTGCGCGCCGCGCGCGGTGGCGATGCCGTGGATGATCGCATTCGCTTCCTCGGGCGATGCCGCCCAGTGGACCGTGGCGCCGGCCGCCGTCAGCTTCGCTTCCAGCCGTTCCAGCAGCGCGGGCAGTTTGGCGAGCGCGTTCTTGCGCACCGCTTCGCCGAGGTCGCGCAGGCGCTGGAGTTCGTCGTCGTCGCCGAACTGGCTGCGGCGCTTGTCCTGCAAAAAGGTCATCGCGCCCTTGAAACTCTGGCGCAGCTGGACGTCGTCCAGCGCCGCGCGGCTGCGCGCGTGGAAGTCCTGGGGCGGGACGAACTGCAAGGGGGACGTGGTCATGCCGGCTCCCCGGTGACGATGACGACCCACGTCCAGCGCGGACCGTGCGCGCCGAAGGCCAGGGTCTGCTGGATGTCGGACGTGCGGGAGGGTCCGGTCGCCAGCACGAGGTTGGTCGGCATGCCGTCCTGCCAGCGCTCCGCGTGCAGCGCCTGGTGCAGGTCGGCGTGCAGGGTGTGCGCGTGGACGAGCGCGATGTGCAGCGGCGGCACCAGCGACACGGTGCGGGGACAATCCGTATCCGGCGCCAGCACCAGCGTGCCGGTGACGGCGATGCCGGAACGGGCGACCGTGAAGCCGGCATCGACGGTGCCGAACAGTTCTCCTTTCCAGTCTTCCAGCGGACGGTCGAAGGCGAGCGGTTCGACGCTCGGGGGCAGCGCGGCACGCAGCGCGCGGCCTTCGGCGCTCGCGCTGTCGACGAGGATGCGGCGCACGCCGGCGTCGACGATGCGTTGCGCCAGCAGCGCGGGCCATTCGTCGGCCCGCGCGCACCACGCCTGCGCGCGCACGGCCTCCAGCGCGGCCTGCATGCGCTGCGCGAGAACGTGGGGCGACTCTTCGTCGCGGCGCGCGTCGAAATGGGCGTCGATGCGGTGTTCGAGATCGTGGGTGTCGGCACCATGCGGAGCGGCGGCACGCAGGCGGCCCAGGATGCGGTCGCGCGCGTTCATGCCTGTTCTCCCGCGCCGCCGATTCGGCGCCACAGGAAGCTGGCCAGATGTTCGACGGCGAGCGGCGCGCGCAGGTAGCGCGCGGCGTGGCCGATGTTGAGCAGGCAGGCGCAATCGGCCGACACGACGCGGCGGCAGCCCGTCGCGCGCATGGATGCGACCTTGTCCGTGACCATGGCGCCGGAAATGTCCGCATGCTTGATCGAGAACGAGCCGCCGAAGCCGCAGCATTCGGATTCGCGCTCGTGCTCCACGCGCGTCACGCCGGGCACCGCGTCGACCAGCGCCACGCCGTGGGCCCGCGTGCCCATCTCGCGGCGCGCGGAACAGGAGGTGTGCAGGACGACGTCCTCGGACACGATGGGTGCTCCGGCCGGCATGGTCCACTCCAGCACGTGCAGCAGGAACGCGCCAAATTCGTAGACGCGCTCCGCCACGGCCTGCGCCTGTGCGCCGAGGACGGGATCGTCGCGGAACAGTTCGGGCCAGTGCTTGCGCATCATGCCCGCGCACGAGCCGGAGGGGACGACGATGGGCCAGGGCTCGGGAAACAGGTCCAGCTGGGCGCGGGCGACGGCGCGCGCCTCGTCCGGATTACCGCTGCTCCAGGCGGGCTGTCCGCAGCAGCTCTGGCCGCGCGGGTAGTGGACGGTGACGCCGGCCGCTTCCAGCACGCGCACGGCGTCGAGCCCGGCCTGCGGCATGAACAGGTCGATCACACACGTACCGAACAGATACACGTTGCGAGTCATGCAATGTCTCCAAAAGGGATTGGTTTTTTTCTTTTAGTTGTCAGATCTTTCCAGTATTCTCAGGGCATCACAAACTGGTTGGGCCAGAGAAGGAGAAGTCGTGGGACAGGTCAAGTCGGTCACCAGCAAACTTGAAGAGGCATTGCTTGAGGGCACTTTCCCAGCCAATTCGAAGCTGCCGTCGGAGCGCGAGCTGGCCGAGCGTTACGGCGTATCGCGCAACACGGTACGCGAGGCGATCCAGCAGCTCGGCGCGCGCGGGCTCGTGCGCATCCGCCCGCGTAGCGGCGTGTTCGTGTCGGACCAGCTGCGCACGGGCGCGACGTCGCCGTGGGGCCAGCTGATCGCCGACAGCCCCGCGCGGCGCGAAGACATCCTGGAATTCCGGCGCGTGCTGGAAGGCGCCACCGCCTATTTCGCCGCCCTGCGCGGCACGGACGACGACCTGGAGCGCATCCGCGGCGCGATGGCGCGGCTGGACCAGGCGCGCCGGGACGGCAACCATGCCGCCGAATCGCGCATCGACGTCGAATTGCACGAGGCGATCGCCCAGGCCTCGGGCAACAGCATGTTCCTGCACCTGCACAGCAGCGTCACGAAGATGATGCGCGAGCACATCATCCGCAACGTCGACGGCTTGCGCGAGCTGAACCAGTCGGTGTCGGAAATCCTGGCGTGGCAGCACCGCACGGTCTGCGACGCGATCTGCGCGCGGCGCCCGGAAGAAGCGCGCACGGCGATGCAGACGCACATCGACTACGTGCGCAGCCGGTTCGACGCGGACGAGGGATAGCCGACGCTGGTTGGGCCAGCGCCGTTCGTCCGCCGTTCGTCGTTCGTTGTAACGCTCCGACCCTCGAAAAATGCAGTTTGTCGCAGTCAGATGGAGCGCATCGGGACGTATGGATACAGTACGACCATCCGATCAACGAAAAACCCGAGGACCCATCATGAAAAAGACTGCCGCCATCATCATCCTGTTCCTGTTCGCCCTGCTCGTCTGGAACGTCTTCACGTTCGGCGACAGCGTCGTCACGATCGGCGACGAAGACATCGGCGGGCCGCTGGGCGCCGTGCTGGCGACCATCTTCGCGGGCGGCGGCATGCTGCTGGCCGGATTGATCATGCTGTTCGTGGGCGCCGTGCTCGCGGTGGTGTTCGCCGGCGTGGGCGTCCTGGTCATCGGCGGCCTGGCTTTAGGCGCCTGCGTGCTGGCCCTGCTGATTTCGCCGCTGCTGCTGCCGCTGCTGGTGCCGTTGGCCATCATCTGGTTCTTCGTGAGCCGCTCGCGCAAGCACCGCTACATGCAGCAAGCCGTCTAAATGCCTTCCACGAGCCGCATCGCGAACACGATCGGCAACCCGGCCGCGATCACCTTCCGCGCGGCCGCGCCGTGGTCATACGGCACCCTGAAATACTGGATCTCCCGCGCGGCATCGTCGAACACCGCATAGCACGCCGCGTTGTTCTGGTCGCGCGGCTGGCCCACGGCGCCGGGCAGCACGAGGTACTGGTGCTGCGGCTGCAGCGGGACCGCTTCTCCCGCCTGCGGCACGTGCCGGCCCATGCGGCCGTCGTCGGCCCGGCGGTACAGTGCGGGCGCATGCACGTGGCCGGAAAACACGATGCGGCTGCCGCTGGCGCGGATGCTGCGCTCGGCCTCATCGATCCCTGTCACGTATTCCCACCGCTCGGGCGCATGCGCGCTCGCGTGCACGAAGCACGCGTGGCCGTGTCGTTGGATGAGGGGCAGCGCGGCCAGGAAGGCCAGTTGTTCCGCATCGAGCTGGCCACCGGTCCAGGCGATGACTTCGCGCGCTTCCGCATGCATGCGCGCGGATGGCGGCCGCGTGACGGCGTAGTCATGATTGCCCTGCACCGCGACGGCGCCCCGCGCCACGTACGCCATCACCGTGCGCACGACCCAGGCCGGGTCGGCGCCGTAGCCGACGAAGTCGCCCGTGAACGCGTACTGGTCGACGTGCTGGCGCTGCGCGTGCGCGAGGCAAGCCTCGACGGCTTCGCGGTTCGCGTGCAGGTCGGTCAGCAGCGCGAGGCGCATATCAGCTACCCGCGCGCTCCCGCGCATACTGCTCGTAGCCGCGCGCGCGCAGCTCGCAGGCCGGGCACTTGCCGCAGCCGTGGCCCCACGCGTGCGGCGCACCGCGTTCGCCCAGGTAGCAGGTGTGGGTCTCGAAGCGGATCAGGTCGACGAGCGCCTCGCCACCGCACTGCTCCGCCAGCTGCCAGGTCTGCTTCTTGTCGATCCACATCAGCGGCGTCTCGACCTTCAGGCGCGTCGCCATGCCCAGGTTCAGCGCGACCTGCAGCGCCTTCATCGTGTCGTCGCGGCAGTCCGGGTAGCCCGAGAAATCCGTCTCGCACATTCCGCCCACGAGCACGTTCAGGCTGCGGCGATACGCGACCGTCGCGGCCACCGTCATGAACAGCAGGTTGCGGCCGGGAACGAAGGTATTCGGCAAGCCGTTGGCCTGCATCCGGATCTCGGCGTTGCTGGTGAGCGCCGTGTCGGAAATGCGCGAGATCAGCGACAGGTCGATCAAATGATCCTCGCCCAGGCGCTGGTCCCAAGTCGCGGACAGCGCGCGCATCCTGGCGAGCACGGGGGCGCGCACGTCGAGCTCGATCGCGTGGCGCTGGCCGTAGTCGAAGCCGATGGTTTCCACGTGCTCGTAGCGTTCCAGCGCCCACGCGAGGCAGGTGGTGGAATCCTGTCCTCCGCTGAACAGGACGAGGGCGGTATCGGGTTGGTGCATGATGAATTCCTGTATTGACGTCGGCGCCGAGTCGTCCGCCATTCGATTTGACAATCAGTTAAGATGTGACCGGCATATTGACGAATGGAGCGACATGATTTCCGCACGACCCGACCCATGCACGGCGATGGCGCCGGCGCGATCACGAATTTTGGCACAAATCGTGCTGGCCGTGAACGCGCTATTCCTCGTCCCGGTCGCGGCCGCGCAGGATCAACCGGCGCCGGAAGCGCCTTCGAGAGCCATCGATTACGACGTGCGCATCGACGCGCCGCGCCAGTTGCGCGACCTTTTGGAAAGCAATCTCGACCTGATGCGCTGGCGCGGCAACCCGCGCCTCGACATGGAACAGCTGCTGCGCCTCGTGCGCACGACGCCCGAGCAGGTCAAGACCCTCGTCGCCACGGAAGGCTATTACACGCCGAAGGTGTCCGCCGACCTCGACACGTCGGGCGCCAGGCCGCGCGCGCTCGTCGACGTCGAACCCGGCGAGCCGGTCGTCGTGGGCGATGTCGACATCGAGTTGCGCGGCTTCGTCCCGTTCGACAAGGGCAGCGCCCCGATCGACGCGGCCGCCCTGCGCAACCGCTGGACCCTGCCCGTCGGTGCGCGCTTCCGTACGGCGGACTGGGAAGCGGCCAAGCGCGGCCTCGTGCGCCAGGTGGCGCAAGCGCGCTTCCCGCGCGCGCAGCTGCTCGATTCTTCCGCCACCGTCGATCCGGACACGCACCGCGCACTGCTGAAGGTCGTCATCGACAGCGGCCCGGACGCGCGCTTCGGCGGCCTCAAGATCGAGGGCCTGCAGCGCTATGCGGCCAGCGTGATCACGAACCTGAACACGATCCGCCCCGGCGACGAATACAACGAGGCCGCGCTGCAGGCGCTGCAGGGCCGCCTGCAGGACACGGGCTATTTCGCCAGCGTGGAAGTGAGCGCCGACATGTCGTCCGTGATCGCGTCGAGGGTAGCGGACCTGAAGGAAAACGAGGGCGCGACGCCGCAGCCGCCGAGCGGCCCCGCGACCTTGCCCGTGCTCGTGCGCGTCACCGAGAACAAGCGCAAGAACGTGGCGCTCGGCGTCGGTTTCTCGACCAACACGGGCGCCCGCACGCAGGCCGAGTACGACGACCTGAACGTATTCGGCAAGCGCATGAAGAGCAACGTGCTGTACGAACAGAAGCACCAGGCCGCGAAGGCCGAGTTCTACCTGCCCACGACGACGGGCGGCTACAACAACAGCTTCGGCGCCGGCTACGACCGCCTCGACGCCAACGGGCAGATCACGCGCACGACGAGCATCCACGCCAAGCGCGCGTGGGGTTCGCCGCTGCTGGAAAAGACGCTCACCTTGGAAGCGCTGACCGAACAGGTGACCATCGACGACCTGCCGACCACGCGTGTCAAGAGCGTGCCGCTGACGTTCTCGATCACGAGGCGCAAGCTGGACAGCCTCGTGCAGCCGTCGCGCGGCTACATCGTCAACGCGCAGATCGGCGGCGCCTTCCTGCCCGTGCTGACGGACGAGAAATTCGTGCGCATCTACACACGCGGCCTCGTCTACAAGCCGGTCGGCGAGTCCGGCACGCTGATCATGCGCGGCGAATTCGGCGCGGTCGGCTCGAAGGACAAGAACGGCGTGCCGTCGACGTTCCTGTTCCGCGCCGGCGGCGACCAGTCCGTGCGCGGCTACGGCTACCAGCAGCTGGGCGTGCCGGTCGGTTCCGCCATCACGGGCGGCCGCTACCTGCTCACCGGCAGCGCCGAATACGATTACTGGTTCAAGCCGCCGTGGGGCGCGGCCGTGTTCTACGACGTCGGCAACGCGGGCGACAATTTCTCCGACCTGAAACCGAAGGTCGGCTACGGCGTCGGCGCGCGCTGGCGCAGCCCGGTCGGCCCGATCAACGTCGACGTCGCCTACGGCAAGGCGGTCCATAAGGTCCGCCTGCACTTCTCACTGGGATTCACGTTCTGATGGAAGCCGATCAACAAACGCCCCAAACCCCGGCACCAGTGCGCCGCTGGCCGCGCCGCGTCGGCATCGGCGTGGTCGTCGTCGGCGTCGTGCTGGGCGGCGCCGTCTGGTACCTCGGCCGCGAGACCACGTTGCAGATGATCGCCCAGCGCGTCGCCAACGCGAGCGGCGGCAAGCTGACCCTGTCCGGCGTCTCCGGCTCGCTGTACGGCCACATGCACATCGGCCACGTCGTGTTCCGCAGCGAGACGTCCGTGACGACCGCGGACGATATCGACATCGACTGGAAGCCCTGGCAATACCTGTCGCGCGGCGTCGAAATCGACAAGCTGTACGCCCGCGTGGTGCGCGTGGAGACGCTGAAGGAATCGACGGAACCGACGACGATGCCCACGCGCCTCGCGCCGCCCTTCAAGATCGCGGTCGAGGATGCGCGCCTGGCGCAAGCCATCTTCGTGAACAAGGGCGCGACGACGGAAATCGACGACATCCGCGCGCGCGTGCACGGCGACAAGGCGCAGTGGAAGCTCGACTACGCATCCGCGAACACGCCCTGGGGCCAGGTCGCGGCCAAGGGCAGCATCGCGAACACGCTGCCGTACAAACTCGATGCGGACGCGAGCCTGGCGCAGTCGCAGCCGGCGGCGCCGGCGCAGACCGAGGCGCCGCCGAGCCTGGGCGCGCAGCTGAAACTGCACGCGTCGGGCGATCTGCAGAAGACCGTCATCGACGCCAGCGGCCAGGCCGCGCGCGCGCAGGGCAAGGCGCAGATCGTGATGTCGCCGTTCGCCGACATCCCGCTGCAGGCGTTCACGCTCGACGCGCACAACATCGATCCCGGGTTCTTCAGCCCGACGCTGCCGAGCGCGGACCTGAACCTGGCCGTGGCGGTCCGGCTCGACCCGAACCGCAACATCGCCGGTACCGTCAACCTGACGAACGACGGCGCCGTCGGCACGCTGGACCAGCAACGTCTGCCGCTGCGGGCGATGCGCGGCCAGCTGGGCGGCAGCCTGACGGCCATGCGCATCACCGACGTGCTGATCGACGTGGGCAGCGCCGGCCGCTTCACGGGCAGCGGCAGCGTGCAGCGCGGCCCCGACGAACAAGGCCTCGGCACGGCCGAATTCGCGCTGCACACGGACCGCTTCGACCTGCACGACGTCCACGGCAGCATGAAGCCGACGAAGATCGCGGGCGACATCAAGGTCGCCAACACGAAGGACACGCAGACGCTGGACGTCAACCTGGCGGACGCGGGCCTGCGCCTCGCCGCGCAGGCCGCGCTGGCCGGCGACGTGCTCACCGTGCGCGACGCGCGCCTGTCCGCAGGCAAGAGCAGCGTGCGGATCACGGGCAATGCGAACCTCAAGGACAACAAGCCGTTCAAGGCGAATGCGGTGGTGAGCCGCTTCAACCCGGCCGACTTCGGCAAGTTCCCGCAGGCCGACATCAATGCCGAGATCAACGCGGCCGGCGCGCTCGCCCCGCAATGGAAGGTCGCGGCCGATTTCGCCGTGCGTCCGAGCCGGCTGTTCGACCAGCCGCTGTCCGGCCGCGGCAAGCTCGATGCGGATGCCACGCACGTGCATGACGTCGATGCGACGCTGGCACTGGGCCAGAACACGGTCGACCTGCGCGGCGCGTTCGGCAAACCGGGCGAAAAGCTGGCGTGGAAAGTCGATGGCAAGCAGCTGTCGGCGCTGCGCAGCGACCTGTATGGCGCCGTGCTCGCGAGCGGCGTCGTCACCGGGACGATGGAAGCGCCGCGCACGACGTTCGAGGTCGACGCCCGCAACCTCGGCTGGGTGCCGCGCGAACGGAAGAACGACAATGGCTCCGTGCACGCAAGCGGCGAGGCCTGGCTCTCTGGTAAAGAAGGCGCGCGCATCGTCGAAGTCACGGCCAAGGGCGACATGCAGCGCCTGAACCCGGCCGCCTTCGGCTCGCCGCTGGCCGGCAGCATCAACGGCGGCTTTACCGCCAGCGGCCGCACGGGCGCGAACATGGGCGGCGCCATCGACCTGGCGCTGCAGGATTCCACCTTGTCGAAATCGCCGCTGTGGGGCCACGCCAAGCTTGCGGCGGACAAGCGCCACGTGTCGAACGCCGACGTCGACCTGCACCTGGGCGGCAACGTCGTCGCCGCGAAGGGCGCGTTCGGCAGCGGGCGCGATACGCTGGACTGGCGCATCGACGCACCGCAACTGGCCGCGCTGGGCCCGGACTTCGGCGGCGCGCTGCGCGGGTCCGGCACCTTGTCCGGCACGATGGACACGCCGTCGCTGACGGCCGCCATCGAGGGCCAGAACATCCGCGCGATGGGCACGCAATCGGTGAAGGCGTTGAAGGCCACCGCGAACCTGGGCTCGGGCCGCGGCGCCGCCGATCCGCTCGCGCTGGACGTGTCGGTGACGGATTACGCGAGCACGACGACCGACAAGCAGGGCAACGTCAGCGAAACGAAGATCGCGTCCGCGCGCCTCACGTCGACCGGCACGCGCGGCGCGCACACGATCCAGGCTGCGGCACGCGGCGACAGCTTCGACGCCGCGCTGGCCGTGCACGGCGGCCTGACGGGCAATACGTGGAACGGCACGGTCGACGCGCTGAAGAACAGCGGGCGCTATGCGATGACGCTCGCGGCGCCGACGCCGCTGCGCATCGCGGGCGCGCCTGGCAGCGGTCTCGCGGGCCTCGCGAAACCGGAGCAGATCGCGTTCAACGGCGCGACGATCCGGTTGCCGGCCGGTTCCGTCACGATCGACTCGCTCGTGAAAATCGGCCCGCGCTGGAACACGCGCGGCAGCGCCACCGGCGTGCCGATGAATTATCTGGCGCAGGCGTCGGACGCGATGCGCCAGAACGTGCGCGGCGATTTGACGCTCGGCGCGCAATGGGCGATCGACCTGCGCGCGCCCACCGCGGCCGGCGCCGTGCCGCAGCTCGCGGGCAGCGTGCACGTGTTCCGCGAAAAGGGAGATTTGATCGCGGGCGACATCTCGCCGATCGCGCTGGGCTTGCGCCAACTGGACCTGCGCGCGGACGTCGCCGGCGGCGCGCTGCGCAGCCAGCTCGCACTGGACGGCACGCGCATCGGCACGGCCAACGTGGACGCCACCGCCCAGCTGCTGCAGGGCCGCGTCGACAACGACAGCCCGTTGAAACTGACGGCCAATGCGAACCTCGCGTCGCTGTCGTGGGTATCGCCGCTGCTCGGCCAGCCGGGCCTGGAAGTGGACGGCGCGCTGCGCCTCGCGGTCAACGGCACCGGCACCGTCGGCGCGCCGACGCTGAACGGCAACATCGAAGGCGACGGCCTCGCCGTGCGCTGGCCGGACCAGGGCGTCCGCCTGCGCAACGGCCAGCTGCGCGCCCAGCTCGCCGGCGACCAGCTGCAGCTGCAGCGCCTGACCTTGGAGGGCAACAGCGGCCGCGCGACGGCGGACGGCTTCGTGCGCTTTGCCGGCGGCGAAGCGACGATGAACCTGAAACTCGTCGCGGACAAGCTGGAAGCGCTGTCGCGCCCGGACCGCACCGTCGTCCTCAGCGGCCAGGCCAGCGTCGTGCGCGACGCACGCCAGTTCCGCGTCGAAGGCAACTTCAAGGCCGACCGCGCGCTCGTCGAACTGGCGCCGCAGGACCGGCCGACGATCTCGGACGACGTCATTGTCCTGGGCCGCGGCACCGCAGCCGCGCCGGCGAAGAAGGAAGCGGCGGTACCACTGACGATCGACCTGACGGCCGACCTGGGCGACGACTTCCACCTGCGCGGCATGGGCGCCGACGCCTACCTGGCCGGCAGCGTGCACGTGCTGAAGGTGGGCGACCGCCCGCCGCGCATCAACGGCACCGTGCGTACCGCCAACGGCACGTACGCCGCATACGGCCAGCGCCTGGCGATCGAGCGCGGCGTGATCACCTTCAGCGGCCCTTACGACAACCCGTCGCTGGACATCCTCGCCGTGCGCAAGCGTCCCGACGGCGAGCAGCTGAGCGAGACGAACGTGGAAGCGGGCGTGCAGGTGCGCGGCACGGCGCTGTCGCCGACGGCGAAGCTCGTGTCGACGCCGAACGTGTCCGACAGCGACAAACTGTCGTGGCTCGTGCTGGGCCACGGCATGGAAGCGACGACGGGCAACGAAGCCGACGTGCTGAGCGCCGCCGCCGGCGCCCTGCTGGGCGGCAAAGGCGGCACGGGTGGCATCACGAGCAAGCTGGCGAACTCGCTGGGCGTGGACGAACTGGGTGTGCGCCAGGGCGCGGGCCAGGCGTCCGGCCTGGAAAACACGGTGGTCACGGTCGGCAAGCGCATCTCGTCGCGCCTGTACCTGAGCTTCGAACAGGGCGCCGCGACCGCATCGAGCGTCGTGCGGGTGCGCTACAAGATCAACCCGCGCATCACCCTGCAGCTGCAGACAGGCACGAACACGGCGCTGGACGTGCTGTACTCCTGGGCGTTCGACTAAAACCGGGGTCAGAGCCCGAATTTAAGCAATGTCCAAGACGACATTTCCAAAAAACGGGCTCTGACCCTGACCCTTCCCCTCAAATTTTCACAACCTGCACCAAATTGATCAGTGTAAGTAGGGCGAGCTGGAAGGCGTGGTG
>NZ_JASNRB020000029.1:0-57535 GCF_030411975.2 Massilia orientalis | reverse complement strand
GGAGCGGGAGAAGAGTCTCGAACTCTCGACCTCAACCTTGGCAAGGTTGCGCTCTACCAACTGAGCTACTCCCGCTTCGTTTCGTTTGCTGCGTTGTCGTTGCAACAGGCAGGCATTATAGAGATGCTGAGCTATGTGTCAAGGATGACCCAGCAGAAACTTATACCGTGCCCGACTTTTCCTTGATCAGCGGCCACGCGCGGCGCAGGTAGTAGAACATCGACCAGACCGTCAGCACGCCCGCGATCCACAGCAGGATCTCGCCGCACTTGTGGATGTCGAGCACGCCGTCGAACATGGGATCGTGGAACAGCAGCATCGGGATGGCGACCATCTGCGCGGCCGTCTTGATCTTGCCCAGCGAGCTCACGGCAACGGACTTGCGTGCGCCAATCTCGGCCATCCATTCGCGCAGCGCGGAAATCGTGATCTCGCGGCCGATGATGATGAAGGCGATGACGGCGTTCACCCGGTCCAGCTGCACGAGCACGAGCAGCGCGCCCGCCACCATCAGCTTGTCCGCGACGGGGTCGAGGAAGGCGCCGAAGGCCGACGTCTGGTTCCAGCGCCGGGCGAGGTAGCCATCGAACCAGTCCGTGATCGCGGCGACGATGAACACGAGCGTGGAGGCCAGGTTGCGGTCGGCCACGTGCAGCCAGTGTTCGGGGAGATAGTAGACCCCAACGACCAGCGGAATGAGGGCGACGCGTAGCCAGGTCAGGAGAATCGGGATATTGAAAGGCATGGGGTGAGGCTGATCGTGCTCTGCTTGTTGAGTTGCGTGCGCGCTAGTCTACATGGCTCTTGCCGTTTAAACCAGTTGAGCCATCGACATGCGCGCGCGCCCCTCTCAGTGAAGCTGCCGATAAATCTCTTCCGCCAGGGTGCTGGAAATACCCTCCACCGACATCAGGTCCTCCACGCTCGCATCGATCACGCCCTTCAGGCCGCCAAAGCGCGCCAGCAGCCTCTGGCGGCGTTTGGCGCCGATGCCCTCGATCTCTTCCAGGCGCGACGCCTGGCGCGTCTTGGCGCGCTTGGCGCGCATGCCCGTGATGGCGAAGCGGTGCGCCTCGTCGCGGATCATCGCCACGAGCATCAGCGCGGCCGATTCCTTGCCCAGTTCCTGAGGCGGGCGGCCATCGGCGAAGATCAGCGTCTCGAGGCCGACCCTGCGGCCCTCCCCTTTCGCCACGCCGACGATGTTGCCGATGTCGAGCCCCAGCTCCGTGAAGACCTGGCGCGCCATCTCGACCTGGCCCTTGCCGCCGTCGATCAGTGCGATGTCCGGCATCACGCCTTCGCCGTTCGCCACCTTTTCGTAGCGCCGCGTCAGCACCTGGCGCATCGCCGCGTAATCGTCGCCGGGCGTGATGCCGGTGATGTTATAGCGACGATATTCGCCGTTCTGCATCTGGTGGTGATGGAACACGACGCACGACGCCTGCGTCGCCTCGCCCGCGGTATGGCTGATGTCGAAGCATTCGACGCGCAGGGATTCGAGATCCTCGCTGTCGAGCCCCAGCACCTCCGCCAGCGCGCGCGTGCGCGACTGCTGCGAGCCCTGCTCCGACAGCAGCCGGGCCAGCGAGATTTCCGCGCCCTTCTGCGCCAGTTCGAGCCATTGGCGGCGCTGGCCCTGGGGCTGGAACACCAGGTTGATGCGGTGGCCGCACTGCTCCTGCAGCGCCATCATCAGTTCGGGCTGGTCGAATTCGATGTTCAGGATGATTGAACCCGGCACGAACTTGTCGCCGTAGTGCTGCGCCATGAACGCCGCGAGCACTTCCACCTCGATGGACGATTCGCCCAATGAGTCGCCGATCGCCTCGCCGACCTGCGTGGGGAAGTACGCGCGGTCGCCCAGGTGACGGCCGCCGCGCACCATGGCGAGATTGACGCACGCGCGCCCGCCCTGCACGACGACGGCGATGATGTCGACGTCGGCATCGCCCGTCGTCTCCATGCTCTGTTGGTGCAGCACGCGCGACAGCGCCTGGATCTGGTTGCGCACGCTCGCCGCCTGCTCGAATTTCAGATCCTCGGCATACGCGAGCATCTTCTTCTCGAGTTCTTCGAGCACCTCCGTCTGGCGGCCGCGCAGGAATTTCGCGGCGTTGTCGACGTCGCGCCTGTAGTCTTCCGGCGCGACCAGGTCCACGCAGGGACCGCTGCAACGGCCGATCTGGTGCAGCAGACAGGGCCGCGTGCGGTTGGCGAAGACGCTGTCCTCGCACGTGCGCAGCATGAATACCTTCTGCAGCAGCTGCATGGATTCCTTCACGGCCCACGCGCTCGGGAACGGTCCGAAGTACTGGTTCTTTTTATCCAGCGCGCCGCGGTAGTAGGCCATGCGCGGATAGTCGCCCGCCGTCAGTTTCAAATACGGGTAAGACTTGTCGTCGCGGAACAGGATGTTGTAGCGCGGCTTGAGCGTCTTGATCAGGTTGTTTTCCAGGATCAGCGCTTCGGCCTCGCTGTGCGTCACCGTCGTTTCCAGGCGCGCGATCTGCGACACCATCATCGCGATGCGGGGGCTCGACAGCGTCTTCTGGAAATAGCTCGACACGCGCTTCTTGAGGTTGCGCGCCTTGCCGACGTAGAGAACCCTGTCTTCCGCGTCGAAATAGCGATACACGCCGGGCAGGTCGGGCAGCTTGGCCACCGTCGCCAGGACTTGTTCGCGCGCCGCCTCGGTGGGGCGCACGGGGGATTCCGCATCCTTCGTCATCGTCGCGATCAATTCCTCTTTCATGGCTTGCCACGCATCCGGCCGGGCGCGCGGCGCTTTCGCCGGGGGCTGCAGCGGCTTGCGCCGGCGCGCCTTCAGTCCCGTACTTACTACGACTTCGTCTGTCACTTCCGCTACACCTAGGCAGCGGACACTCCCTCGGGGGCCTGGGTGACGATGACGAACGCGACGCCGTAATCGGCTTCGTCGCTGATCGTCACCTGGGCCGTGAGCCGGTGCGTCCGCATGAATTCATCGAGCGCCCCGCTGCATACGATCATCGGCTTGCCGCTCGGGGCGTTGAGCATCTGGGCCGAGCGCCAGGTCATGGGCATGCGCATGCCCAGGCCGATCGCTTTCGAGAACGCCTCCTTGGCCGAGAACCGCGTGGCCAGAAAGCGCAGCCCCCGCACGTCGTTCTTGGCGCGGCGGGCGTGGTATTTGACGAGTTCCTCGGGACCGAGGATCTTTTCGGCGAAGCGTTCGCCGCTGCGCTTCAGGGCAGCCTCGACACGCGAGATCTGGACGATGTCCGTGCCGATCCCGTAGATCATCACTGGCCCGCTTTGGACGAGGCGTAAGAAACGCCCAGGCGCGCCGCGACCATGATCGCCTTCATCTCGCGCACGGCATTTTCGAAACCCGCGAACAGCGCGTGCGCGACGATCGCGTGGCCGATGTTCAGCTCGTGGATGTCGGGGATCGCGGCGATCGGCTGCACGTTCGTGTAATGCAGGCCGTGGCCCGCGTTCACGCGCAGGCCGTGCTTCACGCCGGCGCGCACGCCCGCCTCGACGCGTTCCAGCTCGCGCGCGTGCTCCTCGGCGCTTGAAGCCTCGGCGTAGCGCCCGGTGTGCAGCTCGATGACGGGCGCGCCGACGGCGGCCGCGGCCGCGATCTGCTGTTCGTCCGCATCGATGAACAGCGACACGCGGATGCCCTCGCCTTTCAGTTGCCGGATCGCGGCCTCGACTTCCTTCTGGTAGCGGATGATGTCCAGGCCGCCCTCGGTCGTCACCTCTTCGCGGCGTTCGGGCACGAGGCAGACGTCCTGCGGTTTCACCTTGCAGGCGAAATCGATCATCTCCTGCGTGACGGCCGCCTCCAGGTTCATGCGCGTCGCGAGTTGCGGGCGGATGGCGAGGACGTCGGCGTCCTTGATGTGGCGGCGGTCTTCGCGCAGGTGCAGCGTGATCAGGTCGGCGCCCGCCTGCTCGGCGATCAGCGCGGCGCGCAGCGGATCGGGATAGACGGTGCCGCGCGCGTTGCGGACGGTGGCGATGTGGTCGATGTTCACGCCCAGGTCGATCACCTGGCCGGCGGGTTGCAGGAAGCTCATGGTCGTAGTCTTGGTTCTCAAAGCTGCATCAGGTCGATCAAAATCTGGCGCGTGTTCAGCGGCGCGCCTCCCAGGTGATAGGCCAGCAGGAAGCGCATCAGCTGCTTGCTCTGCGCCTTCGTCTGCGGGTCGGCGTAATCCTCGCGTTCCATGTCGACCAACGTCTTGCCGGACACCACCGGCCACGACTCCACGGCCTGCGCCGTGCGCGCGCCGCGTTCCGGGTCGACGACGTACAGGCCGTCCGGCTCGACGGGGGCGCGCGTCGTCGTGCAGCGCGTCAGGTCGGCGGCGACCCCGGTTTCCTTAAGTAAGGCCCGTTCGAATTTTCGCAAGGCGATCGGCGCCGGTTCGCCGTGCGCCAGTTCGTTCAGCGTGGCGACGTAGTGGTTGAACAAGGCCGGATGCGCGTCGTCGCGTGCCAGCAGTTTCACCAGCAATTCATTGAGATAGAAGCCGCACAGCAGCGCATTCTTCTCGATCGGGAGCATGCCGCCGACCCATTCGGCGTCGATCAAGGTGCGCAGTTCGGACTTGCCCGAGAAGGACACGGACAGCGGTTGAAACGTCTGCAGCACGCCGCGCAGTTTCGAATGCGGCCGCTTCGCGCCCTTCGCGACGACACCGATGCGGCCGTGATCGCGCGTAAAGAGGTCGACGATGAGGCTCGTTTCCTTGTACGGATAGCTGTGCAGCACGAAGCCGGGTTGGCCGAGCACGCGGCCTTCGCGCGCGGGCGTGCGGCGCTTGTTCACCGGCGTCGCGTGCGGGGCATGCGACGCGGCTGAATGCGCGTCATTGTCATTGTCGATGAGTTCGTCGTCGCGAGTGGGCATGCGGAGATGATACCCCGGCTCGTTACTCGTAACCGTAAGCGCGCAGGCCCGCTTCGTTGTCGGCCCAGCCCGATTTCACCTTGACCCAGATTTCCAGGTAGACCGGACCGCCGAACAATTTTTCCATGTCGAGGCGGGATTGCGTGGAAATCTCTTTCAGGCGCGCGCCCTTGTTCCCGATGATCATGGACTTGTGCGTGTCGCGCTCGACGAGGATCGCGGCGAAGACGCGGCGCAGATTGCCCTCTTGCTGGAATTGTTCGATGAGGACGGTGCTCGTGTACGGCAGCTCGTCGCCCAGCAGGCGGAACACTTTTTCGCGCACGATCTCGGCCGCGAGGAACTTCTCGCTGCGGTCCGTGATGTCGTCCGGGCCGAAGATCGGCGGATTTTCCGGCAGGTGGCGCTTGATCTCGCCTTCGAGCGCATCGACCTGGAAGCGCAGCTTCGCGGACACGGGCACGACCGCCGTGAAATCGCGCAGGCTGGCGACCTTCGCGGCGAACGGCATCAGCTCGGCCTTGTCCTTCATGCGGTCGGACTTGTTGATGACGAGGATGACCGGCACGTTCTTCGGCAGCAGGTCCGCTACCAGCTGGTCGGCCGGGCCGAACGTGCCGGCCTCGACGAGGAACAGGATCACGTCGGATGCCGTCAGCGTGTTCGACACGGTCTTGTTCAGCGTCTTGTTCAGCGCGTTCGCGTGGCGGGTCTGGAAGCCGGGCGTGTCGACGTAGATAAATTGCGCGTCGTCGCGGGTCTGGATGCCCGTGATGCGGTGGCGCGTCGTCTGCGCCTTGCGCGACGTGATCGACACCTTGGCACCGATCAGCACGTTCATCAAGGTCGACTTGCCCACGTTCGGACGGCCGACGATGGCGATGTAGCCGCAGCGGAAGCCTTCCGGTGCAGTGTCGTTGGTCTCGGTGGTGGTCTCGATGTTCATGCTGGGGTGTTTCCTGACTTGTGGGTTTGTTTCTGCTGCGACTGCGGCTCTTCGGCCTGCACCGCCAGCTCGGTCTGGTCGGTGGCGATGCCCGCCAGCTTCAGCTGGGCCGACCGGGGCCGCGACTTGCGCGTCGTGGACGGACTTTTTTGCAGCAGTTGCTCGGCCGTCTCCAGCGCGAGGCGCGCCGCGGCCTGCTCGCCGGCGCGGCGGCTGCCGCCGCGGCCGAACACCTGGATGCCCAGCTTGGGCACGAGGCATTCGATCTCGAATTCCTGGCTGTGCGCGGCGCCGTGCGTGGCGACGACGTTGTACGTGGGCAGCGAGATCTTTTTGCTCTGCAAAAACTCCTGCAACAGGGTCTTGGCATCCTTGCCGAGTGTACGCGGGTCGACGGAATCGAGCAGCGGAATATAAAACGAGCGGATCGCGGCGCGCGCCGCATCGAAGCCGCTGTCGAGGAAGATGGCGCCGAGCAGCGCTTCCAGCGTATCGGCCAGGATCGACGGCCGGCGGAACCCGCCGGACTTCAGCTCGCCCTCGCCCAGGCGCAGGAATTGCGACAGTTCCAGCTTCTGGGCGATCTCGAACAGCGATTGCTGCTTGACGAGGTTGGCGCGCAGGCGAGAGAGGTCGCCTTCGGCCAGGTTATGGAAACGTTCGTACAGGATGGAGGCGACGACGCAGTTCAGGATCGAGTCGCCGAGGAATTCCAGGCGCTCGTTATGCAGACTGCTGTGGCTACGGTGGGTCAACGCCTGTTGCAGCAGGCCGGCGTCCCGGAACGTATAGCCTAGGCGAGTTTGCAATAACTGAAGATTCATTGTCGTACCAATCTAATGGGCCGGCGCCGCGCGCCGATCCCATCGCGCGCCTCCCGGCGTATTACTTGTCGGCCTTGTCGGCCTTGGCGGCATTGTTGCCGCTGGGGTCGGTGGTACCGTCGAACTTGAACGTCAGGTTGATGCTGTCCGTCAGCGGCACCTGCTTCTCGTAGGCGAAGCTGATCTCGGTCGTGCCGCCATCGCGCGTGATCACGAGGTCGCGGCCCTGGATGGCCGACACGTCGTTGACGCCGGCATTCTTGTCGAACGCCTGCTGGATCTCGCGCACGGTGCCGGAGCCGGCCTCGGCCTTCGCCTTGGCGATCGAATCCTTGACGGCCCGGTATTCCAGGAAGGCCGGCGTCACCTTGATGGCCACCAGCGCCAACGCGCCCAACACGATCAACACGACGATCAGGCCCGACAGCGAGACACCGCTTTCCGCACCGATCCGATACCGCTTGCCACCTTTCATCACACCCTCCGCGCCGGCTTAGTGGATACCGCCGATGCGCTTCAGGTTGCTGAAGTTCATCCAAACAAACACAGCCTTGCCGACGATGTTCTGGTCCGGCACGAAACCCCAGTAGCGGCTGTCTGCGCTGTTGTCGCGGTTATCGCCCATCATGAAATAATTGCCCTCCGGTACGATACAGGTAAATTCATCGTACGAATAGTTGCAATTTTCGTGATGGGGGAACTCCTCCACGGCGCTCTGGTTGTAGGTGCGGGCTCCGTCCATGTTCAGGATGCGGTGCGGCGCGTTCGTCAGCTTTTCCAGGAATTGCTTGTGGTAGACCGGGCGCTCGTCGTCCAGGTAATCGTCCATCGGCACGTACTCGACCGGCTGGCCGTTGACGGTCAGGCGCTTGTTCTCGTAGTGGATTTTATCACCCGGCACGCCGATCACGCGCTTGATGTAGTCCTGGCTCGGATCCTTTGGGTATTTGAAGACCATGACGTCGCCCCGCTGCGGATTGCCGACTTCGATGATCTTCTTGTTGATCACCGGGAGGCGGATGCCGTAGTCGAACTTGTTCACGAGGATCAGGTCGCCCACGAGCAGGGTCGGCACCATCGACGACGACGGGATCTTGAACGGCTCGAACAGGAAGGAACGCAGCACGAACACGAGCGCGATCACGGGGAAGAAGCTGCCGGAATACTCGACCCACGTCGGCTGACGCAGGATCGATGCCTCCAGCGCCGCGCGGTTGCCGTTGTCCAGCTTGATGCCGTCCGCCGTCAGCTTGGCGTGGCGCGCGTCGTACTCGGCCAGGGCCGCATCCGCCTTCGCGCGGCGCTGCTTCGCGAGGACGAACACGTCGAGGCACCAGATGACGCCCGTGATCACCATGGCCACGAACAAAATCAGGGCAAAATTGCCGAGGATCGGTTGCAGATTCATCGTTTCTGATTCTTCCCTTATTTTTCTTCCACTTGGAGGATGGCAAGGAAAGCCTCTTGCGGGATCTCCACCGAGCCCACCTGCTTCATGCGCTTCTTGCCGGCCTTTTGTTTCTCAAGCAGCTTCTTCTTGCGGCTGACGTCGCCGCCATAGCACTTCGCCAGCACGTTCTTGCGCAGCGCCTTGACGTTTTCACGCGAGATGATCGTCGCGCCGATCGCGGCCTGGATCGCCACGTCGAACATCTGGCGCGGGATCAGTTCGCGCATCTTCGCGGCCACCTGGCGGCCGCGGTAGGCGGCGTTGGCGCGGTGCACGATGATGGCGAGCGCGTCGACCTTGTCGCCGTTGATCAGCATGTCGACCTTCACGACGTCCGATGCGCGGTATTCCTTGAACTCGTAGTCCATCGACGCATAGCCGCGCGACGTGGATTTCAGGCGATCGAAGAAGTCCAGCACGATCTCGGCCATCGGGATCTCGTACACGAGTTTCACCTGGCGGCCGTGGTAGCTCATGTCCATCTGCACGCCGCGCTTGCCGGTGCACAGCGTGATGACGGCGCCGACATATTCCTGCGGCATGTACAGGTTGACGGTGACGATCGGCTCGCGCACTTCCTCGATCTTCGACACTTCCGGCATCTTGGACGGGTTGTCGACCTTGATCATGGAACCGTCGCGCATCACGACTTCGTACACGACGGTCGGGGCCGTCGTGATCAGGTCCTGGTCGAATTCACGCTCCAGGCGTTCCTGGATGACGTCCATGTGCAGCAGGCCCAGGAAGCCGCAGCGGAAGCCGAAGCCCAGCGCTTGCGATACTTCCGGCTCGTACTGCAGCGCGGCGTCGTTCAGCTTCAGCTTTTCCAGCGAATCGCGCAGCGCGTCGTACTGGTTCGCTTCCACCGGGAACAGGCCGGCGAACACCTGCGGCTGCACTTCCTTGAAGCCGGGCAGCGGCGCCAAGGCCGGACGCGCGGCCAGGGTGACGGTATCGCCCACTTTCGCGGCCTTCAATTCCTTGATGCCGGCAATGATGAAGCCCACCTGGCCGGCCTTCAGTTCCGACAGCTGCACGGAGCGCGGCGTGAACACGCCGACCTGCTCGACCAGCTGTTGCGAGTCCGTCGCCATCAGGAGGATCTTGTCTTTCGGACGCAGCGTGCCGTTCTTCACGCGCACCAGCATCACGACGCCGACGTAGCTGTCGTACCACGAGTCGACGATCAGCGCCTGCAGCGGCGCGTCCGGATCGCCTTCCGGCGGCGGCACCTTCGCGATCAGCGTTTCGAGCACGTCTTCCACGCCCAGGCCCGTCTTTGCGGAGCAGGTGGTGGCGTCGGTGGCGTCGAGGCCGATGACGTCCTCGATTTCCTGCTTGGCGCGGTCCGGATCGGCGTGCGGCAGGTCGATCTTGTTCAGGATGGGCACCACTTCCACGCCCAGGTCCAGCGCCGTGTAGCAGTTGGCGACGGTCTGCGCTTCCACGCCCTGCGACGCGTCGACGACGAGCAGCGCGCCTTCACAGGCGGACAGCGAGCGCGACACTTCATAGCTGAAGTCGACGTGGCCCGGGGTGTCGATCAGGTTCAGGTTATAGGTCTGGCCATCGCGCGCTTTATAGGACAGCGCCGCGGTCTGGGCCTTGATGGTGATGCCGCGCTCGCGCTCCAGGTCCATCGAGTCGAGCACCTGCTCGTCCATTTCACGTTCCGACAGGCCGCCGCACAGCTGGATGATGCGGTCCGCCAGGGTCGATTTACCGTGATCGATGTGGGCGATGATGGAAAAGTTACGTATGTTTTTCATTAACAAACTCAAAACCAAAAAGAGCGGCACGCGGCCAGGCCGACAGGCTTGGTTCCTGCCGGCGCAATACGAAAAAAGCGCCGCGTCTGGGGGACGGGAAGTTCCCCGGGCGAGCGCCTTATCGGGCGAATCGCGGCTCATGAAGGCCGCGGCTTGACCCGCAAGCTGCCCATTTTACCGGATTTCGAGGCAGAAAGCCCGGTTTCCGGGGAGGACCACGATTCAAGTTGGCCATCGGCGCGCCGTTAATGGCACATCGGCACCTTACGGCCCTTCTTTTTTGCCACCATGATCTACACGTCCGAACCGCAGCAATGGCGCACGCAGCTTTCCTTGCCCATCGAGCAACGCATCCTGCCCCTGCCCGATGAAGTGCGCAACATCGTGCACCAGGTGAACATGGCGAGCGGACTGGACGCCGTGCCCGCCCCGTGCGTGCCGGATCCCGCCCTGCAGGCCGACCTGCGCGCCGCGCTGGCGGGCATGCCGGCCGCCGTGCGCGACCTCGTGGGCCCGCTGCTGCTGGGCATGTGCACGGGCCGCGGCCTCGGGTCGTCGGGGATCACGGACATCGTGGCGGATGCCGTCGACGGCCGCGTCCTCGGCTGCGTCGTGCTGCTCGACATGGATCTGCTGGAAACGCATACGGCCAATTCCTGGGCCACGTGGAAGGAAAACCTGCCGTTCGGCGGCCCCGGTTTCTCGCTCGCCGCGACGATCGCCGCCCCGCACGACGACACCCGCGCGCACGCGCTGCAATTCCTGCTGCTGCACGAATTCGGCCACGTCGTGACGGCAGGCGGATCGTTCCTGCCGCGCTGGTGGGAACCGGCGCCGGCCGCATTCTTCCCCTTCCTCGACCTGAGCTGGCATATGAACGCCGCCGGGCGCTTCGTGCCGTGGAGCGGCTCCGATTTCGACCTGCGCGGCGCCGTCGATTTCTACGGCACCAACAAGCTGCACAGCGACGCCATCGTGACCGCGTATGCTGGTCTTGAGGGCAGCGATTTTCCCAGCCTGTACGGCGCGACGAATCCGTATGACGATTTCGCGGAATGCTTTGCGAGCTATGTGCACAGCGAACTGCTGGGGCGGCCGTACGCGTTGCGCGTCGATTACGACGGGGTGCCGCAGGCGACGCTCGAGCGTTTCTGGGCGAGTCCGCGCAGCGAGGCGAAACGGGCGTTCATGCGAGAATTACTCGGTGAGACGGTGGTCGTCGCCAACGATGAAAGAAAGTTTGTCGCTGCATGAAAAACCCTCGCCCCCACGCGAAGGAGGGGACCCAAAGCCGTCGCCCCCGCGAAGGCGGGGGCCCAATCCGGATCTGCCGCAACGCGTAAGACCTGGGTCCCCGCCTGCGCGGGGATGACGGCTAATTCGAGGCCGCGCTTATCACCCGGTGCAGCATCTTTTCGAACGCCCCGAACACCCGCTCCATCACCGGCCCCTTGTACGGATACCTGCCCGGATCGTCCATCGCGTGCACGACCATGGCGTTGTCCACTTCGAAGATGAGCAGCCGGCCATCGCGCGTTTCCGCGCAATCGATGCCCAGGTAAGGCAAGCCCATGCGCGAGTCGATCTCGGCCAGCGCCGCCGCGTGCCGGCGCGCGAACCCGTCGTCGAACGCGGCCATCCCGGCCGCCTCCTCCGCCCGCTTGGCGGCGCTGTCGTCCATGCCTGCATTCAGGTAATGCACCATCCAATGCGACGAGATCGCCAGGTGGCAGATGAATGGCGTGCCGTCGATGAGCACGATGCGGTATTTGCGGAACTGGCCGTCCGGACCAGAATAATCGACGAACGGCGCGAGATAGAACTCGCTCGCAGGATGCGTGGCGAGATAGGCGTGCAGCGCGGTGCCGTCGTCCACCTTTTGCAGATCCGTGCCCGCGTGCGAATCCACTGGCCGCACGATCAGCGGGAACGCATCGTCGGTTAGTTGCATAGCGCCCGCGCGGTCCAGGCGCATCGTCCGCGGCACCAGCGTACCGGCCGCGCCGTCGAGCGCCGCGCAGACGCCGTCGCGCGACAGGTGCGCGATCTGCTCCGGGCGGTTGACGACGGGACGCGGCCAGCCGTCGAGCATCCGCGCCACGTCGCGCAGCAGCGGCGCGTTGGCGTCCGATTGCGCAATCGCCACGAAGAGCACGTCGTGGTCCGGCACCTCCTCCGGCAGCGGCAAATCGGGCGTCACGTATTGCACGGTCGCGGCGATGCTTGAGGTTTGCAGCAGGAATTCGACGGGCGTATTGGCCATGAAGTCGCCGGGCCCCATCAGCACGAGCAGGTTCAAGGTGGGCGTGCGCGCCGGCGCCGGCAGCGCGTACAGCGACCGGATGGCCAGCGCGTGGTGTTGCACGTCCAGGCCCGCCGCGCGCTGCCCCAGCAATTGCAGGACGAAGCTGGCATCCAGCCACGCGTTCGCATCGTCGGGATGCGCCTGGGCACGTGCCAGCAGGCGTACGCCGACCGGACGCAGGTCGGCCCGGTAAAACGCGCAGCGCATCAGCGCCGCGGCGCCGATCAGCGGGGCGTACGGCGTGGCGGCGGCGGCCAGGAGTTCGGTCGTGATCATGACAGGCGGCGGCCAGCGCGCAGCACGGCTTCGACGAGCGCGTCGATGTCGGCGCGGCCCGTGCGGTGGTTGACGATCGCGGCGCGGATCGCGTAGCGGCCGTACAGCGTCGTCGCGGATGGCGCCACGCGGCCTTCGTCGTACAGCGCGAGCACGATCTCGCGATTCACACGTTCGGGATCCGCGCAGACGTAGCGGAAGCAGACGATGTTCAACGTGACGGACGCCACCAGCTCCAGCGACGGCTCGGCCGCGACGCGCTCGGCGAGGTAGCGGGCCAGCGCGCACGTGGCCGAGATCGAGCGGCCGATGGCGTCGGCGCCGTAGACCTGGAACGTGAGCCACGTCTTCAGCGCCCGGAAGCCCCGTGACAGGTCGGGCCCCACGTCGCACGGCCACGCGGTCCCGGCGGCGAGCCCCGTGCTGGCGCGCTGCAGGTACGCGGCCGGTGCGGCAAAAGCGTCGAGCATGTGCGCACCGTCGCGCGCGAGAAAATAGCCGGCGTCGTACGGCACCTGGCCCCACTTGTGAAAATCGAAGGCGAGCGAGTCCGCACGCGCGATGCCGTCGAGCAGCGGCGCCACGTCCGGCGCCAGCATCCCCAGCGCCCCGTACGCGCCGTCGACGTGCAGCCACATGCCCTGTGCGCGCGTGAAATCCGCCAGCGTCGCGAGCGGATCGATGGCGCCCGTGTTCACCGTGCCGGCGCTGGCGACGACGAGGAATGGCCGCAACCCGTTGCGGCGATCCGCATCGACCTGCGCGGCGAGATCTTGCATGTCCATGCGGCCGGCGGCGTCCACGCGCACGGTGCGCAGCGCAGCGGAGCCGAAGCCCGCCATGTCCATGGCTTTCGCGATGCAGCCGTGCGCTTCGGCCGACGCGTACGCGCGCAGGCCCGCATGCGCCGCGAGCCCGTGCGCGCGCACGTCGCGCCCGAGCGCCTGCGTGCGCGCGACGACGACGCCCATGAAGTTGGCGATCGACGTGCCCGTGACGAACACGCCGCGGGCCGTAGCGGGAAAGCCGAACAGCGCCGCCATCCACTGCGACACCTGGCGCTCCACCTCGACGGGCGCCTGGTTGCGGCCGCCGACGTTCGCGTTCAGCGCCCCCGCGATCATCTCGGCGATGATGCCCACCGGCGTGCCGGCGCCATGCACCCAGCCCATGAAGCCGGGATGCGGGTTGCCGACGGTGTAGGGGATGACGTTGTCCTGCAGGCTGCGGTAGGCATCCGCCAGCGAGCCCGGCGCGCGCGGCAGCGGCGCGCGCAGGCTGTCTCGCGCGGCGTCCGGCATCTGCTGCCAGACGGGTCGCGCGCGAATGCCCTCCAGGTGGTCGAACATGTCGTCCAGGATCTGGTGCCCGAGGGCGCGAAGTTGCGTCCAGTCCGCGGGGTCGAGCGTAGCGTCGGGGCCGTCAGCCATATGCATCATCCAGGAATCGATGCAGCCGATTATCGCAGGTCGGCTCGCATCCGATCCATCGAGCAAGATGTAAAAGCCATGGTTATTGCCCGAATCACTAAACTTCCGCCTGCTCCAGGCCGAGGTGACGCCGCAGCGCCCCCTCGTCGAGGAAGTAATGGCACAGCTCGGTGCCGGCCGGCTCCGCGGCGAGCACCGGCACCAGTTCGTCGTAGCGGGCGACGAGGGCCGGGTCGGCATCCACGTCGACCACGTCCACCGTGTACGCCTGCCCCTGGCGGGCCATGAACGCCTGCAGCGCCGCCCGCATGTCCTCGCACAGGTGGCAGTACGAGCGCGAGTACAGGGTGAAATGCGGCGTAAGGCGTGTACTCATTGGCGCGGGCGGATGACGAGGTAGCGCGAGACATTGTCCCTACGCACGAGCAGCGCGACCGGTTTCTTCGCGTCGACCTTGGCGACGAGCCCGTTGAACTGGGCCGCGCCCGTGATCTCGACATTGTTCATCTGCAGGATCACGTCGCCCTGGCGGATGCCGGCCGACGCGGCGCGCCCTTCGGAGAACTCGACCAGCACACCGGTCTCCGTCTTGAGCTCGCGCTTTTGGGCGGCGGTGAGGTCCGAGACGTGCAGGCCCAGCGCGTTCGGCGCCTGGTCCGGCGCCGGTTTCTTGGGCGTCGCCTTGGCCGTCGGCGATTTTTCTTCCTGCAGTTCGACGATGGTCACCGGCAGGTCGATCTGGCTGCCGCGGCGCCACACGGTGACGGTGGCGCGGCTGCCGACGGCGCTGCCGCCCACGAGGCGCGGGAGGTCGGAGCTGCGTTCGATGTCCTTGCCGTTGAATTTCAGGATGATGTCGCCGACCTTCAGGCCGGCCTTGTCCGCCGGCCCGCCCGGCTCGACCATCGCGACCTCGGCGCCGCGCGCGCGGCCCAGGCCCAGCGATTCCGCGACGTCCGTCGTGACCTCGCTGATCTGCACGCCGAGGCGCCCGCGCGTCACCTTGCCCGTCTTGCGGATCTGCTCGGAGACGCGCATCACCTCGTCGATCGGCACTGCGAACGAGATGCCGTTATAGGCGCCGGACAGCGTGGCGATCTGCGAGTTGATGCCGATGACCTCGCCGCGCATGTTGATCAGCGGGCCGCCCGAGTTGCCGGGGTTGACGGCCACGTCGCTCTGGATCAGCGGCAGGTATTCGCCCGTGTCGCGCGCCTTGGCCGAGATGATGCCGGCGGTCACCGTGTTCTCCAGGTTGAACGGCGAACCGATGGCGATCACCCACTCGCCCACGCGGATCTTGCTGGAATCGCCGATGCGCACGTTCGGCAGGTTGCGCGCGTCCACTTTCAGCAGGGCCACATCGCTGCGGGCGTCCGAGCCCAGCACCTTGGCCTTGAATTCGCGGCGGTCGGTCAAGGTCACGACGACCTCGTCCGCGCCTTCCACGACGTGCGCGTTGGTCAGCACATACCCGTCGTCCGAGATGATGAAGCCGGAGCCGACGCCCCGCTGCACCCGTTCTTCCTGCGGCTGTTCCGCGGGCCCGCCGCGGCGTCCGCGCGGCACCATCTGGCCGCCGAAGAAGCGGCGCAGGAATTCCTGCATCTCTTCGTCGGGGCCGCCCTGGTCGAGGCGGACGCGTTCGGTGGTGCGGATGTTGACGACGGCCGGGCCGACCTTGTCGACGAGGTCGGCAAAATCGGGCAGGCCGGTGACGGTCGGGGCGGCAACGGGAGCGGCCGCTTGGGCCGCCGGGAGGGACATCAGACTCGCGCCCGCAAAGACGAGTGCGGACAGGATCGCGCTTCCAGTTTTGCTTGTCATAGGTTCGGTAAGGTCTGTGCTTGGATGGTTCGTATGGTAAGACAAAAGAGCATTGTTGTCGCGTTGGCACCGCCGTGGCGAACGGACGGCGCGGCCCGCGCCGGCATCAGGCGGTGCCGCGTGACGAGCCGGGCGGCTCAGGTAGGGTCGGCGGCGACGGTCGCCTGGCCGGCGGCGTCCGCGGCGACGGCCGCGCGCTTGCCCGGCAGCGGCTCGGCCGCGAGGCGGGCCGCCATGCGTTCCGTGAAACCAGGCGACAGGTCAGTCGCGGGATCGGCGCGCAGGACGTCGCCGATCTGGTGGAAAAGCGCCCAGGCCTGCCGGCCCTCCGGGGTGTCGAGGGCGGCGAGCGCCAGTTCCCGGTCGACATCCGGGATCTCGCCGTCGCAGAGCGCCGAGATGAGTTCACGATTTTTCTTGTTCGTGTCCATAGCCATTACGCCGGTACGTAAAACTTTGTCTTCATATCGCTACCTACCGACGTTTGTCCGCCGAGATATCTAGCAAGGGCCGCAATTTCTCGGCGATGACTTCGCGCGCCCGGAAAATCCGGCTCCGCACCGTCCCGATTGGACACGCCATCACTTCGGAGATTTCCTCGTAGCTTAAACCTTCTATTTCGCGCAGGACGATCGCCGTTCTCAATTCGAGCGGCAAGGCCTCCATGGCCGCATTCACGGTATAGGCGATCTGCTTGCTGGCCAACATTGATTCCGGTGTATTAATGTCTCGCAAGCTATCTGCGTCGTCAAATCCTTCCGCACGTTCGGCATCGGCTTCCGTCGAGGTCGGCGCCCGCCTGCCTTGCGTGACCAGGAAATTCTTTGCCGTATTAATTCCTATTCGATATAGCCATGTATAAAACGCGGAATCGCCGCGGAAATGGCGCAGTGCACGGAATGCCTTGATAAAGGTTTCCTGCACCACGTCTTCCGCCTCGGCCGGATCGTGCACGAGACGCGACACGAGCCGCATCAGGCGACGCTGGTATTTCGCCACCAGCAGGTCGAACGCCCGGCGATCGCCCGCCTGGACGCGCTCAACCAGCAGTTGATCACATTCGCGTTCGGTCGTCACTGCAATGCCCCGTTGGCTGCGGCGGCGTCCCTGTTATACGGAAACGGTGAGCACGTTTCCTTAAGAGTTGGTCCGCTGCAATGAGTTCGTCGTGTCTTCGCATCCTTCGTTTGCAAGTGCGCGCCGGCCGACCACTGCCAGCGCGACGGCCAGCGCGCGCCACACCGCGGCGTCGACGCTGTCGCGCCACACGCACAGGACGCGTGGTCCCGTGCCCGGCGCGGCGTGCCGCAACACCATCAGCATCGGCCAGACGACCGATCCGGGCAGCAGGACCGCGTTGCCCTCCGGCGGCGAGCCCACGTCCTGTTGTACCGTTACGCGCAAGGCGCCGGTTCCAGAAATATCAATCCGGTGCGTCTTTGAAGGAAGGAGCGCCGCGCCCAGCACGGCGCTGCCCGCGGCCGCCAGCGCCGCCGCGACGAGAGGCGCGAGCCGGACATGCCCCGGCGCCGCCAGCCCAATGGCCAGCGCGGACGCGAGAAGGGCCAGGCCCCAGCCACCCCATACGAACCGCTGGATGCGCGACGGCCTGACGAGCGCGGACACCGCGATCGACATGGGTGTTTCCAGTTAGAATCCGAAGAGGTCAGAAATGACAAACGCCCATTCCTTGGACAGGAATGGGCGTCCGAAAGTTCGGCTATTGCGGGATCGTTAGATCTTGGCGAAGACCAGCGTACCGTTGGTACCGCCGAAACCGAAGGAATTTTTCACCGCGTAATCGATCTTCATGTCCCGTGCCGTGTTGGCGCAGAAGTCCAGGTCGCATTCCGGATCCTGGTTGAAGATGTTGATCGTCGGCGGCGAGACCTGGTTGTGAATCGCGAGCACGGTGAACACTGACTCCAGGCCGCCCGCGCCACCCAGCAGGTGGCCCGTCATCGACTTGGTGGAGTTGACGACCAGCTTGTTCGCATGGTCGCCGAAGGTGCGCTTGATGCCCTTCACTTCCGCCACGTCGCCCACGGGGGTCGACGTGCCGTGCGCGTTCACGTACTGCACCTGGTCCGGGTTGATGCCCGCGTACTGCATCGCGGCGACCATGCAGCGCGATGCGCCGCTGCCGTCCTCGAGCGGTGCCGTGATGTGGTTCGCGTCCGCGCTCATGCCGAAGCCGACGACTTCCGCATAGATCTTCGCGCCGCGCGCCTTGGCGTGTTCGTACTCTTCGAGCACCATCACGCCCGCGCCTTCGCCCAGCACGAAGCCGTCGCGGTCGCGGTCCCACGGACGCGAGGCCGTGGCCGGATCGTCATTGCGCGACGACAGCGCGCGTGCCGAGGCGAAACCGCCCAGGCCCAGCGGCGACACGGTCGATTCCGCACCGCCGGCGATCATCACGTCGGCGTCGCCGTACTCGATCAGGCGCGCTGCCTGGCCGATGCAATGCAGGCCGGTCGTGCAGGCGGTCACGATGGCCAGGTTCGGACCACGCAGGCCGAACTTGATCGACAGGTCGCCCGAGATCATGTTGATGATCGACGCCGGGACGAAGAACGGCGAAATGCGGCGCGGGCCGCGGCTGTCGTACTCCGCCTTCGTGTCTTCGATCATCGGCAGACCGCCGATGCCGGAACCCACGAGCACGCCGATACGATCGCGATTGTCGTCAGTGACGACAATGCCCGAATCCTGTAACGCCTGGATGCCGGCGGCCATGCCGAAATGGATGAACGTATCCATATGACGGCCTTCCTTGCCCGGCAGGTAATCCTCGACGTTAAAGTTCTTCACCTCGCCCGCAAAGCGGGTCGAGAATGGCGTTGCGTCGAACTTGGTGATGTTGGCAATACCCGACTTGCCCGCCAGTGCTGCCTCCCACGCGTCGGCAATGGTGTTGCCGATCGGAGAGATGCAACCCAGGCCGGTCACTACGACACGACGGTTGCGTGAACTCAAGCGCTTCTCCTGAAATCCTGAAAGCTTAGGCCTTGACGTGAGCCTGTGCGTACTCGATAGCCTGGCGAACGGTCGTGATCTTCTCGGCCTGCTCGTCCGGGATTTCCATTTCGAATTCGTCTTCCAGGGCCATCACCAGTTCCACGGTGTCCAGCGAGTCAGCGCCGAGGTCGTCAACGAACGAGGAATCGATTTTGATGTCTGCTTCGGCAACGCCCAGTTGCTCAGCGACGATTTTTTTAACGCGTTGTTCGATATCCGACATGTTATGGCTCCATTAGGTATGTGTTGCGGAAAGTGCGCGCATTTTATCAGGGTTTGCGCGTTGAAAAACTATTTTCAGCGTCTGACGCTAAAACGGTCGAAACTACTGCGAACTGCCGAGATTTACTTTTAAACCCGGCCACCTCGTCGTTCCCGCGAAAGCGGGAATCCATACTGAGCGTCCTGGCCAACTCAGTATGGGTCCCCGCCTCCGCGGGGATGACGGGTCAGTTCATGTACATGCCGCCGTTCACGTGCAGTTCCGTGCCCGTGATGTAGGCAGCCTGCGGCCCCGCCAGGAAGGCGACCGCGTACGCGATGTCTTCCGGCGCGCCCAGGCGGCCCAGCGGAATCTGCGTCAGCAGCGCTTCGTGCTGGCCTTCGCCCAGGGCCTTCGTCATGTCGGTGTCGATGAAGCCCGGCGCCACGCAGTTGACGGTGATATTGCGGCTGCCGATCTCGCGTGCCAGCGCACGGGTCATGCCGGCCACGCCGGCCTTCGCCGCCGCGTAATTCATCTGGCCCGGATTGCCGGCCGCGCCCACGACGGACGTGATGTTGATGATACGCCCCTGCTTCGCCTTCATCATCCCGCGCAGCACGGCGCGCGACAGGCGGCCGACGGCCGTCAGGTTGGTGGCGATCACGTTGTCCCACTCTTCGTCCTTCATGCGCATCGCCAGTTGGTCCTGGGTAATGCCGGCATTGTTGACGAGGATGCCGATCGTGCCGACGTTCTTGGTGATGTCGTCGATGACGGCCGCGCACTGGGCGGCGTCGGTGACATTCAGCACGACGCCCTTGCCGCCGAACTCGGCGAGGTAGGCGCCGATGGCTTCCGCGCCGGCTGCCGTCGTGGCGGTGCCGACGACCTTGGCGCCATGGCGGGCCAGTTCGAGCGCGATGGCCTTGCCGATGCCGCGCGAGGCACCGGTGACGAGGGCGACTTGGTTTTGCAGGTTCATTGAGTCCTCTTTTTCTCTAACGGGGGGATGCGGCGCCGCTCAGCCCTGGACGGCGGCGAGCACACGCTCCAGCGATGCCTGGTCGACGAGGGCCTCGCCCACCAGCACCGGATCGATCCGCTTGGCCATGCCGATCAGGGTCTTGCTCGGCGCGCATTCGATGACTTGCGTCACGCCGTCCACGGCCATCTTCTGCATGGTCTCGACCCAGCGCACGGGACCGGCCGCCTGGCGCACCAGCGCGTCCTTGATCGCGGCGGGATCGTTCAGGATAGCCACGTCGACGTTGTTGATCAAGTCGATCTGCGGCGCGGCAAAGTTCAGGTTCGCCATGGTGGCGCGCAGGCGGTCCGACGCCGGCTTCAGCAGCGACGAGTGGAACGGCGCCGACACGGCCAGCTTCATGGCGCGCTTGGCGCCCTTGGCCTTGGCGATGTCGCACGCGCGCTCGACGGCGGCCGTGTGGCCGGCGATCACGATCTGCGTCGGCTCGTTGAAATTCACGGCTTCCACGACCTCGCCCTGCGCCGCTTCTGCGCAGACCGCGCGGACGTCGTCGGCCGCAAGGCCGAGGATGACGGCCATGCCGCCCTGCCCGACCGGGACCGCATCCTGCATCGACTGTGCACGGAAGCGCACGAGCGGCACGGCATCCTTGAAGTCGATCACGCCGGCAGCCACCAGCGCCGAGTATTCGCCGAGGCTATGACCGGCGACGACGGCCGGTTTCGGGCCGCCCGCGGCGATCCACGCGCGGTAGACGGCGACGGCGGCCGTCAGCATCACGGGCTGCGTGTTCGTGGTCAGGTCCAGGTCTTCCTTCGGACCTTCGGCGATCAGTTTGCCGAGGTCCTGGCCCAATGCTGCGGACGCTTCGGCGACGGTCTGTGCGACGACCGCGTTCCCGGCGAAGCCGTTCAGCATGCCGACGGCTTGCGCGCCCTGGCCGGTAAACAGAAATGCGAATTTGCTCATCGATTCCTCTTTGGGTGTTTTTGTCTTGTTATTACATGCGCGCCAGCACGGCACCCCAGGTAAAGCCGCCGCCGACGCCTTCCATCATGACGTTGTGGCCCGGCTTGATGCGGCCGTCGCGCATCGCGACATCGAGTGCCAGCGGGATCGACGCGGCCGACGTGTTGCCGTGTTCGTGGACGGTCACGACCATCTTGTCGGCCGGGAGCCCGAGTTTCTTCGCGGTGCCCGTCATGATGCGCAGGTTGGCCTGGTGCGGGATCAGCCAGTCGATGTCGCCAGCCGGCATCTGCGCATGCGCCAGTGCTTCGTTGGCGACCTTTTCCAGCACGGAGACGGCCAGCTTGAAGACGGCCGGGCCATCCATGTACAGGAATTCCTGGTTCGAGGCCTGGTTCGACGGGTTCGCGGGGCCGCACAGGATGCCGCCGTGGCTGCCGTCGGCATGCAGCTTGACGGCCAGCACACCCGGTTCCTCGGACGCGGCCAGCACGACGGCGCCGGCGCCGTCGCCGAACAGCACGCAGGTGCTGCGGTCATCGAAGTCGAGGATGCGCGAGAACACTTCCGTGCCGATCACGAGCACGTTCTTCGCATTGCCGGCCTTGATGAAGGCATCGGCCGTCGCCATCGCGTAGACGAAGCCCGAGCACACGGCGCCCATGTCGAACGCGGCGCTGTTGTTGCGCATGCCCAGCTTGTTCTGGACGATGCAGGCCGTGCTCGGGAAGCTGCCGAAATAATCCGGCGTCGAGGTGGCGACGATGATCAGGTCGATCTGCTCCGCTTCGAGGCCGGACGCTTCGAGCGCCTTGCGCGCCGCATTTACGGCCAGGTCCGAGGCGTTTTCGTCGGGCGCGGCGTAGTGGCGGGCGGAGATCCCGCTGCGGGTCACGATCCATTCGTCCGACGTTTCGATGCCCTTGGTGGCGAGCTGCGCCGCGAGGTCGTCGTTGGTGACACGCTTCGCGGGCAGATAGCTGCCGGTACCGATAATTTTGCTGTATGTCATTGCTAACCCTGCTGAATAGTTGAGCCAGGCGCTTCCGGATTGGGAGCTTGCGGCAACATTTCGGCGATCAAGGTCGAGAGTTGCGCTTGCACATTATATTTCGCCGCGTCAAAAGCGCGTCGAAGTGCCCACTCGTAGGCGTAGGCATTGGCACCGCCATGGCTCTTGAAGACCAGGCCTTTGAGGCCCAGCAGGCCGGCGCCGTTATAACTTTCGGGGTTCAGCTTCTTGAGCGATTTGCGCGCGAACAGGGCGCCGATCTTCGACATCGTCGTTTCGAGGAACACCGATTTGACGAAGCGCGACAGGCCCTCGATCGCCTTCAGGGTCACGTTGCCGACGAACCCGTCGCATACGACGACGTCGACGGTGCCCTTGAAGATATCGTTACCTTCCACATTGCCATGGAAATTCAGCACGCCGCGTTCATGGTCGGCCCGCAACAGGGGCGCGGTGGCCTTGACCACTTCGTTGCCCTTGATCTCTTCCGTGCCGACATTCAGCAGGCCGATGCTCGGGCGGCGGTGTTCCATCGCCTCGAACAGCACGGCGCCCATGATGGCGAACTGGTGCAGGTGATGGGGCTCGCAGTCGACGTTGGCGCCCAGGTCGAGCATGTACGTCGGACCGCCCTTCTGGTTCGGCAGGATCGAGCAGATGGCCGGACGGTCGACGTCGGCCATGGTCTTCAGGACATAACGCGAGATGGCCATCAGCGCGCCCGTATTGCCGGCGGAGACGCAGACGTCGGCGCTGCCGTCCTTGACGAGCTCGATCGCCACGCGCATCGACGAATCCTTCTTGCGGCGCAGGGCGACTTCGATGGGATCGTCCATCGCGACCACGTCGGAGGCGTGGCGGACCGTCAGGCGCGGGTTGTCGCCCGCGTGATGTTTCTTGAGTTCAGCACGGACCAGCTCTTCCTGACCGACGAGGATCAGCTCGGCGTCGGGTTCGCGCTTGAGGAATGCGAGGGCTGCCGGGATGGTCACGGCGGGGCCGTGGTCGCCGCCCATGCAGTCGATGGAAATTTTGATTGTCATTTGTCGGAATGAACCGCGGGCTCAAGGTCGGCCGGCGGCTGCTCGGTCTCGTCGGGCTACAAGGTGAGCTGCAATGAGTGCCGAGTCAGTGGGGTGGTAAATGACGGAGTTACCGCAAAAGAAAAAGCGGCGCCACGCATTCGACATACGTTGCACCGCTTTCATGGAACAAAACAGCAAGACGTCGATTACTCGTCGTTCTTGGTCTTGAGCACTTTACGGCCACGGTAGAAACCGTTCGGGCTGATGTGGTGACGCAGGTGCGTTTCGCCGGTGGTCGGCTCGACTGCCAGGTTCGGGGCGGTCAGGAAATCGTGCGAACGGTGCATGCCGCGCTTCGACGGGGACTTCTTATTCTGTTGAACTGCCATGATGACTCCTAAACTTAAGTTCTAAAATTCTAACACATTCGACTTGCAAGTACATGCGCATCGAGTATCCCAGCGGCAATAACGTTGGGACTGCCATTGCCGACATGTTTAACGCTGCCTTACAACGATGACTCAATACTCGAGCTGCACGCGTTTGACACGTTTTGACGCTGCGAATCCTACCCGGAGGTAGCACCCACTGCAATTCTTTTATTCAGATTTGAGGCTCTTCAGTGCCGCGAACGGCGATACCTTCTCGGACTTGATGGCGTCCAGCAGCTTGGTATCGGGGCACACCTCGTGTTTCGGTGCCTGCGGCAGGGCCAGCAGGGCTTCATCTTCCAGCAAATCGCGGATGTCGCAGGCGTGGCTGCCGACGATCACGTCGATACTTTCATCGTCGAGGATTTCCTCGATCTCGTCCGCTTCCTTGTCGTCCTTGCCCAGCACCAGCACGGTCGACGAATCGAGCTCGTAGCCGAACGGGGTCAGGCAGCGCTGGCAGACCAGCTGCACGGTACCGGAGACGGACAGCGTCAGCATCGGATACCCCTGGCGGGTCTGGCCACCTTCGATGGTCCAGGCGATCTCGCCGGACTTGTCGGCGCAATCGGCCGCAAGGCGATTCATTTCCGCCACCGGCGTGACGCCTTCACGATGGCCGTTGTTCCGACAAAATTCAAAGGCGTCGATGACAAAAGCGCTCATTTGGAAAAACATCCCCGGAAAACCTGCGATAATAGCAGGCTTCTGCCCGCGTAGTCAAAGACTTCCTCACAAAGCGCTATCTTCCTGTTTTATTTACGAAAATCGATGCCAAGCTCCGCCCTGCCTCGCCTCATCCTGGCCTCCAGTTCCGCCTACCGGCGTGATCTGCTCGGTCGCCTTCACCTGCCGTTCGAAGCGATCGCGCCCGACATCGACGAGACCCCGCATCCAGGCGAAACGCCGGAGGCGACGGCATTGCGCCTGGCGCGCGCGAAGGCCGCGGCCGTCGCCCTCGAGAACCCCGGTGCCCTGGTGATCGGCTCGGACCAGGTGGCCACGCTGGACGGCATCCAGATCGGCAAGCCGGGCGACCACGCCCGCGCCCTCGCCCAATTGCAGATGATGCGCGGCCGCCGCGTCATATTCCATACGGCCCTGTGCCTGTGGGACGGTCGCACAGGCACGGCGCAGGTCGAGAATATCCAGGTGTTCGTGACGTTCCGCGACCTGCCGGATGCCGATCTGGACGCCTATCTGCGCATCGAGCAGCCTTACGACTGCGCCGGCAGCGCCAAGAACGAGGGACTCGGCATCGCCCTGCTCGAACGCATCGACAGCAGCGATCCGACCGCCCTCACCGGCCTACCCCTGATCGCCCTGACCGGCATGCTGCGGCGCGCCGGCATGCCATTTTTTAATCTCCAACAATAACAACCATGCCCGGTACGCTCTACCTGATTCCGAACACCCTCGGCCCGACCGAGGCCGCGCCGCACGCGCTGTCCCACATCCTGCCCGAGCAGGTGCAGGACATCGCCAGCAAGCTCGAATATTTCGTGGCCGAGAACGCCAAGACGGCGCGCGCCTTCCTGAAACTGGTCGCCATCGACCATCCGCTCGCGCGCCCGCTGCAAGAGATTCAGATCGCGGAACTCAATGTGAACACGCCGCCACAGGCGCTGGCCGCGCTGCTCGCGCCGCTGCTGGAGGGACGCGACGCGGGCCTCGTGTCGGAAGCGGGCGTGCCGGCCGTCGCGGATCCGGGTGCCGACCTCGTCCGGCTGGCGCACCAGCACGGCGTGCCCGTGCGTCCGCTCGTGGGACCATCGTCGCTGCTGCTGGCCGTCATGGCGAGCGGCCTGAACGGCCAGAGCTTCGCATTCAACGGCTACCTGCCGACGGACGCCGGCCAGCGCACCAAGCGCATCCAGCAACTGGAGCAGCGCTCGCGCAGCGAGAAACAGACGCAGTTGCTGATCGAGACGCCGTACCGCAACGGTGCGATGCTGGAAGCCCTCATCACCAGCTGCCAGCCGGGCACGCTGGTGTGCGTGGCGACCGATCTGTCGCTGGCGACGGAAACCGTGCGGACGCAGACGGCCGCGAAGTGGAAGGCGCAACTGGCGTCCGGCCAGGCGCCGGATTTCCACAAGAAGCCGACCGTCTTCCTGTTCCTCGCGCAATCGTAGAGGTCAGTGCACCTCGGCGCCGAGTTCGCGCACCCAGCCGAACGCGGCCAGTTCGATGTCGCGCACCTGTTTCACCGACAGCCCGAGCCGGTCCAGCGCGGCCGCCAGGTTGCGGCCCGGCTCCGCATGCTCCAGCGCTTCCGCCACGCTGAGCATGGCGCCATAGTCGCCGTCGCGCTCCAGCAGGGCGGCGCGGACGTCGCGCGACAGGTCGACCTTGTCGAAGATCTCGCGCATCGGCACGTCGAACAACGCATCCATCAGCGACATGATGCCGACCGTAAAGGCGGTATTCGCGCCGGCCACGTCGCCCGGACGCAGGGTCAGCGTCATCAGCTCGAGCAGGCGGCCGCGCGTCGTCGCCATCTGCAGCAACGGCGAACTCAGTTCGACGTGCCCCTCCGGGCCGCTGTACAACAGGATCTGCACCCAGCGCTGCAACTGGCTGCGGCCGAGCTGGACGAGCGCCTGCGAAATCGACTCGACCTGCGGCGCGCCCGTGCCGGCCAGGTGACCGTTCACGAGGCGCAGCAGGTTCAGGCTCAGCAACGGGTCGCGCTTGACGGCCGCCTCGATCGCGTCGTTGTCGGCTTGCGAATGAATGAGATCGAACAGGCGCAGCAGCACGAGCTCGGACGGCGTGATCTTCTTGCCGGACAGGATCGCGGGGCGCGCAAAGTAATAGCCCTGGAAGTATTCGAAGCCGAGTTCCATGCATAACTCGAATTCCTCGATCGTCTCGACCTTTTCCGCGAGCAGCTTCTGGTGCGGCCCGCGCACGGTGCGGACGAGCTCGGCAAGCTCGTCGCGCCCGACACCCTGCAAGTCGATCTTGATGATGTCCACGAGGCTCATCAGCTTGCTTACCTGCTCGGAATGGCCTATAACATCGTCGAGTGCGAACTTGAAGCCGAGCTCTTTCAACTCCCGCACACGGGCCAGCAAGGCCGTGGTGGGACGGACGGTTTCAAGGATTTCCAGAATGACCTTATCGGGAGGCAGGAATCGGACGAAATCGCTCATCAGCACGACCTCGTCGACATTGACGAAGGCAACCTGCTCGCCCACCACCTGCTTCATCCCCAGTTGTGACGCATGGGAGATCACGGCGGCGGTGGCGGCGGCATAATCGGTCAGCTGCGCGTCCTCATGCTCCGGCGCGGCGCGAAACAGCAACTCGAACGCCACCAGTTTCTGGTCGCGTCCGAGGATGGGCTGGCGCGCCAGAAAGAATTCGTCGGACGGCGTGGACGTGGCTGCCGTTGCTACCGCTTGCATGTAAAAACTCCTGAAACGACGGCACGCACCATGCGTGCCGGATCCGGTCTGGCCGGAATATCGGTCCGACTATACTACAGACGAGAAGTCTTTACATTTCGACATCGTATCAAATCGTTTCAGACATAGTTGTGCCTGTTAGAAACGATCGATGCGAAAAGGATCAGGAACGGCCCGATCCGCTGCGTTTGGCCGGACCGCGCGGTGCCGGTTTGGCCTCCGTGCGCGGGGTGCGCGGACGTCCTTCGGCGCCCTCGCCTTCCTTGCGCGGACGTGGATCGTCGCCGAACGGCTGGCCCGGCAAGCGCAGGCTGCCGCCGCCGGACAGCGGGCTCGCGCGACGCGCATTGCCCACCGGCTTGCGGGGACCGCCCAGGGCCGGCACCGTGCCGGTGACCTGCGTGCCTTTTTCAATACGGAACGTTGCACCACTGTCCTGGCCCAGCACCTGCACGAGATACGGCATCGTTTCGCGCAACGTCGCCTCCAGCGTGTACGGCGGATTCAGGATGAACATGCCGCTGCTGTGCAGGCCGTTGCCGTCGGCGCGCGGGCCGGCCACACTCAACGTCACATGCAGCCATTCCTTGGCCGGCAGGCGCTTCAGGCGATCGGCAAACTGGCGCGATTCCATGCGCTGCAGCACCGGATACCAGACCGCATACATGCCCGCCGGGAAGCGCTTGAGCGCCTCGTCGAGCGCATCGCGCACGTGCTTGTAGTCGAGCTTGACTTCGTACGGCGGATCGATGAGCACCAGCGCCCGGCGCGACGGCGGCGGCAGCAGCGCCTTCAGGCCGTGGAAACCGTCCGCGTGCTCGACGAGGATGCGGCGACCGCGCGCACGCTCGCCCTGCTCCGCGTGGTGCGCCTCCAGCTTGCGGACATTCTCCGCCAGCACCCTGATGTCGGCCGGATGCAGTTCGAACAGGCGCAGGCGATCCTCCAGGCGCGCCTCGGCATCCGCGACCCACGGCGAACCGGGATACCAGCGCAGCTTGCCGCTTGGGTTCAACTTGCCTACGAGGTCCACGTACTCGGCCAGCGCCGGCGGCAGGTCGTCGCGCCCCCACAGGCGCCCGATGCCGTCGATGTATTCGCCACTCCTGACCGCCTGCGCACTGTCGAGCGCGTACACGCCGGCACCGGCATGGGTGTCGATATAGGTGTAGGCCGTGTCTTTCTGGTTCATGTATTTGTGCAACTGAACCTGGATAAAGTGCTTCAGGACATCGGCGTGATTACCCGCGTGGAAGGCGTGGCGGTAGCTGAACATAGAGATTCCAATCTGGTTGATGCGGCGCCCGCGGTGCGATCGCTGATGCGGGCCAACCGCCATTATCCCTCAGATACGTCTCGACCCCAACAGCCCAAATTCGGGGTCAGAGCACATTTTCGGCAAAATTCGGGGTCAGAGCACTTTTAGGTGAAATTTCCTGTAGATGATTTCTACTCGTGACGGCGACGCGTTTAAGGGGACAGTCGGCGCACCACGCCGGGATGGCGAAACTTCTTGCACATCCGGACATTGATCGCAAATGTGCTCTGACCCCGAATTCGGAGCGAAATGGGACCTGACCCCGAAGTTTGGAAACAAAAATGCCGCAGCGGCTTGTGGCCACTGCGGCAGACCATCGCGAGGATGGGTGGAGGAAGGTTACGCGCCGGCGCTCAGGCGACTTGTTTTTCGTCGAAGAATTGTTCGTCCTCGGTCGAGCCGTGCAGCGCCGTCGTCGAGCTCTGGTGCTGCTGGATCGTCTGGGTCACGGCGTCGAAGTAGCCGGTGCCCACTTCGCGCTGGTGCTTGACGGCCGTGAAGCCCTTGTCGGCGGCGGAGAATTCCGCTTCCTGCAACTCGACGAAGGCCGACATGCCGCGGCGCGCATAGCCGTGCGCCAGGTTGAACATGCTGTAGTTCAGCGCATGGAAGCCGGCCAGCGTGATGAACTGGAATTTGTAGCCCATCGCGCCCAGCTCTTTCTGGAACTTGGCGATCGTCGCGTCGTCCAGGTTCTTCTTCCAGTTGAACGACGGCGAGCAGTTATACGCGAGCATCTTGCCCGGGAATTTCGCATGGATGGCGTCGGCGAAGCGCTTGGCGAATTCCAGGTCGGGCTTGCCCGTCTCGCACCACACGAGGTCGGCGTACGGCGCATAGGCGAGGCCCCGCGCGATCGCCTGGTCGACGCCCGGCTTCACGCGGAAGAAACCCTCTACTGTGCGTTCGCCCGTGCAGAACGGCTTGTCGTTCGTGTCGACGTCGGCCGTCAGCAGGTCGGCCGCTTCGGCGTCCGTGCGGGCGACGAGGATCGTCGGCGTGCCCATCACGTCGGCCGCGAGGCGGGCCGCCGTCAGCTTTTCCACGGCTTCGCGCGTCGGCACGAGCACCTTGCCGCCCATGTGGCCGCATTTCTTGACGGAGGCCAACTGGTCTTCGAAGTGCACGCCGGCCGCGCCCGCTTCGATCATGGATTTCATCAGCTCGAAAGCGTTCAGCACGCCGCCGAAGCCCGCTTCCGCATCGGCCACGATCGGGGCGAAGTAATCGACGTCGTCCTTGCCTTCCGACCACTGGATCTGGTCGGCGCGCTGGAACGTGTTGTTGATGCGCTTGACGACCATCGGCACCGAATTGGCCGGGTACAGCGACTGGTCCGGATACATCTCGCCGGCCAGGTTGGCGTCGCCGGCAACCTGCCAGCCCGACAGGTAGATGGCTTTCAGCCCGGCCTTGACCTGTTGCATGGCCTGGTTGCCCGTCAGCGCGCCCAGGGCGTTCACGTACGGCTCGTTGTTGATCAGGTTCCACAGCTTCTCGGCGCCGCGCCGCGCCAGCGTATGTTCGATCTGCACGGAGCCTCGCAGCCGTACGACATCTTCCGCCGTGTAATTGCGAACGATACCTTTCCAGCGCGGGTTGGACTCCCAATCCTGTTGCAGGGCGGCGATTTGCTGTTCACGAGTTGCCATGGTGTTCTCCTGATTGAAAAGACGGGGTTGGACAGTGATTCCGTTAGAAACATCATAGCGCTGGTTGTGCGCAGCACCAATACTCTTATATAAGACATATGACGATTTTTATTTCGTTGAAAATCATATGCTTACAACTCATATTTCATGATACGGGAACATATTTCTTACAATGGAAACTGCCGGGCAGGTGCGTCTTGTGCGCTTTTCACATGCACGGACCAGTTTTCATAATGTGAAATACACCACATTGTTTCCGCAAAGTATTCCGTAAATACTGTCGCAAATCTGACAATTTTGTCTGATTAAACAACACTATTCCCGTCATAAATAATGGCAAATTGACGATTTGCATCAAATCAGGAGAGGATAATTTCCAAGCACCATTATTAAATTCTTAAAAGCAATTCCCACGTTCCCGAAAGAGACAATCGATGACACTGCGATTGACCGCACTGGCTGCTGTGCTGGCCGCTACGACGATGACGGCCCACGCCGGTATCCTGACGACGGACGGCGTGACTTTCACGTCGAACTGGAGCGGCAATGTGCTGACGCTGGAAATCGACGCCGCGCAGCGCAGCGGCGGTTGGAGCGGCGCAACGGGCCTCGCTGCGCTGGCGATCAAGGGCGTGGGCACCTACAGCAGCGTGAGCGTGACCGGCGGGCCGGGCGGGACCGATGCGTGGAAACTGTCGACATCCGAACTGAAAGCGTCCGGCTGCTCCGGCACGAGCAACGGGGCGGCCGGCAGCCGCATGTGCTTCTACGGCCAGCAGATCGCGCTTGTCGACGACATGGTGTTCAAGTTCACGTTCAACGGCGCCAGCGTCGCGACGAACGAGCCGCACGTGAAGGTCGAGTTCGTCGACGCCCGGGGCAACAAGGTGGGCTCGCTGTTGTCGCAGGTGCTGCCGGCATCGCCCCCGGCCACGACGCCGTCCACCCCGACCGCGCCGGTCACCCCGGTCACCCCGGTCACCCCGGTCACCCCGGTCGTTCCGGTGATCCCCGACGCACCGACCACGTCCGCCGGCACGCAAACCAACACGACAGCCGACACGAAAACGCCTACCGGCACGCCCGACGTCGCCTCCCCATCCGGCACGCCGGCCGCCTTGCCCCCGCAGGAAGACCTGCCGTCCACGCTCCCTGCCAAGGGTCCCGACGTCGTGCAAACGCCATCCGGCAATGCCACCGGCCCGGCGAACGTCCCGGAACCGGAGAGCATCGCCCTGCTGCTGGGCGGCCTGGGCCTGATGGGCCTCGTGCTGCGCCGCCGCCCGCGCTGAGCGCACCCCTCCCCCGAACGCCCCGCCCGGCCCAGCGCCCGGCGGGGCGTTGTTGTTACAAACGATGAGTTAGTCGGCTAACAGAGCCATATCGGGCCCCCTTCTACCCTTGCGGCACGGATCTGATCCGTATGTGCCCGGCGGTCTCGCAGGACGCGAGCCGTCGGGTCCTTGCATTTCGTGGAAGGAGAGACCATGACATCACGCATCCGCACTACCCTGCTGGCGGCGCTGCTGGGCGCAGGCACGCTCGCGTCGGCGCAGGCCGGCACGATCGAATTCCAGGGGGTCGACTTTACGTCATCCTGGTCCGGCAACGTGCTGACCCTCGAAGTCGACGCCGCCAACCCGACCGGCAGCTGGGCCGGTGCCACGTCGCTCGGCGCCCTGCAGTTGAAGGACCTCGGCAGCTTCGACAACGTATCGCTCACGGCCGCGCCGGGCGGCGCGTCGAACTGGAGCCTGTCCAGCAACGAGCTGAACGCGAACGGCTGCACGGGCGGCGGCCATGGCGGTACGTCGCTGTGCTATTCCGGCGCACACGTCGCCCTGACGGACGACATGGTGTTCCAGTTCACCTTCTCCGGCGGCAATGTCGACGCGACGTCGCCCCAGCTCAAGGTGACCATGTTCGGCGCAGACGGCAATAAAAAGGTCGGCAGCCTGATGGGCGAGCACCTGATGGTCTCCGCCGTGCCCGAACCGCAGACGTACGCAATGATGCTCGGCGGCCTCGGCCTGCTCGGCTTCATGGCGCGCCGCAAGCGCGCGTAAAAAAACGCCCTGCCGGCGCCGGCCGACAGGGCGTTTCCATTGACACGAACAGATTACTTCGCCAGCTCGACAGCCGGCTCCTCGCCGAACACCAGCTGGCCGCCGCGCACGCCGACGCGGATCGTATCCTTCGGCCCGAAGCGGCCCGCCAGGATGTCCTTCGACAGCGGATTCTCGATCTGCTGCTGGATCGCGCGCTTGAGCGGCCGCGCGCCATACACCGGATCGAAGCCCGCTTCCGCGATCTTCTGCAAGGCCTCCTCGCTGATGTCGAGCGCCATTTCCATCTTCTCGAGGCGCTGCTCCAGGTTCTTCAGCTGGATCTTCGCGATCGCGCCGATGTTCTTCTCGTCGAGCGCATGGAACACGACGATCTCGTCGATCCGGTTGATGAACTCGGGGCGGAAGTGGCCGCGCACCTCGGCCATCACCGCCAGCTTCACGACGGCCGGATCGTCGGAATCCATCGACTGGATCTTGTGCGAACCCAGGTTCGACGTCATCACGATCACGGTGTTCTTGAAGTCCACCGTGCGGCCCTGGCCGTCCGTCATGCGGCCGTCGTCGAGCACCTGCAGCAGGACGTTGAACACGTCCGGATGCGCCTTCTCGATCTCGTCCAGCAGGATCACGCTGTACGGCTTGCGGCGCACGGCTTCGGTCAGGTAGCCGCCCTCCTCGTAGCCGACATAACCCGGCGGCGCGCCGATCAGGCGGGCCACGGAATGCTTCTCCATGAACTCGCTCATGTCGATGCGGATCAGTGCGTCTTCCGTGTCGAACAGGAAGTTCGCCAGCGCCTTGCACAGCTCGGTCTTGCCGACACCCGTCGGGCCGAGGAACATGAACGAGCCGTACGGCCGGTTCGGGTCCGCGAGACCCGCGCGCGAGCGGCGGATCGCATCGGACACGGCCTCGATCGCCTCGTCCTGGCCCACGACGCGCTCATGCAGCTTCTCTTCGATGTGCAGCAGCTTGTCGCGTTCGCCCTGCATCATGCGGGCCACGGGGATGCCGGTCGCGCGCGACACGACTTCCGCGATCTCCTCGGCCCCCACCTGCGTGCGCAGCAGGCGCGGCTTGCTGTCCGCACCGTCCGGCTGCTCACCGGCCGCTTCCGCTTCCTTCAGCTGCTTTTCCAGCTCCGGCAAGCGGCCATACTGCAGCTCCGATACCTTCTGCCAATTGCTCTGGCGCTTCGCTTCATCCATCTGCAGGCGGATACGCTCGATCTCTTCCTTGATGTGCGTCGTGCCCTGCACGGCCGCCTTCTCGGACGTGAGGATTTCCTCGTAGTCGGCGTACTCGCGCTCCAGCCGGACGATCTCTTCGTTGATCAGCTCCAGGCGGCGCTGCGAGGCCTCGTCCGTTTCCTTCTTGACGGCTTCGCGCTCGATCTTCAGCTGGATCAGGCGACGGTCGAGCTTGTCCATCACTTCCGGCTTCGAGTCGATCTCGATCTTGATCTTCGAGGCGGCCTCGTCGATCAGGTCGATGGCCTTGTCCGGCAGGAAGCGGTCGGTGATGTAGCGGTGCGACAGCTCGGCCGCGGCGATGATCGCCGGGTCCGTGATCTCCACCTTGTGGTGCAGTTCGTACTTCTCCTGCAGGCCACGCAGGATGGCGATGGTCGCTTCCACGCTCGGCTCGTCGACGATGATCTTCTGGAAACGGCGCTCCAGCGCGGCATCCTTCTCGACGTACTTGCGATACTCGTCGAGCGTGGTCGCGCCTATGCAGTGCAGCTCGCCGCGCGCCAGGGCCGGCTTCAGCATATTGCCCGCATCCATCGCGCCTTCGGCCTTGCCGGCGCCGACCATCGTGTGGATCTCGTCGATGAAGACGATCGTCATGCCTTCGTCCTGCGCGAGTTCCTTCAGCACGGCTTTCAGGCGTTCCTCGAATTCGCCGCGGAACTTGGCGCCCGCGAGCAGCGCGGCCATGTCGAGCGACAGCACACGCTTGCCCTTCAGCGAATCCGGCACTTCGCCGTTGACGATGCGCTGCGCCAGCCCCTCCACGATCGCGGTCTTGCCGACGCCGGGTTCGCCGATCAGCACCGGGTTGTTCTTGGTACGGCGCTGCAGCACCTGGATGGCGCGGCGGATCTCGTCGTCGCGGCCGATCACGGGGTCGAGCTTGCCGCTGCGGGCACGTTCCGTCAGGTCGAGCGTGTATTTCTTGAGCGCTTCGCGCTGGCCTTCGGCATCCTGCGAGCTGACGGATTCGCCGCCGCGCACGGCGGAGATCGCCGATTCGAGCGCCTTGCGGGCGAGACCGTTTTCGCGCGCGAGGCGGCCGGCTTCGGACTTGTCGTCCGTAAAGGCGAGCAGCACCATCTCGCTCGACAGGAACTGGTCGCCGCGTTTCTGCGATTCGCGGTCGGCCAGGTTCAGCAGCGAGACGAGCTCGCGGCCGACCTGCACGTCGCCGCCCGTGCCGTGCACTTTCGGCAGGCGGTCGAACGCGGAGCGCAGCGCCGTCTGCAGGCTGCCGACATTGACGCCGGCCCGCTGCAGCAGCGAGCGCGCGCCGCCGTCGCTCTGGCCCAGCAGCGCGGCCAGCAGGTGGACGGGTTCGATGTACTGGTTGTCGTTGCCGACCGCCAGGCTCTGCGCGTCGGCGAGCGCTTCCTGGAGCTTGGTCGTCAATTTATCTTGTCGCATATTCTTGCCCCTAGTGTGTTTGGGTGGGATTTCGGATTGACATGAAGTTAGGGATGCCATAGCGACTTTTCAAGATGTGGACGCGCGACGGCAGGCATTAAATCGTGCTGAGATAAAATGTCCGTCATGGAACATTCATTCTTGTCCGAGCAACGCCGCCTGCTGCCCTACATGGGGAAATGGCTGCTGCTCGCCCTCGCCGTCGGGCTGCTGTCCGGGTCCGCCTCCGCCTTTTTCCTGTTCGCGCTCGAACTGGCGACCGGGACGCGCAACGCCCACCGCTGGCTGATCGCGCTGCTGCCGCTGGCCGGCTTCGCCGTCGGCTGGCTGTACCTGCGTTTCGGCAGGTCGGTCGAGGCGGGCAACAACCTGCTGATCGACGAAATCCACGACCCGAAGAACGTCATCCCGCTGCGCATGGCGCCGCTCGTGCTGGGCGGCACCGTGATCTCGCATTTGTTCGGCGCCTCGGTCGGGCGCGAGGGCACGGCCGTGCAGATGGGCGGCGCGCTCGCCGACCAGCTCACGCACGCGTTCAATCTCAAGATGGAAGACCGGAGGATCGTCTTGATGGCCGGCATCAGCGCGGGCTTCGCCTCCGTGTTCGGCACGCCGCTGGCGGGCGCGATCTTCGGCCTGGAAGTGCTCGCGATCGGCCGCCTGCGCTACGACGCCCTGCTCGCCTGCCTGGCGGCCGCCATCGCCGGCGACCAGGTCTGCCTGCTGTGGGGCCACGCGCTGGGCATCCACCACACGCATTACGCCATCGCGTCCGTACCGGCACTGGGCCTGTGGCCGCTGGCGGCCGTCGCGATCGCCGGGGCGCTGTTCGGTCTTGCAGGAAAACTGTTCGCAGATTGCACGCACGCGCTATCGGGCTGGATGAAGCGGCGCGTGCCTTACGGTCCGCTGCGGCCGCTGCTGGGCGGCATCGTCGTCGCCGCCGTCGTGGTGGCGTTCGGCGCGGACCGCTACATCGGCCTCGGCATCCCGACCATCCAGGCCGCATTCACCGAGCCGCTGGCGCCATGGGACTTCGCCGGCAAGCTGGTGTTCACGGTCGTGTCGCTCGGCAGCGGCTTCAAGGGCGGCGAAGTGACACCGCTGTTCTACATCGGCGCCACGCTCGGCAATGCGTTGGCGCCGCTGCTGCACCTGCCCTTTTCCCTGCTGGCGGGCGTTGGGTTCGTGGCCGTGTTCGCCGGCGCGGCCAACACGCCGATCGCGTCGACCCTGATGGCCATCGAATTGTTCGGCGCGGAGGTGGGGGTGTATGCGGCCGTCGGGTGCGTACTGGCCTATCTGTTTTCCGGCCACACGGGGATTTACCGGGCCCAGCGCATCGGCCACGCCAAGCCCGGCAAGTCGTGATGCATCAAGCCTGCTGCGCTTCGGGCACGTCGCCCGCCGCAGCCAGGTCGCGCACGTTCTTTTGCACGGCGATGATCGCGAACAGGGTCAGCACGAACGACATGGCATAAAACCCTTTTTCGCTGAGCATCAAGGTCGCATTCCACAGGCCGACCGTCAGCAGCACGACGGCGGCCATCAGCGAGGTCCAGCACAAGCCGACGTACATGCCCGTCACCGGCAAGCCCTCGGCCCGGTCGCGCACCGTCTTTTGCAGCGACACGGCGGCAAAGCAGCCGTACAGCAGGATCGTCAGGTAATAGCCCTTTTCATTGAGCTGCATCTGGGCATTCCATAAACCGATGAGGTAGGCAAGGATGCCGACGATCATGGCGCCCCAGGATGCGCCGACGAAGGCCGGGCTCGGGCGTGCAAATGATTGCTTGGTCATGCTGTTCTCCGGTCAGTGAAAATTAAGACATTGCCAGATTGCAGTTCTCACGCATTGCGCGCAAGCGAACGACGCGCAGGTATCACGCGATGGCACGCCAGGTCGCATATCCTGCGACGCAGCAGCCGATCGACCCCAGCAGGTGCACCGCCGAATGGGCCAGCGCCCAGGCGTAATGGCCCCGTTGCAGCAGCACCATGGCTTCGGCGGAAAAGCTGGAAAACGTGGTCAGCCCCCCGAGGAAGCCCGTGATGACGAACAAACGCCACGCCGGGGACAGGGCCGGCATGGCGTCGAAGAAGCCCAGCGCCAGCCCGATCAGATAACCGCCGACGAGATTGGCGACGAGCGTCCCCAGCTGGATGTGGGCATGCAGCTGGCCGAGGAAGATGGTCAGCCCCCAGCGCAGCCACGCCCCGAGGGCCGCGCCGACGGCGACCGCGATCCAGCTCAGCGGCTGGCCCACTTGGCCCGGGCCGTGTCGTCCGTCACGCGCGCATCGACCCAGCGCGCACCGTTCGGCGTCTGCTCCTTCTTCCAGAACGGGGCGTCGGTCTTGAGGTAGTCCATGATGAATTCGCACGCGGCGAACGCTTCGCCGCGGTGCGCGGACGTGCAGGCGACGAGGACGATCTGGTCCAGCGGCCGCATCGGCCCGATGCGGTGGATCACCAGGACGCCATACAGCGGCCAGCGCGCCCGCGCCTGCTCCACGATGTCATGCAGCGCGCGCTCCGTCATGCCCGGATAATGTTCCAGCTCGAGTTCGGCCACATTGTCGCCGTCGTTCATGTCGCGCACCGTGCCGACGAAACTGACGACGGCTCCCACGCGCGCATCACCCGCGCGCAGGCGCGCGATTTCCGCGCTCACGTCGAAATCCGCGGCCTCGACCCGGACCTCCGTCACATCCTTCTTCACTTGCCCTCCTTGGCCACACGCAGCGCGAGCTGCTCGATCCGGGACGCCGTACGCGCATCGACGAGCGCCGCCAGCGCGCACAGGTCGCGCAGCTGCGCTGTCGCGCCGCCCTGGGCGCCGCGGCCGCTGCCCTGTCCTGCGCTTTGTCCTGATTTCAACGACGACTGCAATACCTCGACCTGCAGCTTCAAGCGCTCGCGCGCGAACTCCGGGCCGCTGTCGATGCCGGCGCCGATTTCCAGGCGCAGCAGCTCGTGCAGCAGCTTGCCGCGGTTCTCTTCCAGTGTGCGGCCATACGCGGCCTTCTGTTCCGCGCTCCCGCGCAGCGCGGCCAGCGCGGCGTCGAAACGGGTGCGCAACGTGCGTTCCATGTCGGCGTCCAGGGGCGGCAAGCCGGACCAGCGTGCCTCCCAATCGGTGGCGCCGGCATTGTCCGCGGCGACGGCCTGCTCCAGTTCCTGCACGAGCCTCAGCTTGTCGCGCAACATGCCCGCCTGGGCGACGCCGGCGGCGCGGCGAGCCTGGTCCGCATGCTGCTGCACGAGCGCCACGGCCGCGTGATAACGTTTTTCCACGCGGGCTTCATGCGCGCGCGGCACCGGGCCGATCGCCTGCCATTCCGCCTGCGCCTCACGCAGCACCTTGCCGACCGTGGCCGGTGTGACGCTGTCGGCCGCCGCTTCCAGGCGCGCGCTGATGGCTTCCTTGGCGGCCTCGTGGGCGCGGCGCTCGATGTCGGCCTCGTGCATCGTTTCCTTGCGGCGCTGGAACACATCGTCGCACACGGCGCGGAAGCGCTGCCACAGCGCCTGCTCGCTCTTGCGTTCGAGCGGCAGCGAGCGTGCATGGTCCTGCCAGCGCTGCTGCAGGGCGCGCATCGTGTCGATCGCGTGGCGGTCGTGCGGGTCGATGGCGGCCGCTTCCTCGATGATGGCTTCACGCTCGGCCATCTCGGCCTTGCGCTGCTCTTCGAGCGGCCCCTGCAGCACGTTCAGCGCATCGGCAAACAAGGCGTCCAGGCGCTTCTTTTCCTTGCGGTCGATGGCGCCCAGGTGGCTCCACGCGAGACGCAGCCGCTGCACCGTGCCCGCCACGTGCTTCCACTCGACACTGCCCTCGCGCAGGCGCGCGATCTCGGCTTGCGCTTCCTCGACGAGCTCCTGGCCGCGTGCCGCGTTCGCATGGCGTTCGTCGGCCAGGTGGCGGAAGTGGGCCGCGGCCGGCGCATAGGCGGCCGTGCAGGCGGCGTCGAATCGCTCCCACAGGCTCTTCGGCGCGGCGCCGGACAGGCTGTCGAGCGCCTTCCAGCGGTCGCGCATGCTGCCGACCTTCTTGGCCAGCTCGCTCATCGCCAGGTTTTGCGTGGGCAAGGCCTCGACTGTCTTGATGAGTTCCTCGCGCGACACGTTCCCGCCCCAGCGCGCCCAGTCGGACAGGCGCTTGAGCTCGGCCCGCAGGTGGGCCAGGCGGTCGGATTGCGCGGGCGTGAGGCGCATGCCCTTTTCGCGCGCGTCCTTCAGCGCCTTGTCGTGGTCGGCGGCGGCGCCCAGCGAGCCCTGTTGCAGGGCGGCTTCCATCGCATCCATCGTGTCGATGAAATGCTGGTCCGCACCGCGCGGCTTGTTGTCCTTCGCGCCATCCTTGGCGGGCGCCTTTGCGCCGCCTTCATGCGCCGGCCTGGGCTCGCGCGGCGCCTTCGGCTTGCGCGGCTCGGGCTGCGGCACCGTGGCCAGCAGGGCGTCGAAGCGGCGCTGCAGTTCGGCGGCCTGCTCGTCCTGGGACAGATGCGGCAGCGCTTTCCATTCGCGCCGCAGCGTCTCCGCATTCAGCTCGGCAACCGGTTTCGCCTGCTGGGTGTCGATGAATGCGGCGCGCGCGGCGAGCGCGGCCTGGCCGGCTTCCTGCACCTGCAAGCCGGCGCGCAGCTTCTCCATCCCGGCCGCGAATTCGGCGACGAGGGCGCGCGGCAGCGACGGGTGTTCGGGCGAACGCAGGGCCTCGTCCTGTTCCTGTGCCAGCACATCCAGGCGCTGCCCCAGTTCCGCTGCCGACAGCCCGGCGCCGCCCAGCTGGCGCAAGGCGGCCACGCGGTCGATCATGGCGCGCTGCAGGGCCACCTGCGCTTCGAGGCGCTGGGCCAGCGCGGCGCGCGCGGTCTGGAACGCGGCATCGAGTTCGGGTGCGGAGATCACGGACCATTTGCGGTCCAGCTCGGCCACGTGGTTCGGGGTCAGCAATGCATCCTTGAGGAGGGATTCGGCCTGCTCGACGGCGGCCTGTGCGCGCCGGTGCTCCGCTTCGCGGTGACGGTGCGCGTCGAGGCGCGACTGCATCAGTTTGGCGACGCGGCGATCGGTATTGCGCATCGCGGTGTGCACACGTTCGATCAGCGCCGGGCTGTGGACGAACTCGGCGGCGGCGAGCCGCAGTTCGGAAAATTCGCACTGGAGGATGAATTCCACCGCGGCGGCTTCATCATCCCCGATCCGGCCCAGCTTTTCAGCCTGGGCCGTGCGTTGATGGTTGGACGAATGCGTGGCGGCGGACGCGGACGGTTCCGCTTGCGCCCCCGCCTGTCCTCCCTGCCCGGCCGGCTTGTCGCCGGGCTTGTCGCCCGGCCGCTTGAATAGGAACTCGAACATGATGAAATCGCACTTCCAAAATCGCCATCATAGCAAAGAACCCTGATGGCCTCGTGACACCAGCCTGGCGCGTGCGAGCAATCGTTCATCATTTCCCACTGACAATGTCGATGCTGTCAGTGGGCCGCGGTCAACGTCGCCTGCCGTCGCGCATGCACATCGTGGCCGGCATGCCCGACCAGTTCGTGACGCAGGCGGCGCGGACCGGCGCGGTGCTCCTGCGCGTAGGCGTCGTGCGCGAGCATCTGGTTCGCGATCGCGAACCACGCGTCGCCGCCGACCGCCGCACGCGCCAGCGGGAACAACTCGTGTTCCTCGCGCTCCAGCCGGCAGCGCAGGACCGCGACGCAGCTCTCGACGGCGCCGCAGAACACGTCGCGCGGCACCGGACGGTCCGCCGCGCCGACGCAGGCCTCGGCCGTGGCCATCGCGCTGGCCGCCTGGCCGCTGAGCCGTTCGAGCTCCTCCAGCAACCTGTCGGCCGCCGCGGTGCTGCGGCGCAGGGCCGGCACGAGGAACTTGTCGAGCTTGCGCCAGTGACAGTTGTCGTACGCCTGGCGCAGTGCAGTACACAATTGTGCGGCCCGGCCGGCGGCCAGGGTGCTGAAGTCGCCCGGCAGAGCGCGCAGCTCGTCGAGGAGCGACTGCAAGGCCGCGCGCACCGTCGTCTGTTCGACGGACAGGGCGACGAGGGTATAAGTCGATGTCAGCATTCGGTCTCCACCTTTTTCTCACGAGTGAGTTCGACAAATCCGCTCCCCGGCCGCATGGCATGCGCGGCGCTATGCAAGGTCCGTGGGAGCGTTGTTGACAGGCCCGGGGCGCTCTCGAATCGCGAGTCTCGGATCGCGAGGCGTCCTCTGGTTGGTTTCGGCCTGAAGGAAGGTCTAGTGTAAGGAGGCGGGGCTGGCACCCGTTTGATCTATCACAAACGGCCACCCGGCATCAGGCCGCGGCCGCCAGGGTCTGGCCCAGCGCGGCGGCCAGCGGCGCGGCGAGCCCGGCCGGCTCGGCGTGCGCCAGCACGACCTGCGGGCAGCCGTGCCAGCGCGCGCAGCGGGTGAACGCCGCGGCCAGGTCGCGCACGAACCGGTCGCTGATACGTACCCCGGGCTCCAGCACGAGGGATTTCAGCTCGAACACGCCGGTCTTGCGGTGCGCCTTGGCATCCACCCGGCCGACGAGCGCCCCGCGCCGCAGCAAGGGGAGCGTGAAATAGCCGTAGCGCCGTTTCTCGGCCGGCGTGTAGCACTCCAGCCGGTAGTCGAAACCGAACAGGTCGAGGGCGCGGCGGCGGTCCCAGACGATGGGGTCGAACGGCGACAGCACGCTGGTGAGCGTCGCCTGCAGCCCCCCATCGGCGGCCTGCCCGAGCAGCGCCGCATGGTCGGGGTGGACGTACACGGGCTCCTTCCAGCCCTCGACGCTGGCGCGCAGCAGCAGGCCCTCGTCGGCCAGCCGCGCCGGATCGAGGTGCGGCGGCTTCGTGCGGTGATAGTCCGGAATCCAGGCCGCCTTCGCCACGCCCAGCGCGCGCACGGCGTCCAGCACGAACCGCCGCCGCGTCGCGTCGATCGACGGCATGCGCGCATCGTCCCAGCCGGGCAGCACGCGCTCGGCCAGGTCATACACGCGCTGGAATTGCTGGCGGCGCGCGATCATCAGCCGCCCGGTCGTGAACAGGACTTCCAGCGCGCGCTTTTCCGGCTTCCATGCCCACCAGCCGCCGGCCTTGCCGTCCGAGCGCTCGAAGTCGGCCGAGCGGGCCGGCCCGTTGGCCCGGACATGCGCCAGCACGCGCTCGACCTCCTCCCGGTGCGACGCCAGCCACGTCCCCGCGTATTTCCAGCCGAGCGAGCCGGGATCGACCATCCGGTGCCGGTACAGGCCGTAATCCTCGATCGGGATGAAGCACGCCTCGTGGGCCCAGTACTCGAACAGCCGGCCCTCGGCCAGCAACTGGTCGAGCCAGTCCGGGTCGTAGTCGCCCACGCGGCTCCACAGCACGAGATACGGGCTGCGCGCGACGACGCTGATGGTGTCGATCTGCAACACGCCCATGCGGCGAATCGCGGCCAGGACATCGGCTTTGGTGGCACGGGCGCGTTTCGCCTGCAGCATGCCCTGGGCCGCAAGGTGCAGGTTTCGAGCGACAGCAGGAGTCAAAATTGGTTCAGTCATCCCGGCATTCTAGTGACATCTCATCAACATTTGTACAGGTCGCCGCGAAAAAGTACTGGTTTTTTTTACAGTATCTCGTTCCATGCGATATAGTTGGCGCCCAGGTTCAACCACTGTTGCGGATTTCTTAACGACCATGCGGCTGCTGCACACATCGGACTGGCACCTCGGCCAGACCCTGCACAATTTCGACCGGACCTACGAACACCAGTGCTTCCTCGACTGGCTGCTCGACACGATCGTCGCCGAGGAAGCGGACGCCCTCTTGATCGCGGGCGACGTGTTCGACACCTCGAACCCGTCCGCCGTAGCGCAGCGCCAGCTGTACCGCTTCCTGCAGCAGGCGCGGGCACGCGCGCCGCGGCTGGACATCGTCATCATCGCCGGCAACCACGACTCGCCGGGCCGGCTGGAGGCGCCGGGGCCGCTGCTGGAAGCGCACGGCACGCGCGTCGTGGGCCACGTCATGCGCGACGCCGAAGGCAGCGTCGACCTGGAGCGCTTCATCGTCCCGCTGACCGGCAAGGACGGTGCGGTGAAAGCCTGGTGCGTCGCGATCCCGTTCCTGCGGCCGGGTGACGTGCCGCGCGTCGCGTCGCAGGCAGCGGGCGACGATGCGTTCGACGCCTACCTGGCCGGCATCCGCCTGCTCTACCAGCAGGCGTACGACCTGGCCCGCGCCCGGGCCGCCGAGGGCCAGGCGATCCTCGCGATGGGCCACTGCCACATGGTCGGCGGGGATGCGTCGCCGGACTCGGAACGCCGCATCGTCATCGGCGGCACCGAGGCCCTGCCGGCGTCGATGTTCGGCCCGGACGTCGCGTATGCCGCGCTGGGCCACCTGCACCTGGCCCAGCGGGTCGGCCAGCAGGAGCACCTGCGCTATTCCGGCAGCCCCCTCCCCCTGTCGTTCGCCGAGGTCGGCTACAAGCACCAGGTGCTGCGCATCGACCTGGACGGCATGCGCGCCGCCGCCATCGAACCGCTGCACGTGCCGCGCGCGGTCGAACTGCTGCGCGTGCCGGCCAGCCCGGCGCCCGTCAAGCAGGCGATCGCGGAACTGGTCGCCCTCGACCTGCCCGACCTGCCGCGCGACGTCTGGCCCTACCTGGAAGTGCGCGTGCTGCTCGACGCGCCCGAGCCGGGCCTGCGCGCACAGGTCGAGGCGGCACTGGAAGGCAAGCCCGTGCGCCTGGCGAAGATCGAACCGACGCGCCGCGTGGTCACGACGGCCGGCGTGGAACCCGCGCTGAGCCTCGACCAGCTCGCCCAGCTGCAGCCGGACGACATCTTCCGCCGCCTGTGGCAACAGCGCTTCGGCGAGGACGCGCCGGACGACCAGCTGGCCGCATTCACGGAACTGCTGCTGCCGACGGATGGCACCGCCAGGAACCGGGAGGCCGCATGAAGATCCTGCGCATCGGCGGCAAGAACCTGGCCTCGCTGGCCGGCGAATTCGAAGTCGATTTCGAGAGCGAACCGCTGGTCTCGTCGGGCCTGTTCGCGATCAGCGGCCCCACCGGCGCCGGCAAGAGCACCCTGCTGGACGCCTTGTGCCTGGCCTTGTACGACGCCACGCCGCGCCTCATCAAGGGGCCGCGCGTGGGCAACTACCTGCCCGACGTGGGCGACGAAACGCTGTCCGTCGCCGACCGCCGCACGCTGATGCGGCGCGGGACGGCGGACGCGTTCGCCGAAGTGGACTTCGTCGGCAACGACGAGCAGCGCTACCGGGCGCGCTGGAGCGTACGGCGCTCGCGCAACCGCGCGGCCGGCGCCCTGCAGCCGTCCACGATGAGCCTGCAACAACTGCCCGGCCTGCAACCGCTGGGCGGCACGAAGACGGAGGTGCTGGCCGAAATCGAGCGCCGCATCGGCCTCTCGTTCGAACAGTTCACACGCTCCGTGCTGCTCGCACAGAACGAATTCTCCGCCTTTCTCCGTACCGACGAGAACGAGCGCGGCGAACTGCTGGAAACGCTGACGGGCAGCGCCGTCTACAGCGACATCTCGCGCCGCGCCTACGAGCGCTGGCGCGTGGAGCAGGAAGCCATGCGCCGCCTGACGTCGCGCCTGCAGGACCAGGCGCCGCTCGGCCCGGACGCGCGCGCCGAGCTCGACGCCGACCATGCCGCCGCCCAGGCCGCGCTGACGACGGCCGAGACGCGCCGCGCCGCGCTGGAACGTCACCTGCGCTGGTACCAGGAACTGGACCGGCTGCGCGCGGCCGAGACCCAGGCGGACGGCGCGCTGGCCAGGGCCCGCGCCGAGGCCGACGCCGCTGCCGACCGCCGGCGCCGGCTGGCCACGCTGGACGCCGTGCAACCTGCACGCGCCCTCGTCGCCGACCTGAACCGCCTGGCCGGCGAACAGCGCCTGGTGCAGGCCCGACTGGCCGGCAGCGAACACGAACTGGCACGTGCCCTCGATGCGCAGCAACAGGCCGCACGCGGCCTGATGGAGGCCGAACGCAAGCTGGAAGCGGCCGAGGACGCGCAGCGCGCGGCCGCGCCGCAGCTGGACCGCGCGAAAGCCCTCGACGCCACGCTGGACACGCTCGCGCCCGCCCACGCGAAGGCGCGCGCGGCGCAGGACGGCGTGCGCACGGAGTCGACGCAGGCCCAGGCCGCCCTGCGGACCAAGGCGGAGGAACTGGAAGCGAGCCGGCGCGCGCTGCACGACACGACGGGCTGGCTCGCCGCGCACGGCACCCGCGAACTGCTCGCCACCCAATGGACGCGCTGGGACCAGCGCCTGGCCCAGGCCGAGCAGGCCGCGCGCCAGGACGCCACCAGCGCCCAGGCCCTGAACGCGGCCCGCGCCGGCGCTGAACAAGCCGCCGCGATGGCGCAGCGCACGGCGCACGCGCTGTCGGCTTCCGTCGAACTCCTTGCCGTGCGCGAAGCCGCGCGCAAGCAGGCAGCCGCGGCGCTCGACGGCATCGACGCCGACGCCCTGCGCGCCGAACGCCGCACGCTCGACAAGCGGCGCGAACACCTCGCCTCGCTCGACCACACCTGGCAGGCTTTGCGCACCCAGCGCTCCCGCCTGGCCGACCTCGATGCACAGGCCACCCAGGCCACCCAGGCGCAGGCGAAGGCGCAGGAAGGACTCGACGCCGCGCGCACCGCGGGCATCGCGCTGGACGCGGCCGTCACCCAGGCCGAGCGCATGCTGAAGACGGCCCAGCTGGCGTGCGCCGACGGCGTCGAAAAGCTGCGCGCCACGCTCGTGGACGGCGACGCCTGCCCCGTGTGCGGCGGCACGGAACACCCCTACCGGCACCAGGACGACCGGCTGCATGCCGTGCTGGAAGAGCTGTCCGCCGAACTGGCCGCGCGCCGCGCCGAACAGCGCGCCAACGTCGACCAGCAGGCTGGCCAGCGGGCCGCGTACGATGCTGCCGGCGAACGGCTGGCGGCGCTGGCACGCGAACGCGACAGCCTCGCCGCCGCGCTCGCCCAGCTGGATGCGGAATGGGCCGACAATCCGCTCGCGGCGGACGCGCCGGACAGCGACGCGGGCACCGACGCGCGCGGCCGCTGGCTGGCGGCCGAACAGGCCGCGCTGCGCAAGGCGTACGAAGAACTCGAGACACGCGACGGCGACCTGCGCCGCGCCGAACTCGCGCGCGATGCCGCCCAGCAGGCCTGGGACCAGGCCAACCGCGAACACGCGCGCCTGCTCGACGCGGCGCAGACGGCGCAAGGCACGCTGGCGCGGCTGGATGCCGACATCGCCGCGCTGGCCGCGCGGCGCGAAGCGGCCGCGGCCACGCTGGCCGAATTGCTCGCCGAACTGGACCCCGTGCTGGCGGAAGCGTGCGGCGACGGCTGGCAGAGTCAATGGCAGCGCGACCCCGCCGGCTGGCGCCAGGTCCGCGCGAACGAGGCGCGCGAATGGCATGACCAGGCGGCACGCCTTGCGCGGCTGCAGGGCGCCATCGGCACCCTCGACGCCGAGCACGCCGCGCTGGCCACGCGCACGGAGCATGCCGGCCGGCGCCTCGTCGAGGCGGAGGCCGAATTCGCCCGCCTGGATGCAGACCTGGCCGCGCGCCGCGTCGAACGTGCGGAACTGTTCGACGGCCGCGCCGCGCGCGACGTCGAGCAACAGCTTGTGAGTGCCGTGAACGCGGCACGCGACACCGTGAACGCCTGCCAGGCCGCGAGCCTGCAGGCCGCGCAGGCGGAAGCGCGGGTACGGGAAGCGCAGTCGCTGGCCGCGCGCCGCATTACCGACCTGCAGGGCGAACTGGCCGACGCCGGCGAGCGCCTCGCGCACTGGATCCATGAGTTCGACGGCAGCGATCCGGCACTGGAAAGCGTGGCCAACGAACAGCAGCTCGCGGCCCTGCTCCAGGTCGGCGCGGGCTGGATCGCCCAGGAACGCGCGGCCCTGCAGGAACTGGACGCGGCCCTGCGCCAGGCGACGGCCGTGCTGGCCGAACGCCGTGCGCAGCGCGAACAGCATGAACGTTTGCGCGAAGACGTGGCGCCGGCGCAGGCAGACGTCGAACAGCCGGATGCGCAGGCCGGGGACGGCGCGCTCGCCATGGGACAAGCAACTGAGCTGGCAACTGAGCAGGCAGCTGAGCAGGCAACCGCGCAGGGCCAGGACGCCGACTCGGTCGCGGCGGCCCTGCGCCGCGCCCAGACCGACCGGGACGCCGCGCACGAAGCGGCGGCGAGCCTCGCCATGCGCATCCGCGAGGACGAGCAGCGGCGCGAGCGGGCGCGCTCGATGATGGCCGAGATCGAGCGCCAGCGCGCCGTCGAGGACCGGTGGGCGAAGCTGGCGGAACTGATCGGCTCCGCGGACGGCAAGAAATTCCGCAACTACGCCCAACAATTCACGCTCGACGTGCTGCTCGGCTATGCCAACACCCACCTGGCCCAGCTGGCGCGGCGCTACCGCCTGGAGCGCGTCGTCAGCACGGCCGGCCCGTCGCTGGCGCTGATGGTGCGCGACCAGGACATGGGCGGCGAAGTGCGCTCCGTAAACTCCCTGTCCGGCGGCGAATCGTTCCTCGTGTCGCTCGCGCTCGCGCTGGGCCTCGCCTCGCTGTCGTCGAACCGCGTCAAGGTGGAATCGCTGTTCATCGACGAAGGATTCGGCAGCCTGGACAGTGATACGCTGGGCGTCGCGATGGATGCGCTGGACGCGTTGCAGTCGCTGGGCCGCAAGGTCGGCGTCATCTCGCACGTGCAGGAGATGACGGAACGCATCGCCACCAAGGTGCTCGTCCGGCCGGCCGGCGGGGGCAGCAGTGCCGTGACCGTGCAGTGCTAAAATGCGCCCCTTCCTTTGATTCATCGCTCTCTTTCATCATGAACAAACCCGCCCGTTTCCTGACCTTCAAGTGCGCCAAATGCGCCAAGCCGGTCAAGGTCGCCCTGCAGAAAGTGTCCGCCTGCTCGCACATCCAGCCCTACCAGGGCATTTGCGAATGCGGCGAAATCAAGCGCCACGCGACCGGCAACCCGGATGCCGTGAAATCCTTCGTCGAGTCGAACGAACTCCACTGGCACCACCACCATTGATCGGACGCGCGATGACGACTCCCGACGGCGCGGTGCGCATCCGCTGGATCGAACACGGCGAGGAACGCTCGGCGCGCTGGCGCTCGGAAAGCGGCTGGCCGGCGCCGAAGAAGGTCGTGCTCGCGGACGACACGATGAGCGCCGACGCGGCCTGGCGCCACGCGCTGGACGGCACGGCGCTGCTGTGGCGCGGCGACTTCCAGAACGCGCGCCAGCTGCTGCAGGCGCTCGTGCGCCGCGTCGACCATAAAGGTCCACGCGCCAAACGCGCCAAGGCCGGCAAGGCGCCGGCGACGCTCACCGAACAATTCCACCGCCACCGCCTCGCGCAACTGCAGCGCGCGCGCACGCTGGCCATGCTGCTGATGCCGTTCGACGCGGACCACGGCGTCCCGCTGCGCCGCGCGCCCGACGTGCGCGAAGCGTGCACGGAAGCCTACGGTGGGGCGACGGAACCGTACGTCGCCTCGCTGCGCGAACTGCTGGGCGTGATCGGCGCGCACGAGTGGCGCCGCAAGGGCGTGTTCATTCCCGCCCTCGACGAGCACATCCACCCGTGGTACGGCGTGTTCTCGCCGGTGCGCGGTGAATATGTCGAACTCGTCGCGCAGGCGCCGCTGCCGGCCGGCGCGACGCTCGCGTTCGACATCGGTGCCGGTACCGGTGTGCTGTCGGCCGTGCTGGCGCATCGCGGCATGCAGGGCGTGCTCGCCACCGACGTGGACGAGCGCGCGCTCGGCTGCGCCCGTGCCAACGTCGAGCGCCTGGGTCTCGCCGGTCAGGTCGAGATCGTGCGCGCCGACCTGTATCCCGAGGGGCGCGCCGACCTCGTCGTCTGCAATCCGCCCTGGCTGCCGGGCAAGCCGAGCTCCGCCATCGAATACGCCGTCTACGATCCCGACAGCCGCATGTTGAAAGGTTTCCTCGCGGGATTGAAAGAGCACCTGCGCGATGGCGGCGAAGGCTGGCTCATCCTGTCCGACCTGGCCGAGCACCTGGGCCTGCGGTCGCGCGATCAACTGCTCGGCTGGATCACCGAGGCGGGGCTGGACGTCGCCGGCCGCCACGACATCCGCCCCACGCACCCGAAGGCCAGCGATCCCGACGATCCGCTGGCCGCGGCACGCATGGCCGAGGTGACGTCGCTGTGGCGCCTGCGAGTGGCTGGCTAATGAATCGACAACCCGATTTGCGCTCCGGCGCCGATCGGGTTAAAATAGCGTACTCAGACGCGGGGTGGAGCAGTCTGGCAGCTCGTCGGGCTCATAACCCGAAGGTCACAGGTTCAAATCCTGTCCCCGCAACCAAATACCGTAACAACAAGCCCGACTCTTGTAGCCGGGCTTTTGTTTTCTGGGCCAGCGCAGCGCATGAGAGACAAGAAAGACAACGCGACCTTCGACCTGCCCGGCTTCGAGCCGGCGCCGCACGACGATGACGCCGCGGCTCTTTCTTCGTCTCCGTCCGCAGTTCCGGCGGCAGCCAAGCGTCCCCGGGCGCGCCGCACGGCACAGAAACAGGAACAGCTGATGCTGATGAACCTGGCAGAAACAGATGCGACCGGCCTGCCGGTCTGGAAACACGATCCCGATCTGGACCTTACCGGCTTGCCTGTCTGGAAGCCGGCACCCTGAAGCACGCGACATGAACACCGGTTCGTCGCGCCAACGAAACGCCGACACCATGTCCGACACCACCTTTTCCTCGCTGCAGCTCGCAGCCCCCTTCCTCGCCAACCTCGACCAGCTCGGCTACAAGGATATGACGCCCGTGCAGGCGGCCACCTTGCCGCTCGCACTCGCAGGCCGCGACCTCATCGCGCAGGCCAAGACGGGCAGCGGCAAGACGGCCGCGTTCGGCATCGGCATGCTGCTGAAGCTGAACCCGACCCTGTTCGCCGTGCAGGGCCTCGTCATGTGCCCCACGCGCGAACTGGCCGACCAGGTCGCGAACGAGCTGCGCCGCCTGGCGCGCGGCATCGGCAACGTCAAGGTCGTCGTGCTGACGGGCGGCATCTCGATGCGGCCGCAGATCGCATCGCTGGAATTCGGCGCGCACATCGCCGTCGGCACGCCGGGCCGCATCCGCGACCACCTGCAGCGCCGCACGCTCGACCTCGCGCGCCTGCGTACCCTCGTGCTGGACGAGGCCGACCGCATGACGGACATGGGGTTCTACGACGAGATCGCGGCCATCGTGCGCGAATGCCCCGCGCATCGCCAGACCCTGCTGTTCTCCGCGACGTATCCCGACGACATCCGCGCCGCCACCGCGCGCTTCCTGCGCGATCCGCTCGAGGTCGCCGTCGACACGGCGCACGCCCCGGCCCGCATCGAGCAGCGCTTCTACGAGATCGGCTTCGACGGCCGCGTGGATGCCGTCGCGCGGCTGCTGCGCCATCACCGGCCCGTGTCCGCGATCGCGTTCTGCAACACGAAGGCGCGCTGCCGCGAAGTCGCGGACGCCCTGCGCGAACAGGGCTTTTCCGCGCTCGCACTGTACGGCGAGATGGAACAGCGCGAGCGCGACGAGACGCTCGTGCGCTTCGCCAACCGCAGCTGCGCGGTGCTCGTCGCCACCGACGTGGCCGCGCGCGGCATCGACATCGCGGGGCTGGAAGCCGTCATCAACGTCGACGTGTCCAAGGATCCGGAAGTGCACGTGCACCGCGTCGGCCGCACGGGACGCGCGGGCGCGAACGGCCTCGCGCTGTCGCTGTGCGCGCCGAACGAAAAGCGCTGGGTCAAGCTGATCGAGGACGCACAGGGCTTCACGGCCGAGTGGCATGCACTCGGCGAACTGGATGACGACGACGGCGCGGTCGACCCCGCGCCGATGATCACGTTGTGCGTGTCCGGCGGCAAGAAGGACAAGCTGCGGCCGGGCGACCTGCTGGGCGCCCTCACCGGCGACGCGGGCCTGCTGAAGGAGCAGGTCGGCAAGATCGCCATCTTCGAATTCGTCAGCTACGTCGCGCTCGACCGCCGGGTCGCGCAGCAGGCGTTCGACCGGCTGAACGGCGCCAACCCGCTGGGACCGGATTTCGGCACCATCAAGGGCCGGCACTTCAAGATGCGCTTCATCGACGACTGATAGTCGACAGGTCGCGCTTGTAACAATTGTAACAGGCGCGCACGGTTGAGTTGTGCACGGGCACCGGCGCTACAAATCTGGCATGATTTTGCCAAGCCCATGCCTTAGCAAAATGACCAGCCTAACTACCATCGGACCGGAGCAGCAGCACCTCGAAGGCCGCACCGTCAGGGACATCGTCGAGTACAGTCCCGAACAGGTCAACGAAGTCTGGTGCCGCAAGATCCTTCGCCAGATCCTGCAGTCGCTCGAACTGCAGTACGCGATGCACATGCCGCATCGCGCCATCACGCCCGACACGATCGTGTTCCACGAGAATGGCGAGCCGCTCCTGATTCCCACCGACTTCGGCCCGCCGGAAGCACAGGAGGCCGATGACCTGAACGCGCTGGCACGCATCATCCATTACGCCATCACGCGCGAGCTCGCACCCACGGGCCCATTGGCCGGCCGGGCCGAGGGCTACAGCGATTCGCTCGTGAATGCCGTCGACCGCTGCATGGATCCCGACCCGGCGCGCCGCCCCCGGAGCATCGAACAACTGCGCGACCTGCTCGGCATCGTCCCGCTCGGTCCGCCCGTCGGGGCCGCGGTGGCGTCGCACATGACGCCACCGATGCCGCCCGACGCGCCTGCGCCTGCGCCTGCGCCCGACCTCCGTCCCGCAGCCGCGCCACCCGCAGCCGTGCCGCCCGCGTTCATGCAGACCGCCGAGCGCCCACGCCGAAGCCTGAACCTGAATCGCTGGCAACGCTGGGCCGTCGCGGCCGGCGGCGGCGCCGTCCTCATCGCGCTGGCGCTCGCCATGTTCGCGGAAATGCGCGATTCGGGCTCGTTCGACCACGTCGTGCTCACGTTGCCCCAGCAGGCCGATAAACCGTCCGTCGCGACCGACGCCGCAGCCGCGGGCGCACTGGACAGTGGCGAGGGCTATGTCGCACCGGATTCGCCGGCAGCGAGCCCGGCGGCCGTGCCGCAAACGCCCGCCAACCCGGCCGCGCCCATCGTCGCCGGCCAGGCACAGTCCGCGCCGGACACCCGGCTGCCCGGTGTCGTCGTCACGCCGAACGGCAACCTCTACAAGTTGCAGATCCAGCCGTGGGGTGTCGTCTACGTCGACGACGTCGACCGCGGCGTCAGTCCTCCCGTCAAGCGCCTCGTGCTGGCACCCGGCCGCCACACGATCCGCGTGACGAACCCGAACTTCCACGACCGCGTGCTCGAGGTCGACACGGCGAGCGGCGACGGCCAGATCACCGTGGACTTCAATGCCGAACCGCGCGCCGACACCCGATGACCCACGACCGGAGACCAATGAATACCCACCGCTTCGCCCACGCCATCCTGCTGACCGCGGCGGCCGCCCTGCTCGGCGGCTGTGCCGACCTGCCCGGCTTCGACAAGAAACCGGCACGCAGCCCCAGCCATCCGAAGGCGGCGGCGGTGGAGCGGGACACCCCGGCGGTGCGCGAAGCCCCGGCGCGGCCGAAGGAAAAGCCGCGCGACCGCGACGACGTGTCGACGCCCAGCGCCGGCCTGCAGGAAGGCATCCGGCTGTACAATGACGGCGACTACAACGGTGCGATCCGGCGCCTGTCCGCGCGCGACGTGAACAACGGCCCGCTCGCCACGCGCCTCACGGCCTTGAAATACATGGCGTTCAGCTATTGCGTGACGTCGCGCCCCGGCCCGTGCCGCCAGGCGTTCGACCGCGCACTGCGCCTCGACCCGTCGTTCGACCTGGCACCGGGCGAGCACGGCCATCCGCTGTGGGGGCCCGTCTTCACGAAGGCCAAGCAGGCGGCAACGCCGCGCTAGAACGTGAGCGCGCTGCCGGCCCATTGCGATCTCCCGCTGGCCGACAGTACGCCGACGAGCGGCCACACCGACCACCCTCGTCTGGTGCTGGCCACGTCGATCCTGGCCAGCAGCCTCGCCTTCATCGACGGCTCCGTCGTCAACGTGGGCCTGGCCGCCATCGGCCGCGACCTGGGCGGCGCGGGCGCGGACCTGTCGTGGGTCGTGAGCGGCTATCTTCTCCCCTTGAGTTCGCTTCTTCTGCTGGGCGGCGCGGCCGGCGACCGCTACGGCCGGCGCCGCATCCTGCTCGCCGGCATCGCGACGTTCGCGCTGGCCTCGCTACTGTGCGCGTGGGCGCCACGGCTGTGGCTGCTCGTCGGCGGGCGCGTGCTGCAAGGCATAGGCGCAGCCTTCTTGCTGCCCAACAGCCTGGCGATCCTCGGCGCCACATTCGACGGCAAGGCGCGCGGCAAGGCCATCGGGATCTGGGCCGCGGCCGGCGCGGCGGCCGGTGCCATCGGGCCGCTGCTCGGCGGCTGGCTGATCGACACGGTGGGCTGGCGCGCGGTGTTTTACATTAACCTGCCGATCGCGGCAGTGGCCATGTTCCTCGGCTGGCGCTACGTGCGCTTGCCGCGCGGCGAGAAGCCCGTCGCGCTCGACCCGGCCGGCGCGCTGCTGGCCAGCGTCGGCCTGGGCTGCTTGACGTGGGGCCTGGCCGCGGCATCGGCCGACAAGGGCGTGACGGCGGCATCCGGCGGCGCGATGGCGGCCGGCGTGCTCGTGCTGCTGGGATTCCTGTGGGCGGAGCGGCGGGCGGGCGACAAGGCGATGCTGCCATTGAAACTGTTCGGATCGAGCAGCTTTTCCGGCCTGAACCTGATGACGTTCCTGCTCTACGGCGCCCTCGGCGCGCTGATGCTGCTCGTGCCGTTCGTGTTGATCCAGGCGCTGCAGTATTCGGCGAAGCAGGCGGGCGCGGCGCTGCTGCCGTTTCCCATCGTCCTCGCGATCGGTTCTCCATTGATGGGCAAGGTAGCCGGCAGCCACGGGTCGCGGCTACCGTTATCGATCGGCGCGCTCATCGTCGCCGGCGGATTCCTGCTGGGCACGCGCATCGGCGGCGGCGGCTATGCCACGACCGTGCTGCCCGCCATCCTCGTCATCGCCGTCGGCATGGCGTGCGTTGCGGCGCCGCTGACGACGGCCGTGCTGTCGTCCGTGGACGCCCATCACACGGGCGTCGCGTCCGGCTTCAACAGCGCCGTCGCGCGCGGCGGCGGGCTCATCGCGACGGCGCTGCTGGGCGTCGTGCTGACGGCGCAAGGCCGCGCACTGCTGGCGCCGTTCCACATGGCGATGGTCGTATGCGCCGCCTGCGCGCTGGCAGCATCGATCTGCGCGTTCGTGTGGGTCAGGCGCGCGGGTTGACGGACGCCGGATACGTGGGCGCGCGGCGCCGCTGGCTCGCCTGCTCGTAGGCATAGGCCATCGCGATCAGCGCCGCTTCGCTCCACGCGCCGCCGACGAACGACAGCCCGACGGGCAACCCGTGCACGAAGCCGGCCGGGACCGTCACGTGCGGGTAGCCGGCCACGGCCGCGGGCGACGAAAAGCTGGGGCCGTCGTGGTCGCCGTTGATGTAGTCGGTCAGCCAGCCCGTGCCGCCCGTCGGCGCGACCAGCGCATCCAGCTTTTCCTCGCGCAGGATCTGGTCGATGCCCTCGTCGCGGCTGTAGCGATGGTTGTTGGCAAGTGCGTCGCGGTAGGCCCTGGCGTCGAGGCCCGGCCGGGCCGCCGCCGCGATCAGGTGTTCCTGGCCGAAGTGGCGGAGTTCCTGCGCGGCGTGCTGGTCGTTGAAGGCGATCACGTCGGCCATCGTCTTGACGGACGCGTGCGGCGCGTAGCCGGCCAGGTATGCCTCCAGGTCGGGACGGAATTCGGACAGCAGCACTTCCAGTTCCGAGTCGCCGTACTTGTCCACGTTGGGCACCTGCACGTCGACGAGCGTCGCGCCCTGCGCGCTCAGGATGGCCAGCTCGGCTTCGATCACGGCGTTCACGGCCGGGCTATTGAAAAAATTGCGCGCGACGCCGATGCGGCGGCCGCGCAGGCCGTCCGACCTCAAGGCCGCCGCGTAATCGGCCGGCCTGCCCTGCATGGTGCCCGTGGCGGCGTCGTCCGGATCGGCGCCGGCGATGGCCGCGAGCAGCAGCGCGGCGTCGGCCACGGTACGCGTCATGGGGCCGGCCGTGTCCTGCGAATGCGCGATCGGGATGATGCCGCTGCGGCTGACGAGGCCCAATGTGGGCTTGATGCCGACGATGCCGCAGATCGACGCCGGCGACACGATCGACCCGTCCGTCTCCGTGCCGATGGCGAGCGCGGCGAGCGCGGCCGCCATCGCGGCGCCCGAACCGGCACTGGAACCGCTCGTGTTGCGGTCGAGCGCATACGGGTTGCGCGTCTGGCCGCCGCGTCCGCTCCAGCCGCTGACGGAATGTGTCGAGCGCATGTTCGCCCATTCCGACAGATTCGTCTTGCCGAGGATGACGGCGCCGGCCACGCGCAGGCGCGCCGCGACGAACGCATCGCGCGTGGCGCGCACGCCGTCCAGCGCGAGCGCGCCGGCGCTCGTGCTCATCCTGTCGCCCGTCGCAATATTGTCCTTCAACAGGACGGGGATGCCGTGCAGCGGGCCGCGCACCTTGCCGGCCTTACGCTCGCGATCGAGGTCGGCGGCGATCCTGGCGGCGTCGGGATTCAGTTCGATGACGGCGTTCAGGCGCGGCCCGGCCTTGTCGACGGCCGCGATGCGCGCGAGGTAGCGCTGCACGAGCGTCTTCGACGTCAGCTTGCCCGTTTCCATCAGCGCCTGCTGCTCGCGCACGCCGGCGTCCAGGACGGCATCGAGTTCCTTGCCCGTTGCCGTGGCGGTCACGCCGGCCGCGGCGCTCGCCGCCAGTCCCAGCCGAACGAAATCCCTGCGATCCATGCGTCCTCCTCGAGAATGCGCCAGCATAACAGCATCTTGCTTATGTGACATGCACGCGTGTCGGACGTATCGACGAAAAAAAACGCTGCCCGATGGACAGCGTTTTTTTCAGAGAGCGGTCGGCTTAGTTGCGGACGACTTTCTTGTACTCGGCGGTACGGGTGTCGATCTCGATGACGTCGTCCTGGTTGACGAACAGCGGCACCTGGATGGTGAACTGCTTCGACTCGATGGCGTTTTCGAGCTTGGCTTCCTTCAGGACGTTGCCCGAGGTATTGCCCTTGACGGCCGGTTCCGTGTAGATGATCTGGCGTGCGATGGTGATCGGCAGTTCGACCGAGATGGCCTTGCCGTCGTAGAACACGGCTTCGCATTCCATACCGTCTTTCAGGTAGTTGATGGCGTCGCCCAGGTTTTCTTCTTCGATTTCGTACTGGTTGTACTCTTCATCCATGAAGACGTACAGCGGGTCGGCGAAGTACGAGTAGGTCACCGGCTTCTTGTCCAGGACGACGACGTCGAACTTGTCGTCGCCGCGGAACACGTTTTCCAGCGGTGCGTTGGTGAGAAGATTCTTCATCTTCCACTTGTACGTGAAGCCCGTGCGGCTCGAGCCATTGACGTCGGAGCGCAGCACGATGAAAGGCTTGGCATCAACCATGATGATGTTGCCGACACGGATTTCTTTTGCGGGTTTCATAGGAGGGTTTTAACCTAAAAATGAGTTGCAGTAATCAAGCATGATACCATGTTCCTCGCCCGTCGCCTACCGCAGCGACCGGGCGAAATCCAGCAGGTTGCGCACCAGGTCGCCATTCGCCGACATCCGCGCCTGCCACTCGGCATCGCGTGAGCGTATCGTCGGCAAACTGGCTTGCAGCGATGTCCACAGGGCCGGCCAATCGGCCGGCGCATCACCTTCCACGCCATTCCAGCGCAGGGAAAAATCGATCAGGCTGTCCAGGTTCTCCGCGTACTTTTGCAGGAACGCGCGGAGTTTAACATGATGCAAGTTTTCATCTTGCGGATAAATGTGCCAGATGAATGGTCGCCCAGCCCATTGCGCGCGCACCCAGGAATCCTCGCCCCGGACGAAGTTCACATCGCACGCCCACAGCAGGCGATCGTAATCGTCCTGCGACAGGAACGGGATGGTGCGGACCGTGAGATTGCCGTGCGTCGCCACCGCGCCGGCGCCGACGAACGCCGCCACCTGCTCGTGTGCGACACCTTGCGGCACGAGGCACGTCACCGGACGATCCCCCGCCTGCCACGCGGCGAACAGCGCCGCCACCGGCGCGTGCGGATAGCAGAACAGGCTGACCGTCAGCGCGGCCATCTCGTCCTTTCCGACGCCCAGCCGCGCCAGGAAATCGGCCCGCGCCGCCGCGTCGGCCTGGAAGCGGTCGCGCGCGCCGAGCAGATCGCGTTCGCGCAGCAGGCCGCCCGTCTTGTCCGTAAAACCCGGGAAGAAGAAATGCTTCGTCAGCTTCAGGCGCGGATGCATCGACGGCAGCGCGTGGCAACCCTCGACCCATTCCTCGGCGCTGAGGCCTTCGTAATTGATCCACACGGGCCGCGGCTCGCACTGGGCCATCGCGGCGACATAGCCCGGCGGGATGTCGACGCCGAAGAATTCGATGACGATGTCGGCCACGTCGGCCGGCGCGTAGACTCCATCCTGGTCGCGCCAGCGCAGCACGCGCACGCCGTCGACCACCTGTTCGCCGGCCTCGACGGACACGCCTGGCCAGATGCGGCGGAAACTGGCGAGGTCGTCGACCCACAGGGTCACCGCGATGCCATGCTCGCGGTGGAACTGCCGCGCAAGGCGCCAGCAGATGCCGATGTCGCCGAAGTTGTCGACCACCTTGCAGAAGATGGCGAGAGTCGTGGAGCGTTGATCGTTGTGCATGGTCGCGGACCCAAAGAAAAACCGGAGCACCTTTCCGCATGTGCGGGTGGTCTGCTCCGGTCTTTGACTGGCGTCCCCACGGGGATTCGAACCCCGGTACTCACCGTGAAAGGGTGATGTCCTAGGCCTCTAGACGATGGGGACC